>CAZSOI010000550.1:0-2483 GCA_964608115.1 uncultured Burkholderiaceae bacterium | reverse complement strand
CCTTGGCCAGGCGCGACGCATCGAGATCGATAACGAGCACACGACACTTATCGGCGGCGGCGATAGCGCCCGCATCAGCGAACGAGTGGCGGCATTGCGCACGCAGCTCGATGCGGCAACAAACTCGTATGACCGCGAGCAAATTCAGGAACGCATGGCAAAGCTCACTGGCGGTGTCGCTCTGATCAAGGTTGGCGCTTCGACGGAATTGGAGATGAAGGAAAAAAAATCGCGCGTCGAGGATGCCTTACATGCGACGCGCGCGGCGGTGGAGGAAGGAATCGGGCCCGGCGGAGGGATTGCGCTAATTCGCGCGGGCGTTGTGTTAAAGACCTTGCCGCCCTCGACGCTGGGACAAGGCTCGGGTATCCGTATCGTGGAGCGTGCGTTGGAAGAACCACTACGGCAAATCGTGGCCAACGCCGGATTGGAGGCGGCACCTGTGCTCGCAACCGTTCGCAGCCGCGAGGGTAGTTTTGGTTTTAACGCAGCAACTGGGGAATACGGTGACTTGTTCGCGATGGGGGTTATCGATCCGACCAAAGTCACCCGGTTAGCGCTGCAAAATGCCGCATCGGTCGCCGGCCTTATCCTCACGACCGACTGCGTAATTACCGATCGGCCATCGCCTGGTGACTACGAGGCCACGGGCGACGCGAGCAACGGTTGACGGGCTTTCAGACCTTGGCGCTCCGCCCTAGCATCAGCGGAACTCTGACAAACGCGCGGAGATGAACGTAAACTCGAACCAAGCAATCGCCGCAGCTTTCGAACAGATTGCCGATCTGCTGTCCGTACAGGACGCCAATCCGTTTCGCATTCGCGCTTACCGCAATGCGGCTCGCATCATTGGCGGCCTGCAGACGGATCTGGCGGCTCTCGTCGCCGCAGGCAAACCGCTGCCAAAGCTCCCCGGGATCGGCGAGGACCTTGCGGCGAAGATTCGTGAAATTGCCACTACCGGTCATAGCGGACTTTTGGAGCAGTTGCGCCTTGAGGTGCCGCCCTCGGTAGCCGATTTGCTGCATGTCCCGGGAATCGGCCCCAAAAAGGCGCGTGCTCTGTTCGAGGAATTGCATGTTCAAAACCTTCCACAGCTGCTTCGGGCTGCGAAGGACAATCGCATAAAGGGTATCGCCGGCTTCGGTCCCCGTACACAGCAGCATTTGATTGAGGTCATCGAAGGGAGGCTATCGAAAACGAAGCGCTATAAGCTCGCCGAGGCGACCTTGGTTGCCGAGGCTTTGGCCGACTACCTTCGCGCAACGCCCAAGACCCGCGAAGTCATGGTTGCGGGAAGCCTGCGACGTTCCCGTGATACCGTCGGCGACATTGACCTGCTTGCGGTTGCCGATGATGGCAAGGCGGTCTGTGACCATTTTGCGCGCTACCCGGATGTCAGCGAGCGCATTAGTGTTGGCGACAAGCGTGCGTCCATCGTGCTGCAAAGTGGTATGCAGGTCGATGTGCGTGTGGTGGAAAAAATCAGTGCAGGTGCCGCGTTGCTTTATTTCACGGGCTCCAAGGCGCATAACATTGCGTTACGAAATCTCGCCCTCGCGCGAGGCTGCAAGCTCAATGAATACGGACTTTTCCGCGGACGCCAGCGCATTGCCGGAGAGACGGAGCAATCGGTGTATGAAGCTTTGGGTTTGCCGTGGATCGCGCCCGAGTTGCGCGAGAACAGGGGCGAAATCGAAGCCGCTCGCGACGGCCGCTTGCCTGATCTGATTCGTCTTTCGGATCTGGCGGGCGATTTACACGTGCATTCGGACTGGAGCGATGGCACAGCCACGATTCGCGCGATGGCGGCGGCAGCCGCACAGCGGGGGCTGCGATACATTGCAATTTGCGATCACAGCCGACGGCTGGCGGTGGCCCATGGCCTGGATGTCAAACGCCTGACTCAGCAACGCTCGGAGCTAGCAAAAATTGAGCGTGCACGCGAGACTTCAATTGCCATACTCAGTGGTATTGAGGTGGACATACTTCCCGACGGGTCACTTGATCTGCCGGCCGATGCTCTCGCACCGCTCGATATCGTCGTTGCAGCAATTCACTCGAGCTTTGCTCTACCTCGCGCGCGTCAGACCGAGAGGATTTTGCGCGCCCTGGACTTGCCGGTGGACGTGCTCGCCCATCCGCTGGGTCGACTCATCGACGAGCGAGAACCGTACGATGTCGATATGGCAGCGGTTATTCGAAAGTGCGCCGCGCGCCAGGTCGCCCTTGAGCTAAACGCACATCCGGAACGGCTCGATCTTCTCGATACGTGGTGTCGCGTAGCCCGTGATATAGGCGTGCCCATTGCCATCAACTCCGATTCGCACTCGCCGCCGGACTTTGACAACCTGCGATTTGGGATCGGTCAGGCGCGCCGCGGATGGCTTTCGAAGGACGACGTCCTGAACACCAAAGATCTGTCGCAGCTGCGCATCTGGCTCAACCGCAGGCGCCAGCGATTGCCCGCGGATCGATCGGAC
>CAZSOI010000549.1:0-19225 GCA_964608115.1 uncultured Burkholderiaceae bacterium | reverse complement strand
ATGTCGTGCACGTCGCCTTTGACCGTTGCGAGGACGATTTTTCCGTTCCTGCGCCCGGCTTCACCACTAGCAGCTTTTTGCGCCTCGATGAAAGGAACGAGATACGCCACCGCCTGTTTCATCACACGCGCCGATTTGACGACCTGCGGCAAGAACATCTTGCCGCTGCCAAAGAGGTCGCCCACAACATTCATTCCCTGCATCAGCGGCCCTTCGATGACCTCAATAGGGCGTCCGCCACGGCGCTCAATCTGCGCGCGAATCTGTTCGGTGTCCTCGATCACGTACTGCGTCACGCCATGCACCAAGGCGTGCACCAGGCGTTTTTCCACCGGTTCCGCGCGCCATGCCAGATCCTCTTCACGCCGGCGCGCTGAACCCTTGCGCTGCTCCGCAAGCTGCACCAGGAGCTCGCCAGCGTCGGCGCGCCGGTCGAGCACCACGTCCTCGACGCGCTCGCGCAATTCGGGTTCGATGTCCTCGTACACGCCGAGCTGCCCCGCGTTAACGATCCCCATCGACAAGCCGGCGCGAATCGCGTGGTACAAAAACACCGTGTGAATGGCCTCGCGCACCAGGTCATTGCCGCGGAAAGAAAAAGAGACGTTGGATATGCCGCCGCTGACATGGGCCAGTGGGAATGTGCGGCGAATAAAGCGAGTTGCATCAAGAAAATCGACTGCGTAGTGGTTGTGCTCTTCAATCCCCGTGGCGATGGCGAAAACATTCGGATCGAAGATGATGTCTTCCGCCATCACACCGGCCTGATCGACGAGAAGCCGGTAGCTGCGTTCGATAATCTGCACGCGCCGCTCATAAGTGTCGGCTTGACCTTTCTCGTCAAAGGCCATTACCACCATCGCCGCGCCATAGCGGCGCGCCAGCCGCGCCTGACGCAAAAATTCTGTCTCCCCCTCCTTGAGCGAGATCGAATTGACGATGCACTTGCCCTGCAGGCATTGCAGACCGGCCTCGATCACCGGCCACTTGGAGCTGTCGATCATCACAGGAACTCGCGCGACGTCGGGCTCGGCGGCTATCAGGTTTAAAAAGCGCTGCATCGCCGCTGCCGAGTCGAGCATCGCCTCGTCCATGTTCACGTCGATGATCTGCGCGCCGTTTTCCACCTGCTGGCGCGCGATCGCGACAGCTTGCTCGAATTGACCCTCTAGGATGAGCTTGGCAAACTGCCGCGAACCCGTGACGTTGGCGCGCTCGCCGACATTGGCAAAGAGCGAGTCCGGGCCAAGGTTCAGCGCCTCAAGCCCCGACAGGCGCAGACGCGGCTCGATGGCTGGTATTGGTCGCGGCGCAAGACCTTGCACCGCTGCAGCAATTGCGCGGATATGTGCGGGGGTCGTGCCGCAGCAACCGCCGACGATATTAACCAAGCCGTCGCGCGCAAATTCCTGTATCAGCCGCGATGTAATCTCCGGGGTCTCATCAAAACCCGTGTCGGACATTGGGTTGGGTAGGCCCGCATTGGGGTATACGCACACGAAAGTGTCGGCCAGCTGTGCGAGCTCCTCGATGTAGGGCCGCATTAAGGCAGCGCCCAGGGCGCAATTTAGGCCAATTGCCAGTGGGCGGGCGTGTCGCATCGAATTCCAGAACGCTTCGACAGTCTGCCCCGACAAAATTCGCCCCGATGCATCCGTTACCGTACCCGAGATGATCATTGGCACGCGAGCGCCCCGACGCTCGAATTCCTGTTCAATTGCAAACACCGCCGCCTTCGCGTTGAGCGTGTCAAAGATCGTCTCGATCAGCAGCAGGTCAACGCCACCGTCAAGAAGACCCCGTGCCTGCTCTGCGTAGGCGAGCGCAAGTTCGCCGAAAGTGATATTGCGCGCGCCCGGATCGTTGACGTCCGGAGAAATCGATGCGGTCTTCGGGGTTGGTCCCATGGCGCCCGCCACGAAACGGCGCCGCTGCCGATCCGAAAAACGCGCGCAGGCACGCCGAGCCAAGCGTGCCGCTTCGACGTTCATCTCGTAGGCGAGTTCGGACAAACCATAGTCCGCCTGGGCGATGCGGGTAGCGCCAAAGGTATTGGTTTCGATGAGATCCGAACCGGCTTCAAGGTACTGCTCGTGGATCTGCTCGATCACCTCTGGGCGGGTAAGCTGAAGCAGTTCGTTGTTGCCCTTTAGGTCAACACGGTGTGCGGCAAAGCGCTGCGTTCGATCAGCGCCGCGAAAGTCGGCCTCGCTGAGCTGATGGCGCTGAATCATGGTTCCCATCGCCCCGTCCAAAACGAGGACGCGACGGCTCAGCAACTCGCGCAGCGCCGGTTCACTGTTGGCTTGCGTAGACATTGGGCTTGGGGACGCGGACATTCTAAATGGCTCCGTAACAGGGTGGATTGTACGGAGCCGTAACTGTGCGCCCGCAATGCCGCGGGGCGAAAAACACATACCGGCGCGCAGGCCGGTGAGCCGGGGCTGCTTAGTGCAGCGTCACCGGTTGAGTCATCAGTCCGGCGTAGCCCTCGAGAAAGGCATCAAAATCGTCCGGTGTCGTCTCATCGGAAATCAGCCGTGCCACATCATCGCGAAATTGCTCGGCGCGTTTGCCATCGAGAAAAATCTCGCGTCGCAATCCTTTATCCATGATTTCGAAGCCACCCGCCGGGTGCTGTCCGTCCTGGCCAAAGTCGGAGAACTGAACGACGCAATAATTCGAACTGTTGTAGAGCATGTTCATGGCAATGCGCTTTCCCAAAATCCGCAGTACCCGCGTCCCCCTGCCAGGGTCCGGCCGAGACCGCCTCTTGCCTGGTATATCGGTCCGATACGGCTGATCTCAAGTCCCCGGTGAAATTAGGCCAATGCCCGGGCGCACACCGTTGGATTAAGAACGCCCCTTAGTTGGGCCGCTTCCCGCACCGTCCCCGCAGATTGTCCTTGACATTGCACGGGTTTGACCGGGCTACGGGCGACGCAGGGGCCTTCGGACCCTGGGAGTGCGGCCTGGCTGCCGCCGAAGGGGTGCAACGCGCTGGGATTCCTCTTGGGACCACGCCCGCAGATTGCTTCAGGCGTGCGACGCGGATTTTGCTTAGCCTAACGTCGCCCCCGACGGCCATACCGGATCATCAGCCAGCCGCCCAACATGCCGCCTAGATGCGCGAAATGCGCTACACCGGCCTGGGTTCCGGTTACACCTTGGAGCAATTCGATTATCCCGTACACGGTCACGAACAACCAAGCGGGCATGGGAATTGGTGGAAAAATCAAGATCACCGTGCGGCGCGGAAACAGCAAGGCAAAGGCAAGCAACAGACCGAACACACCCCCGGAAGCCCCCACGGTCGGGCCCAAGGAGCCGGTCACCCAAGTAAACACAAGTTGCGTAACGCCTGCCGAGAGCACGCAACTGAAGTAGTACGTCAGAAACCGACTTCGCCCCCAGACGCGCTCGATGTCGGAGCCGAACATAACCAGGCCCAACATGTTTAGGAAAATGTGCGAAAACCCCTCGTGAAAAAAGCTATAGGTGATCAGCTGCCAGGGCAGAAAGCCGGTTCCGCCAACCGCACCGGAACCAATGGGCCAAAGCGCCAGCTCCTGGCTCAAACGCCCGCCAAGGTAGCTGTCGAGCAAAAACGCGATGACGTTCATCCATAGCAGAGTCTGGGTGCCGGGAGGTAGCGGAAACATCGTGGCCTTTGCGCTGAAAGCTCAGTCGTCGAGGACCGGGGTTTCGACGCCAAGCAACTTGTGAAGTTTGGGCGAGGTTGTCGTGTATTGCACGCGAATTGCCCTGTCCGGGAACACGTAGCGGGCGGCCCCGAATGCCGCCAACGCCGCCTCATGAAAACCGCACAGGATCAATTTTTTCTTGCCCGCGTAGGTATTGATATCGCCAACGGCAAAGATCCCGGGAATACTCGTCTCGAAGGTCTCGGTATTGGCGAGAACTTGCTTGCGCTCCAGTTGCAGGCCCCAGTTGGCGATCGGACCCAGCCGGGGTGACAAGCCGTAAAAGACCAGCAGTGCATCGAGCCTAACAAGGCTTGTCGCACCCTGGCTATCCGCAACTTTGATCGCCGCGAGCCTGCCGTCGCTTTCTTCAAAGCCGACTATTTGTCCGATGAGCAGCCGCATTTGACGCCGGTCACATAATTCGCGCATCTTGGCAACGCTGGCCGGTGCCGCGCGAAATCCTTCGCGCCGATGCACGAGGACGAGGCTGCCTGCCTGGTTCGGGCCTTCTTGCGCGAAATTCAGAACCCAGTCCAGCGCCGAATCCCCACCGCCAGCAATGACTAGATTCTTTCCGGCGAACTGCGTCGGGTTCTTGACCCGGTAAAAGAGCTGCTGGCCTTCGAACTTCTCGATCTGCGGCAGGCGAAGCATGCGGGACTCAAAGGCACCAACGCCGGCGGCAATGAATATCGTCTTTGCTAAGAATCGATTGCCAAGCGAGGTTTGCACCAAGAAGCGGGCATCTTCTTGCCGTTGCACTTGCGTCACCGTTTGTCCCAGATGGAACGTCGCCCCGAAGGGTTCAATCTGCTTTAGCAGCAGCTCCGTGAGTTCGCGCCCGGTGCAAACCGGCACCGCCGGTATGTCATATATGGGTTTGTTCGGATACAACTCGATGCACTGGCCCCCGATGTGGGCCAGCGAGTCAACAACATGCGCCTTGATTTCCAGAAGGCCGAGCTCAAAGACCTGAAAAAGCCCCACAGGTCCGGCGCCAATGATGAGCGCGTCGGTTTCAACAACCGACGGCGCCGAAGCTCGGGCGTCGTTTTCGCCGGTTTCTTGCTGCGTTTGCATGGCCATCAATCACCACAGGAGGCTGCGCGGTGAAAAAACTGCCCATTGTAAAGCCTGCATGGGCAGATCACGGACCAAAACGCGAGCTCGGCGAACCGCACTTGCATCGCAACGTTCCCCCGCAATTCGCACAACCGTCATTGCAGCAAACACAGAGCCGGCCGCCAACGCGAAAAGTCGGGGCAAAAAACGGCATCGCGGCGTGGATCACCAAACTTGGTGATGGCGGCCGGTTGGACCTATCATTTGGCGCTTTATCCCACGGCGCATCGTGCCGTTGGCAATTTCGCTTGAAAGACTAAGGCATGTGTGGAATCGTTGGGGCCGTAGCGCAGCGTGACATCGTTCGGCTCCTGGTGGAGGGATTGCGCCGACTGGAGTACCGCGGCTACGACTCATGCGGCATAGCAGTGCATGCCGACAATGCGCTTCATCGCGTGCGTAGCGTCGCCCGCGTGGCGGAGCTTGACGCCCAGTGCGCAAGACTCTCGGCAATGACCGGCATCGCTCATACCCGGTGGGCCACGCATGGTGCGCCGACAACCGCAAATGCGCATCCTCACGTCTCTCACGGCCCTGGCGTACCGGACGGCAAAAGCTCTGCGCACGTCGCCTTGGCCCATAACGGAATCATCGAGAATTACGAGTCGCTGCGCAAAGAGCTTCAGGCAGTCGGCTATGTGTTCGAAAGCCAGACCGATACCGAGGTCATCGCGCACCTCGTTGATCACCTGTATGACGGCGATTTGTTTTCGACCGTGCAAAAAGCCGTCAAGCGCCTGCATGGCGCGTACGCCATTGTCATCTTGCATCACCGCGAGCCCAAGCGGGTCGTTGGTGCGCGAGCCGGCAGCCCCCTGGTCGTGGGCCTGGGCGCGGGGGAAAACTTTCTTGCCTCGGATGCGCTCGCACTTGCCGGCGCCACGGATCGGTTTGTTTACCTGGAAGATGGCGATGTGGTCGACTTACAGCTCGAGCAGGCACACATTGTCGACGCAAGCGGCAAGCGCGTTGAGCGGTTCGAGCGCAAGCTCGCCGCATTTACCAATGCGGTGGAGTTGGGTCCGTACCGTCATTTCATGCAAAAGGAGATCTTCGAGCAACCCAAGGCAATTGCCGACACGCTAGGGCAAACCAGTGGCATCGACCCCGCACTGTTCGGCGAAGTTGCTCCGGAAGTATTGGCCCGCATCGACAGCGTGCTGGTTTTGGCCTGTGGAACCAGCTACTACGCAGGATGTGTTGCGCGCTACTGGATCGAGTCGATCGCGCAGGTACCGGTAAACGTCGAGATCGCCAGCGAGTATCGCTATCGTAAGTCGGTGCCCAACCCCAACGCATTGGTCGTCGTGGTATCGCAATCGGGGGAGACCGCCGACACGCTGGCTGCGCTCAAGCATGCCGAAGCCCTGGGGATGAAGCAGACGCTAGCCGTGTGCAACGTCGCCTCCAGCGCCATGGTGCGCGAGACGGCCCTGACGTTTCTTACGCGCGCCGGGGTCGAGATCGGAGTCGCATCGACCAAGGCTTTCACCACACAGCTTGTGGGCTTGTTCCTGCTGGCCAATGCCATTGCGCGCGCACAAGGTCGGCTGACGCCCGCGCAAGAGGCTGCCGCGATCCGCGCCCTGCGCCATCTGCCCGCTGCCTTGCAAAGCGTGCTCGCGCTGGAGCCACAAATCATCGCTTGGAGCGAGACATTCGTGCGCAAGGAACACGCTTTGTTTTTAGGGCGCGGCCTGCACTATCCGATCGCACTCGAAGGAGCGCTTAAGCTAAAAGAGATCAGCTACATTCATGCCGAGGCCTACCCTGCGGGCGAGCTCAAGCACGGACCCCTGGCCCTGGTCACTGAGGCCATGCCCGTCGTCACCGTAGCCCCAAATGACCGCCTGCTAGAAAAACTCAAGAGCAACATGATGGAAGTGCGGGCGCGGGGTGGCCAGCTATATGTCTTCGCCGATGCCGACTCGCGCATTCAGCCCGACGAAGGCATACACGTAATTCGCATGCCCGAGCATTACGGCGACCTATCACCCATCTTGCACGTGGCGCCTTTGCAATTGCTGGCCTATCACACCGCCGTTGCTCGTGGCACCGACGTGGACAAGCCGCGCAACCTGGCCAAATCGGTGACCGTCGAATAGGAAGTGCACGCCTCGCAAAGGGCCCCGGACTGGGCGGTCGGGCAATCTTTTTCAGCCATCGGGGTCCGAAGGCAAAGCGGCGCGCGCCAAGCGAAATGCTCTTGCTTTTGGCGTAGGATGATGCAACCGGGTCGGGGCGAAGCGCTTCATTTTGCGTGGCCTCCAATACCTGGCACCACAGTGGCATCTCGGCAACGATTACCTCTGGGCAGAAAACGCTATGCGCAAGATCGGATTTTTTCTTGTTGCTCTGGCGTGTACCCCTGCGCTGGCCGAATGGGTCGAGGTCGCACGCATGGAGGAGGATGTGGGAGCTCTGTACATCGATCCCGCGACGATCGAGAGCTTTGGTGCGAACATGCGGCGGGCCTGGCAGATGCAGGACTTCAAGAAACCGGCGCAAGATGGATTCATTTCTGTTGCCGGCCTGGTCGAGTTTGACTGCGCAGCACAACGCGCTCGCTGGATTCAAACGTATTTTTATTCTGGGCCGCGTGCCAGCGGTGAGGTTGTAAAAAAGACGGGAGAAACGATGATCTGGTCGCAAACCCAACCGGGCACTTCGGCCGACCGCGTTTTGAATTTTGCCTGCGCGCATTGATGGACGAAATGGCCGTTGCCCGTACCTCGGGGCGTTAAGGTGGGTCGGTACGCGTCTTTTCCTTGCAGGCCTGGCTGAACTGGGCCTCTGATCCACCAGCTGGATCGCCTGTGCAGATCGCGGGACGCGCCGTGCAAGTTGCCGCATCAGGAGGCAGCTTCGCAAAGTGCCTCGCCATCCTGTCTCAATAAATCAGGCCTCATCGATTGCGAGTCCTGTGGCCAAGCGCGGGCTTGGCCGTTGTTCAAAGTGCTTCTCGTTTGTCCCGCGCAATCCGCGAAATCGGGGGCGCTTCGTCGCCCATTTGTCGCGCGCGATCCGCGAAATAAGGGGCGCTTTGCCGCTCTCGTCGTTGAGCGCATCCAAACAATTGCGCTTAATCTGCACGAGGCGGCCCGGTGTCTGGGCACGCAACGGAGCATGGGATGCCTATCATCTGGAATTCAGCGCTGAACACAGGAATCGATGTTATCGACTCGCAGCACAAACGAATCGTTTCGTACATCAACGCGCTCGAAGAAGCGCGCATCGCAAAGGATCGCACGCGCGTAGGCCATATCATCGAGCAGCTAGTCGATTACACGCAATCGCACTTTGGCTTTGAAGAGTCGCTTATGGAGGAAGCTGGTTATCGTTTCCTCAAACCACACCAGAAGGTTCACGAGCTTTTCATTCGGCGGGTGAACGGCTTTACGGTGCGCGCGGCCAAGGGCGAAGACATCACCGAGGAGCTGCACACGATGCTCTCGACCTGGCTGCTTAACCATATCGCGCACGAAGATCGCGACTACGCAGCCTCGGTCAAGAAAATGGCGGACGAAGAGGATATGGCCCATCCTGCACCAGTCCTGCAGGCCAAGAGAAAGGGGTTACTGCAAAGATTTTTCGGGCTTGGCAACTAAAGGCGCCAACAAAACAACCTGCGTCAACCTACGGACCCGGTCGAATTGCCAGGCCGCGGCCCGATAAAGCAAGCCTACGTATCGCAGCGGTGCGCGTAGACGATCTGCGCTTCGTCGTGCCGCATCAACGCGCACTCGCGTGCGGGCAATGGTCAGTCCGCCCTCGCCGCACGGCCAAGTAAGCCATGCGACACTGTGCTCTAATGCCTTGCATGTTCAAGTCTGCGCCCACGACTGGCGCTCGACGTTTTTCTTGCCCCTTGCACGATTTGTGCAAGGACGGCCGCGATTATTGATCGGATTTGCGCTGAGCCTGTGCGGGGCAGTTTTGCTGCCCCGCAGGCGCCTCGGCCAGCCACTGGCGTGCTCATTGGCTGGAACATCGCGGTTTGGACTTATCTCATCATGGTCGGGTGGTTGATGGTTCGCTGCACCTCTGCGCGCGTGCAAGCCATCGCCGAGACAGAGGACCTAAGCGCAGCAGCCGTTTTGGCACTTTGTCGATTACCGCGGTGGCGAGCCTGGCCGCAATCGTGCTGGAACTCGCAGCAACTAGGGAACTTCGCGCTGGTGAGCGGCTGATTCACTAAGCGCTGACGGCAAGTACCCTGCCTGGCTCGTGGTTCTTTGTGAACACGATGTTCACATTGCACTGCGCGCGCATGTTTTACCGCTCAGCGCAAGATCGGCGCCCCTACGCTTTGCGGATGCGGCAGCGGCTGCACCCGATTATTGGGACTTCCTTTATTTTTCTTTTACGATCGCGGCAGCGGCGCAGACGTCCGACGTGAGCGTGGTGACCCGCTCGATGCGTAAGGTAGTCCTTAGCCATTCCATGCTGGGTTTCTTGTTTAATGCCGCAATCATCGGCATGTCCATCAACGTAGCGGCCGGATTGATCGGATCCTAGGCAAATCGGACGCGGGCGCGGCGTATCCGCGCAAATGCTTGCTTTGACCTGCGCGTGATCCCTGCGCTGAATCCCGATTTCCCCAGCAAGCGACGCGACACCACCGTGTCCTATCCGCCACAAGGGCGCCGCCTTTTTACGCGCCGACCTCCAGGCTCACCTGATCTGCCTACGGCGCCGCTCTTGGTTTCGTGGGTTGCTCGCCTCCCGCATGGGCTTGACCTTTGGACTATTTTGTTCGGCGCGTTGCTTGCGGAACTTGCCTTGTCCCGACTCCTGAGTGTCCGCGCCGCTCGGGCTTGCCAGTATCATCTCGTGGTACCCGACGTTTGCAATCGCGTAGTCAGCCGATTTCGCGCAGGCACAAGCCGCCGGCAGCTGATTTGCGTCCTCCAAGCCGTCCACGATGAACCGCACAGAATCGCCAAGTCTTGCCCACGGATTTTCGGTTGCCGACTTATATCGGCGCGAGAACCTGGTCCGCGTCGATGACATATTTTTAAAGCAATTGGATGCGGCCGAGCCATCTTTGCGCCAGGAGCTGGTGCAAGCGCGCAGCCGCGCGGCTGACATTTCGCGCAGCGCTGCGTCCGATTTAGCACTGCGTATTGCGCCCCTGCTCGAGGCCTTCATCGCCAAGCTCTTCGGCGTGGATGCGCAGCTCAAAGTGCTCAAGCAACGCCACACCGACCTTGAGTTGCTGTTTCGGGTCAAGCGTGAGTTCGTTCAGCGGCAAGCGGCAAAAAAGATCAAGCCGCAGGAAGCAATGCAGCTCGATGGCGATGCGTTGTACGTCGAACTGCAACAGTTACTGGGCGAGTCCTTTAGCGAGCAGCAATTTGCCGGCAAGGTAAGTGATTGGATGTCAGACGAAGCAGCTAACGCCCAAGCGCTTTTACTCGCACAGCAGTACGCGGCGTGGGCGGTCCACACACCGGCCGGTCGACAACGTCACCATGACGGGTTGCTCTTCAAGATTCCGAACGCGGTCGATCCGACGAACCTGGTTCGTACGGCCCAATGGCAAAACAGCAATGGGGTTTCGGAGCTGCGCATCTTGCCCGAGCACTTGCGGCGACGCGACGGCTTTGGTTTGACCGATGCGGGTTTTGATCTGGCCGGTGCATTGGACCAAGCCCATTATTGCATCGAGCGCCACCCGCAGAAGAAGGACTCTTGCGCCGACGCACCCAAAGAGCGTCCGGCCAAGGATGCACCGCACGCAGTCGTCTACAAAAAAAGCGCCTCTGCAGTAACCCTGTCGGGCTGTCCACTGGAGGAGCGCATCTCTGAATTTCAGCTGCTAAAGTCGCAAGGATGCCCAATCGGGGCGCTGGCCATGATTACGGTGGACAACCCGATGGTGGCTGGCACCGGCCATCGAATCTGCAACGATTGCATGAAGGCTTGCATCTACCAAAAGCAGGATGCAGTCAATATTCCGCAAGTTGAAACACGCGCGCTAAAGGACGTGCTCGAGCTGCCGTTCGGCTTCGAGATATACAGCCTGCTGACTCGTTGGAATCCGCTAAATCTCGCACGGCCGTATCCGCGCGCATGCACCGGCCGAAAGGTGCTGGTAGTCGGACTGGGGCCCGCCGGCTACACGCTGGCGCATCACCTCCTAAATGACGGCCATACGGTCGTTGGGATCGACGGACTGAAAGTCGAGCCGCTGGCCGAGACGCTGGCGGGCGTGAGGCTAGATGGCAGCCGCACGAGCTTTGAACCGCTGCATGACATCCGATCGATCTACGAGCCGCTTGACCAACGCGTGCTCGCAGGATTTGGCGGGGTGGCCGAGTACGGAATTACCGTGCGATGGGACAAGAATAACCTGAAGCTGATTCGCCTGCTCCTCGCGCGGCGAGATGAGTTCACCATGTTTGGCGGTGTGCGGTTTGGCGGCACGATCGACCTCGACGATGCGCTAGCAATGGGATTTGACCACATCGCACTGTGCATGGGAGCGGGCAAACCCACCACACTGGATGTTCCCAATGGATTGGCGCGGGGTGTGCGTTCGGCTTCGGATTTTTTGATGGCGCTGCAACTAACGGGTGCCGCCAAGCGCGACTCCATCGCGAATTTGCAGCTGCGTCTGCCAGTCATCGTCATTGGGGGCGGACTGACGGCGATTGATGCGGCAACGGAGTCCTTGGCTTATTACGTCGTGCAGGTCGAGAAGTTCCTTTATCGTTACGAACGACTCGCCGACGATATCGGCGAGGACGCGATCCGCGACCGTTGGGACGATCTGGATCGGGAAATCGCCGAGGAGTTCTTGGCCCACGGGCGAGCGATGCGCAATGAGCGCGAACTCGCGCAGCGCGAAGGCCGCCCGGCCCGCATCGCGGAACTGTTGCGGCATTGGGGTGGCGCCAAGATCGTGTACCGGCGCCGGCTTATCGACAGCCCTTCGTACACACTGAACCACGAAGAAGTGGAAAAGGCGCTGGAAGAGGGGGTTTCGTTTGTCGAAGCCATGTCGCCCGCTGGCGTCGAAGTCGATAACTACGGTACGGTCAAAGGGGTTCGCTTTCATCGTCAGCGTCTCGGCGAAGACGGCAAGTGGCGCTCCGATTCCGAACACTGGATGTCGGCACACACCGTGCTGGTGGCCGCCGGCACCTCACCCAATACCGTACTGGCGCGCGAAGATGCGGCGCATTTCCGACTCGATGGAAAGTATTTCAGCGCGTGTGATGAAGAGGGCCGGCCGATCAAACCCGCATACGGATTGGCCAAACCACAAAGCGCCGATGTGCTGCTCACGCGCTTGCCCAATGGCCGCTTCGTGAGCTTCTTCGGAGATCTGCACCCATCGTACTTTGGCAACGTTGTAAAGGCGATGGCCTCAGCCCGCCAGGGGTACCCGAGGATCTCTCGCCTGCTTGAGCGCACGCCGCCCGCTGTGGCGCTTTCGACCCAGGAGTTCTTTTCGTCGTTGTCGCGCGATCTGCTCGCTACGGTCCACCTCGTGCAACGGCTAACACCCAACATTGTCGAAATCGTTCTCAAGGCGCCAGCGGCTGCTCGAAAGTTCCAGCCAGGACAGTTTTATCGACTGCAAAATTTCGAGTCACTCTCGAAGCTCGTCGCCCACACCCGACTGCATACCGAAGGACTTGCCCTGACCGGCGCCTGGGTCGATGCGCAAAAAGGACTGGTCTCCTGCATCGTCCTGGAGATGGGCGGCTCATCGGATCTGGTGGCTGCGATGAGTCCGGGCGAACCCGTCATCTTGATGGGTCCGACGGGCACACCGACAGAAATCGCATCGGGCGAAACCGTGCTGCTGGCCGGTGGTGGACTCGGCAACGCCGTGTTGTTCTCTATTGGACAAGCATTCAAGGCCCACGGCTCGCGCGTGCTGTATTTTGCCGGCTACAAGAAAGTGATCGACCGCTACAAGATCGAAGAGATCGAGTCAGCCGCCGATGTTGTCGTATGGTGTTGCGACGAGGCGCCAGGGTTTCATCCCCGCCGGCCACAGGATCGTGCTTTTGTCGGCAACATCGTGCAAGGGATGGAGGCCTACGCAACTGGCCGCCTCGGTGAAGTGGCAATTCGCACGGAAGATGCGGACCGCATCATTGCAATCGGTTCCGATCGGATGATGGCGGGAGTTGCCAAGGCGCGACACGACGTGCTCAAACAGCATCTGAAGCCGGGACACTGCGCCATCGGTTCGATCAACTCGCCGATGCAATGCATGATGAAGGAGATCTGCGCCCAGTGCTTACAAGTGCATCACGATGCACGAACCGGCAAGAACTCGGTCGTATTTTCGTGTTTTAATCAGGACCAACCGCTGGACGCCGTAGACTTCGGTTCGCTAAACGAACGCTTAAAACAAAATGCACTGCAAGAAAAGCTCACGGCGCAGTGGCTGTCGTATTGCGCACGACAGATGATGTAAGAAGTTTTAATGTCACTGGCTAGCCGATGCACACCCGTCGGCCCGTGCTCTAGCGCCGCGCGCACAAAAGCGCTCGCGTCCGTCAGCCCGACTCCGGGCACCGTTCCTTGGAGCGCGCGCAGCTGGCAATTTCGACCGTAAGCTCCTGTTGCCGCGTGCCACGCCCTGCAACGGCACGGGAAGCTTCTTGGTCGCCAAAAACAGGCAACGCCGATGCCAAAACAGGCGGGAGCCGAAGTTCCGATGCCCGCGCTGCACAGCGGCGTGTAGGTATTTTTGCCCAACATCAATGCGGCCCAAGCAGCCAGTATTTAGGGTTGCGCTAAGTGCGAAGCCGTATCTTTAGCGGCAAGGATTGGAAATCTGGCCTATCGCTTGGCGTTCGGGCCGACTGCTTCAAAGGCAGGCCCCTTGTTTTGCGCACTGTGCGGATCGGCCCGAGATGCATTGGGCGTGCTGCTGCGCGGGGGGCTTGAAATCCAGAAGAAAGCCCGCACCTTCGGCGACAGATAGCGGTGGCTGGCCACGCCCAAGTGCTTGGGTGGGTTCCTTTGCGCCGCAAGGATGCCGTTTCCTACCCTTACATCTGGATTGGAGAAACGAAATGATCGGCCGATTGACCAACTTTGAAAGTGTCTTCGACGAATTGCGACGCATGGAGCAAGAGATGGACCAGCTCTTTGGCCGTTGGGACGCACCCGCGGGCATACGCTCGGTTTCGCGCGGTACTTTTCCGCCTACTAACGTCGGTGCGACCTCCAAGAGCGTGGACGTCTACTTATTCGCCCCGGGAATTGACCCGAAGGGATTAGATATCTCGATACAACAAAACCTGTTGCTCGTTTCGGGGCAACGACGCTTGCCCGTCGACGAAAAAGCAACCTACTACCGACAGGAGCGCTTCGCGGGCGAATTTCGCCGCGTAATTACCTTGCCTGAAGACGTCGACCCCGACCGCGTTGAGGCAAAGTACCGCGATGGGGTGCTTCAGATCTCTTTGCAGCGCAAGGAAGCGGTGCGACCGCGCCAGATTCAGGTCCAATAAGAGGAGGCAGATCATGACTGACAAACAAGACGTTGCCGTTCAGCCCGCAACCGCCGTGCAAGGCAAGCAGGGCGAGGCAAACCGCAAAGCAGCGTCCGCTCTTCGACCACCGGTAGATGTCTTCGAAGACGCCGATGGCATAACACTACGACTAGATATGCCCGGGGTCTCGAAAGAGCGGTTAAGCGTCCAAACGGACAAGGACTCACTGACAATTGAGGGCGACGTACAAATCGCGATGCCAGAAGGCATGGAGCCGATGTACGCGGAAATTCACTCCACCCACTACCGGCGCAGCTTTACGCTGAGCGGCGAGCTCGATTCCGATAAGACCGAGGCGAGCTTGAAGGACGGCGTTCTGACGCTGCGCATACCCAAGCGCGCAGAATTGCGTCCGCGGCGCATCGAGGTGCGGGCGGTTTAGCGCTAGTGGCGGTCGATCGACATACCGCGGGACGATGGGTCTTGCGGGACATCGACAACGCGGAGGTTGGCGCGAGCGCGATTAGTCGAACGATGGCAAGAAGGGGGCGCTCAAGCCCCCTTTTTCTTGCTGAGCGCGACTTGGGCTGGCATCGCAAGCGAGCCGGATCTACCTGTGGCCGGGGGAGCGCTTTGGCCGATTCTGCTAACGAACGCTCTGCTTTCGGGGTGCGGGTCTTAGCGCCACAGGACTCCCCGCCACGATCCGAGGGCACGTATTGCGAGCTCACCCCAATGAGGCGGCCGTGTCCTTTTTTCCATCGTGCCCCCGAAACTCTGAGTCCGCATCATTCGGAAGTGCCGGATCAGATCTTTGGACAGCGCGCACGAAATTTGCTGTTGACATCGCTTTTTTGCAGGTTCAAACTTCGCCCCTCTTCACTTTCGGTGAATAAGCTAATGGGCTCTTGCCAGAGTCGATTTCGGAACTAGTTAGCGGGATTCGCGGCACAAGTCCACTTTCTTACCGCCGTCCCGCTAAGTAGCGGGATGGTGCGTCAAACCAAGCCGTACCGGCAAGCCATTGAAAAGCGTCTTACGCGGATGCTTCTCAAGAGCCTGCCGCGACGGGTCTGATCACCTCCCAGTAAGTAGCGCCCCGCGCGGCCACTGTCGTCTTGGAACGCAGCGGTCGTGGCCCTGGGTTCACAGCCCGGTTTGCCCCTTAGTGGCGAACCGGTGCGTGTGTGCCAGGGGGCGGCGTTCGTTTGTGCAGTACGGACGGCGCGTGTCTTTGCGTCGGCCGCAATGAAACGAGGTGATCGAAATGACGTTCCAATTCCGCCGCATTGTCTCGATGAGCGCGCTCAGGACGTATCTTGCGAGGTGGGTGAGCGAACGCGCTGCCGCGCGCCAGGCCGCTCGGCGCTCGCACACTGGCTCCCCATGGCGTCCTTGCCCGGGTGCCTATGCGCTGCTCGTCGACGTTCATCGCCAACGCTAATTGACTCCCAAGGATGCCAGGGTCGCGCGAGCGCACGAACCTGGCATTGAGGCCGCTGCCGAGGCAGCAAAGCAAATCCGAGGGAAAAAGACGCGCGCCCGCCGAGGGCTGCGAAGGACGCGAGGCGGGTGGACCAAGTCTTTGCCGTGTGCATCAAAAGGCTAGATCGGCTGTAAATACTCGTGCTTGGCAGACATCGGTAAATGGCGGCCTGCAGGCTTTAGTTCCAACTTGTACTCATTACGACATATGGCCCAGGTAGCGTGCTGTTTTGTTATCGGGATTGCGCACGTGGGTTTGAGTGCCTTAACGCGAAGCCAAATCACTAGCAGTGACCCACTCGCGCAAGAAGGTCAGGCATGCCAGTTCTTCTTCGAATATTTTTCCTGGTTTCCGGATGGCTGCTCGCGCAGCGAGCGGGTGCGCAATTAAGTGACCCCGCAGCGCCGATCGCTTACGCGGGCGGTATGCCGGCGAGCTCGTTGGCGGCGCAGGGACTAGAAAATTGGAACCTGCATGGGCAGTTTACCAACGTCACCCAGTATCACCCCGCATTTACCTCACCCTACGAGGGAGAAAACAGCCTTTATCCGGGCAGCAATGCAAAGGAGACCGCTGACCTGACGCTCTTCGCCGGCTTGCACCTTTGGGACGACGCAGCGGCCTATGTCAACCCGGAAATTGACCAGGGCTTCGGCCTTAGCGATACAGTGGGTATTGCTGCGTTTCCCAGCGGCGAGGCATACAAGCTTGGCTACCAGCATCCCTATTTTCGGCTGCCACGGGCGTTTATCCGCCAGGTAATTTCACTTGGTGACCGACACCAGAGTACGGATCTTGCCGACGGCGCCAATCAGCTGGCGCAGACGCTGCCCGAGGAGAACCTGATCATTACCGTGGGCAAGTACTCGATTGTCGACGTCTTCGATACGAATCGCTACGCGCATGATCCACGAGGCGACTTTCTGAACTGGGCGATCATCGAAAGCGGAGCGTTCGACTACCCGGCCGATTCGTGGGGATTTACTTATGGAGGGGCGGTCGAGTGGACGCGGTCCTGGTGGACCGTGCGCGGTGGCCTCTTCGCCCTATCGAAGATGCCCAATACGAGGGACATCGATGGTCAATTCAAGCAGTTCGGATGGGTTGCTGAATTCGAAGAGCGCCACCAGATCGACGGCCGAGCCGGGAAGCTTAAAGTCTTGGGATTTGACAATCGGGGGCGGATGGGCAACTACGATGCGGCCGTCGCCCTGGCCCAGGCAACAGGAGAAATTCCTAGCACGGCACTAGTGCGCCGCTTCGCGTCGCGCCCCGGCGCTGCGCTAAATCTGGAGCAGGAACTCGCAACAGACTTGGGGGCATTCGTCCGGTTAAGCGCCAACGACGGCAGCAAAGAGGCTTTTGATTTCACCGAAATCAACAAATCCCTAGCCCTTGGCCTGTCCCTGCAGGGAGATCGCTGGGGCAGAGCTGATGATACCGTCGGCCTGGCCGGCGTCGTCGACGCACTGTCCAGTGCTGCGCAGTCGTACTTTGCCGACGGCGGTATCGGAATTTTAATCGGCGATGGGCGGCTGAACTATGGCCTTGAACAGATCATAGAAGGTTACTACGCGTACCACGTCTTCGAACACTTCACGATAACCGGGGATTACCAATTCATCGTCAACCCGGCATACAACCGCGACCGCGGACCGGTCTCGGCTATTGGGCTTCGCCTGCATGCGGAGTTTTGATTGCAGCCAGGCTGCAACGCAACGTCAAAGTGCGTTCCTGCCGGTCTCGCCCGTGCGGATGCGAATAACCTGGGCAATATCGAAAATGAAGATCTTGCCATCACCGACCTTGCCCGTCCGCCCCGCGGCCGCAATGGCGTCGACGGCCCGATCCAACAATGGTTCCTCTACCGCCACTTCCACCCGCACCTTGGGAAGAAAGTCGACGACGTATTCCGAACCGCGGTAGAGCTCGGCATGGCCCTTTTGCCGGCCAAAGCCCTTGACCTCTGTCACGGTCATTCCCTGCACACCAACGCCCGTCAACGCTTCTCGCACCTCTTCAAGTTTGAAGGGTTTGATTACGGCGCTGATCAGTTTCATAGCCTGCCTCCGCAACAGCGGCCCTCATGCCGCTCTTGTCTCACGCAGCCCGCGGCTTTTTGGCGATGAACCGCACCTAACAGATTATTTTTCCAAGGCGGCCGCGTTTTCGGCGATCTTCTTGGAGTCCTGCTCGCGATGCCACCAGCCGCCGCCGAGGGCCTGGTACAGCGCGACGGTGTCGCCAAATCGTGTCGCCTGGGCCTGGACGAGGCTTAGCAAGGCCTGCTGATAGGAGATTTCGGCAGCAAGCTCCGCCAGAAAATCGGTGAACCCGTCCTTCATCTGCTCCATCGCCACGTCCGCGGCCACCCGGGCGGCACGCTCCGCCTTGAGATTCGCGGCCAGGGCGTCGGCATCGGAGATGACCGCGTGAAGGCTATCGGCGACGTTCTGGTAGGCCGTAATGAGCGTCTCCTGATATTGCGCCGCGGCCTGAAGCAAAGCCTGATCGGCTGCACGCTTCGTATGCAGCAGGGTACCTCCGTCAAACACCACTTGGGTGGCACTGCCGATCAAACTCCAAAAGGGCCCGCCGTTGCGAAACAGCCAGGACGTCTGGCTAGCCATGCCACCCACGGATCCGTTGATAGAAAATTGGGGGATCATGGCCGCGATGGCTACCCCGATTTGCGCGTTGGCAGAGCGCATCTGCTCTTCGGCCGCAAGTACATCGGGTCGCTGCTCAATGATCTTTGAAGGCACGCTCAACGGGAGATCCTGCGGCAACTTCAGGGCGGAGAGCTCAAAGGTCTGCTCGAGCTCCTCGCTGGGCAGTTTCCCGACCAAAGCGCGCAGCAGGTCACGAGTCTGCTCCAATTGCTTGTCGAGAGGAGGAAGTAGCGCTTGGGCTTGCGCCAACGCCGCCTCCTGCAAAGCAACGTCAAGTCGCATGGCGTAGCCGTCCTTGAACTTCTCCTTCAGAATCTGCAGGGCTTTTTCGTTGTAGGCGATGATTTGCTTGGTTGCTGCGACTTGTGCTCGCGTGGAAGCTTCCTGGATCGCCGCCGCGACGACATTGGATGCTAGCGTCAAATACGTCGCCTCGAGTTCGAAGCGCTGCATCTGCGCCTGCGCGTCGAGCGACTCGACCTTACGCCGGTTGGCTCCAAACACGTCCGGGGTGTACCCAACCGTCAACTGCGCCGTTTGAAAGTTATAAAAGAGGGGCTCGGCCGGTGCGCTCGGTGCGATGAACTGGCCATTGCCCTGTAGACCAGGGGCATTGGCAGTTGCGATATTTCCCGGCAGTTTCTGCCGTTCAAAATCGTATTCTGCCGACACGGTCGGATAAAAGTAGCCGCCCTGCGCAAGAACAAACTCCTGCGCCTGGCGTAGTGCCGCCTGCGCAGCGGGAATCGTGGGGTTGGCGCGAAAGGCTTG
>CAZSOI010000548.1:0-7875 GCA_964608115.1 uncultured Burkholderiaceae bacterium | reverse complement strand
ACAGCTTTCGCGACCCCAACTCCGACGAAGTCGCAGAATTTGCCCGCGACTACACTGAACGCATCGAGTTCTTCGAATATCTGCAGTGGCAGGCGGAGTTACAGTTGGCCGCGGTGGGTATGAGTGCTCTCGATTCGCGGTTGGGCATCGGTCTATACCAGGATCTGGCGGTATCGGTCGACCGTAACGGCGCGGAGTCCTGGGCTGCGCAGGACCTGTATACACAAGGCGCTAGCGCTGGCTGCCCGCCCGATGACTTTAACCTGCACGGGCAGGACTGGGGTTTGCCCCCGCTCTTGCCCGAACGATTGCGTGCACGTGCGTACGCTCCGTTTATCGCTGTGCTGCGCGCAAACATGCGTCATGCGGGTGCGCTACGTATCGACCACGTCATGGGGTTGGCACGGATGTTCTGGGTTCCACGCGGCGATCTGCCCGAGGCCGGCGCCTATGTCACATATCCGTTCGAACACCTGCTAGCGATACTGACTCTGGAGAGCCAGCGCAATCGCTGCCTGGTTATCGGCGAGGACCTCGGCACCGTGCCCGACGAAGTCCGACATGCCATGGAATTGCGCCGCATTTTGTCGTACCGCGTCTTGTACTTTTGTCGCGGGCAAAGTGGGCAATTTCTGGTACCGAGCGAATTTGCGCTCAACGCCTTGGTAACTAGCGCCACCCATGACTTAGCCACACTGGCCGGTTTCTGGGAAGGCCGCGATCTGGAGCTGCGCCAGGCGCTGGGGCTGTTTCCACGCGAGTCGATACGCGCACAGCAGGTCGAGGAGCGCAAGCGCGATTGCGCCCGATTGCTGGAGACTTTGCAGCGCGAATCTCTTTTGCCGCCCGATATCTCGCTTGAGCCGCGTTGGCCATTGGTGATGACGCAACCACTTGCAATGGCCGTGCAAGAATATCTGGGTCGAACGCCATCGCGGGTATTGATTGTGCAACTCGAAGACGTATTTGGATGTCGCGATCAGGCTAATTTACCGGGTACGGTAGATCAGTATCCCAATTGGCGCCGTAAGTTGCCGCTGGAGTTGGAAAAATGGGAAGAGGATGGGCGCTTTGCCGAGCTAGCGCGACGACTCGCACCTGAGCGACGACAATAGGCCGCGCGGGCGTAGCGCAGCGCCTTTGCGATCAATTAACTCGCGCCGGACTCGGCGCTGCCGCGGCGCATGGTCCCGCCAAGTTCGGCCATCGCGCCGCCTTTGCTAAAGGATTTCTCGAGCGTATCGGGCACCGGCAACTGCATCAGGCGATACAGATGGGCCAGCTTGTTGCGAAACAAGGTCTCGAAGGCCGACACCGACTCGCTCGGATTATCTTCGCCCGGCCACCAAAACCAATCGGAGGCCTCACAGTCGGCTAGTTGAGCCAGAGCCTGCGCACGCAAGGAATCATCGAGCTGTCCGCTGGCCATCACATGGTCGAAGTTGGTTTTGGCTTGGCACAACAAATCCCACGCGAAATTTTTGTCCTTGATTCCGATCCAGGTCGCGAAATTCCCATACACCCAGCTGCCGGCGGTCAGCTTGGAGAGTTGGCCAATGGAAACTTCGTCCGGTGCCGGGTGAGCGAGGGCCGGGGCCGTGTGCAGCGCGACCACGTCGCTACCGGTCACAGTGCGAATACCCGGGTGGCTGGTTAGGCCTTTGTACAGATCGCTAAGAAAGAAAAAACCGTTGTAGGGATAGTACTCCCAGGCATTTTCGCCATCGAGCATGACGCTTACGAGGGGTCGCGGCCCACCGGCTGCTTCCCTGGCGATCGACTCAAGCTCATGTACGAAGTTGTTGGCCGCGTCGCGTCCGTGCCACTTGGAGTAGGAAAAGCCAATAAGATCCGAGAGCCGATCGTCGCGAAAGAAAAGCAGCATGTCGGAGGCGATCGTGGAAAGGCGATACGGGCGGTGCCGCGCTTGCACCGGTGGATCGGCCTGCTCGTTGGCTGATCCACTGGCGCGCAGGCTATTGGCCAAGACGCCTTCGCTGCTGGCGCTCCAGCGGATCTTGCGCTCAGCGAGCAGCGCGAGAAACTCGCTCGACAAGGCACCCTCGGCGGGCCACATCCCCTGCGGCGCGGTGCCAAAACGCCGCGCATGACTTGCCAAGGCGCTGTCAATGTGCGCGCAAACGCGCTCGCGCCCCCCAGGGTAGCGACCGGCCTGAGGAAGTTGGACGTCGGGCAGAGCGTCTCGTGCGCTTCGAAAATCAAGCAAAAGCGGCGCCAGCGGATGAAAGTGCGGTGTCGTCGAGAGCTCAATTTGGCCGCGCTGCACGAGGGCACGGTAGCGGGGAATGATCTGCTGCACTTCTTGTGCGATCACTTGCGCCAGGGCCAAGCGATCGAGCTCGGTAAAACCGGTGCCTTTGGCCATGAGCTGCGCAACAACCTCGGACTCGCGGCGCACGGTTTCTCCCATCCAGGCGAGGTGATACCACATCACAAGGTCACACACATAACGGTCACACAGATAATCGCGGCTTTCTTTGCCGTGCGACTCAACCAGCGCATACAGGTCGTACAGGCGCTTAAATGGGGGAAAGGGTGCGATTAGTCGGACATGGTTGGCCCGAAAACACTGCGCAAACGCCGCGTGGCGCTCGCTCTCCGATAAGGGCGTGGCTTCGGAGCGAACAAGCAGCCGCAGTAACGGATCGCGCAAGGGGCCGTTGCGGAACTGATCGCAATAATCCTCAATCTGGTCGAGCAGCACCGGGACAAAATTGACCACTGCACGCATCGCGGGATGCTGCTCCAGGTGCCAAGCCATGTCCGTGTAGTCCTTGATCGCGTGCAAGTACACCCAAGGCATCGTGAACTCGCCGGTGCTTCGATCGCGATAGTCGGGTTGATGCATGTGCCAGAGCAGCAGCAGGTCAACGCCCGGGGCATGCGCAGGCGAGGTCGGCGTCTGCTTGGCGCCAGTTGCCGCCTGCGGCGATGCATCCAGGGTGGTGTGTACAGTCACGCGCCGTTTTCTTTCAGAGCAGCGAGCATCTCGGGCACGATCAGCGTGACGCCCTTGCTGCTGACGTCAAAGCGCTTGCGATCTTGCTCGGGATCGACGCCAACTTGCAGCCCGGGTGGCAGCCGGCAATTTTTTTCGACCACTGCTCGTTTGAGCACGACATTGCGGCCGATGTCGACGTTGGGCAGAACGACCGAGTCTTCGACCAAAGCATAGCTGTGCACGTGCACACTCGAAAAGAGCAGCGACCGACGCAAGGTCGCGCCGCTGATCACGCAGCCGCCCGACACCAGGGAATCGACCGCCATTCCACGCCGATCATCGTCGTCGAACACGAATTTTGCCGGTGGCAGCTGCTCTTGGTGCGTCCAAATCGGCCAATTCATGTCGTACATGTTCAGGTCGGGAACGACCTTTACCAGTTCCATATTGGCTTCCCAGTAGGCATCGAGCGTGCCGACATCGCGCCAATAGGGGCGGCCCTCGGTGACGTTTACGCAACTGTCGGCAAAGCGGTGGGCAATGACGCGGTAGCCGCGTGCCAGTACGTGCGGGATGATGTCCTTGCCAAAATCGTGGCTCGAGCGCGGGTCGGCGCTGTCGCGCTCAAGTTGTTCGTACAGAAAAGCCGCGTTAAATATATAAATGCCCATGCTCACTAGCGCAGTATCGGGGCGACCGGGCATCGGTGCCGGACTCTCCGGTTTTTCCTGGAAGGCAACCACGCGCAGCTCGTCATCAACGGCCATCACCCCGAAGCTGCGTGCTTCGCTAAGGGGCACCTCCATGCACGCGATCGTCATATCGGCGGACTTCGCCACATGGTCGTAGAGCATGCGGTTGTAATCCATCTTGTAGATGTGATCGCCCGCGAGCACCAAGACGAGGTTCGGGGCGTGTTTGCGCAGCAGGAACGTGTTTTGCCAGATCGCGTCTGCGGTTCCCTTGTACCAGTCGCTGCTGACGTTTTGCTGCGCCGGCAGCAGTTCGACGAACTCTCCCATGCGTCCGTCGAGGAAAGACCAGCCGCGTTGAACGTGCCGGATCAAGCTCTGGGCCTTGTATTGGGTGCAAACGCCGATGCGTCGAATGCCGGAATTGACGCAATTGGACAGCGGAAAGTCGATGAAGCGAAATTTGCCGCCAAAAGGCACCGCCGGCTTGGCACGCCAGTCGGTCAGTCGGCCTAGGCGCGTGCCGCGGCCACCGGCCAGGATGATCGCGATCGTCGAGCGGGCCAGGCGCACGCCGCTCGATGGTTCAAGGTCTGCGCCGCTTAGCGGCTCGGGTGCCTTGCGCTCGATGGTCAACGGATTAGTCACGACCTGCCTCCCTCTTGGCTCTTTGTATGAGCCTATGGTTGATTGCCCGGCGCACCTTGATAAACATCAAAGGCTCTGCCGCGCGGCTGCTATCCTAGCGTGATCGCAACGCCGCGCATCGTATAGCGGCGTCGGCTCACAGCGGGGCGCAAGCACCTTGCACCTGTTCGTATGTGCATTTGTCCCACGTTGCGATTGGAACGATCACGAAAGTCGTTTTTGCCACACCAGAGCTTGCGCCACTGATCAAGACCGGCGGCCTTGCCGACGTCGCCGGCTCTTTGCCCAACGCATTGTCGAGGCACGGCGTTGACGTGAAGGTGCTGCTGCCCGCTTACCCGAGCGTTTTACAGGCCTTGGCAATTGACCCCTCGTCGGTGTCCCCTATTGCGCTTATCGCTGCGCAGGGGCAGATGCCCGAAGCGCGTCTTTTGGCGGCCCGTAGCGCACAAGATGTCGCGCTGCTGCTCGTGCACTGTCCGAACCTGTTTGAGCGGTCAGGCAACCCGTACCTCGGGCCCGACGGCAAGGATTGGCCCGATAATGATCTGCGCTTTGGTCTTTTCTCTCGCATTGCCGCGCTGCTGGGTACGGAAAAAAGCCCATTGGCCTGGCGCCCCGATGTGGTCCACTGCAACGACTGGCAGGCCGCGTTAGCCCCCGTATATCTGGTCTACGGCGCAGGACAGCGTGCCGTCAGCATCGTGACGGTGCACAACCTCGCGTACCAAGGAATTTTTGGCGCCGAATCGGTCGCCCGGCTGGCTTTGCCACCGGAGAGCTTTTCGGTCGATGGCGCCGAGTACTACGGCAAGCTCTCCTTTCTCAAAGGCGGGTTGGCTTGCGCCGACGCCATTACGACCGTAAGCCCAACCTATGCGCGCGAGATCTGTACTGAGGCACTAGGATTTGGCCTGCAGGGTTTACTGTCGCGCCGCGCCAACGTTCTGAGGGGGATACTCAACGGCGTAGACACCGCGTTCTGGGATCCGGCCACCGATCCGATGATTGTGCAACGCTACGATGTGCACACACTGGCCAACAAACGCAGCAACAAGCGTGCGTTGCAACTAGCCATGGGTCTGGCGATGGAAGATGCGATGCCGGTCCTCGGAGTGGTCAGCCGCCTAGTTGAGCAAAAAGGTATCGACCTGATCGCCGATATCGTCGGGCAGGTCGTCGCGCTTCCAGCACAAATCGCGATCCAGGGGCTAGGCGACCGCGCTATCGAGGAGCGCCTGTTAGCGCTTTCGCGCCGGTACCCGCGGCAGCTGGGGGTGCGTGTGGCGTTTGACGAAGCACTGGCGCACGTGATCGAGGCTGGCTCGGACCTGTTTTTGATGCCCTCGCGGTTTGAGCCCTGCGGAATGAATCAAATGTACAGTCAGCGCTACGGCACAATCCCCATTGTTTGCCGCACTGGCGGGTTGGCCGATTCGGTGACGGATTACAGCCCGGCGACGCTTGCCGCAGGCACAGCGACGGGTTTTTCGTTTGCCGTACCCAGCGCCGATGCACTGCTCGATGCGGTGTTGCGTGCGATCGATGCCTATCGTAGTCACGGCACTTGGCTGAGTTTGCAGCGCAATGCAATGGCGCGGGACTTTGGTTGGGACGCAAGCGCGGCGCAGTACGTCGAAGTGTACCGTCAGGCCTTGCGCACGACCCGCCATTAACCAGCGGCGCGGCCGTACCCCTTTACTAGAGCCAGAGCATCAGACCCGTTTCCAATCGGTGAGTTAGCAAGTCGTGGTATGGAAACACGCGGATTCGATAGTCGAATTTGCCGCAAGACTCCGGGGTGAAATCGAGCACGTAGCGGTGTTCCGCCGTCTCAGCGAGTCGGTTGGCATGCACGAAAAAACGCCCCGAGTCCTTTCGGGCATCCCTGCCCATTTCGCTCATGCGCAGTTCCACACGCACGTCGCTAGGCTCCAGGCCATTGAGGTTAACTGCAATCTCGATACGCAAGCGTTCGCCAAACTGCGTACGCGCCGTGCCTTGATCGATTCGTCGAATGCGCACCCCCGGCCAGGCGGCGACCACGCGAGACTTCCAGGCAGCAACTTCCTTGGCACCGCGAAAATCGTCGCGAGAAAACCGTCGGCCCTGACGCGCTGCTGGCCCGTAGAACTGCGACAGGTAATCACCAACCATGCGATTGGCATTAAAGCGCGGCAATATCGTCGCCATCGAGCGTTTCATGAGTTTGAGCCACGCCGGCGGGTAGCCCATCTCGCCTCGCCCGTAATAGGTCGGCAGCACCTGATCTTGCAATATTTCATACAGCGTGCGCGCCTCCTCGGCATTGCGGGCGGCATCGCTTAAAGTCTCGGAGGCCGGTTTGATGCCCCAGCCGTTGTCGCCCGCGTAACCCTCGTCCCACCAGCCGTCCAGGACCGAAAGGTTGACGACACCGTTAATGCCCGCCTTCATGCCCGAGGTGCCGGAGGCTTCCAGCGGAAAAACGGGATTGTTCAGCCAGACATCAACACCCGAAACCAAGCGGCGAGCTAGACGAAGGTCGTAGCCTTCGACCAGCAAAATACGGCCTTCAAATTCCGGCGTCCGCGACACGCGCGTTAGATGGCGGATGAGATCTTGGCCCGGCTGATCGGCCGGATGCGCCTTGCCGCTGAATATAAATAGCACCGGCCGCTTGGGATCGCTTACGATCTGACGCAGCCACTCGAGGTTTTCAAACAGCAGCGTGGCGCGCTTGTAGGTTGCAAAGCGGCGGCCAAAACCGATGGTCAGCACATTGGGATTGTCCGGATCGGCAAGGCGCAGCATGCGGTCCAAGTGCGCCTCACTGCCCCGATTGCGGTTGTGCTGTTCCTCGATGCGGTGGCGCACCAACCGTAGCATCTGTGACTTCAGAAACTGGTGTCGGCTCCAGACGATATGGTCGGGAAGCTCGTCGACTCGTCCGAAGACCGCCGGGTCGTTGATGCGATCGATCCAGTCAAAGCCAAGGAAGCGGTCAAAATCATTGGTCCAGTCCGGCGAGAGGAAAGTTGGGACGTGCACCGCATTGGTCACATAGGTGAGGGGGTTTTCCGCCGGGGGAATCTGTGGCCACAGGTCGCGCAACATCTCCGAGCTGACTTCACCGTGAATTTTTGAGACGCCGTTTTGGAACCGCGAGCCGCGTACTGCCAGCGCTGTCATGTCGAACTCGTTGATCGAGCTGCCCGTGCGTCCCAGAGCAAACAGACGCTGCGGCTCCACACCGTGTTTGCGGCAGTAGGGATCAAAATACCGACTAAACAGCTCGGAGGGGAAACGGTCGTGTCCGGCAGCTACGGCAGTGTGCGTTGTGAACACGGTATTGGCCGCTACTGCTTCGAGCGCCGAGGCAAAATCCAAACCGCCGTGCATGTACTGGTGAATGCGCTCGAGCACGAGAAATGCCGCATGCCCTTCGTTCATGTGCCATACGGTGGGACGCATGCCCAAGGCCGACAGCGCGCGCACGCCGCCCATCCCCAGAACGATCTCCTGCAAGATGCGCACTTCGCGGTCGCCCCCATATAGCCGGTGCGTCACGTGCCGGTCGCTTTCCGCATTGGC
>CAZSOI010000547.1:0-7860 GCA_964608115.1 uncultured Burkholderiaceae bacterium | reverse complement strand
AATTTGCGACGGATCATCGTCACGCAGGGCGATACGGAGCCCGCTTCCGTTGAGCAGCAGCGGCACCTTGGCCTGACTTGTCCGAGTCAATACGATTTGCGCAATCTGTTTCAGGTCAACGTCGAGGAAGGTCGTCACCTGTGGGCGATGGTCTATCTGCTGCACAAGTACTTCGGCCGCGACGGGCGCGAAGAGGGCGAAGCGTTATTGCAGCGTCGCAGCGGCCAGCAGGACAATCCGCGCATCCTGCAGGCGTTTAACGAGCCAACGCCGGACTGGCTGTCGTTTTTCATGTTCACGTATTTCACGGATCGCGATGGCAAGTTTCAGCTCTGTGCGCTGGCTGAGAGCAGCTTTGATCCTTTGGCGCGTACGACACGCTTTATGCTTACGGAGGAGGCGCACCATATGTTCGTCGGCGAGAGCGGCGTCTCACGCGTGATCCAGCGCACCTGTCAGGTGATGAACGCGCTCAAGACCGACGACCCAGCCGCATTGCGCGCAGCAGGGGTCATCGACCTGCCGACAATCCAGCGGTATCTGAACTTTCATTTCAGCGTGACAATTGACTTGTTTGGTGCCGACGAGTCGAGCAACGCGGCGACGTTTTTTTCGACGGGTCTGAAGGGGCGGTTTGAAGAAGGCAAGCGCGGGGACGATCACGTGCTCAAGGGCAACTCCTATAAGGTGCTGCAGGCGCTTAACGGCGAACTAGTCGAGCGAGAAGTGCCGATGCTCAATGCCCTCAACGAAGTCTTGCGTGATGACTTCATCAAGGATTCCGTGGCCGGCGTCGACCGCTGGAACAAGGTCATCGAAAAGGCCGGCATATCGTTTCGCCTGAAAGTCCCGCACAAGGCCTTTCATCGCAACATCGGTTCGCTGGCCGGGATAAAAGTTTCCCCAGAGGGCCGCGTGCTCACGAATGCGCAGTGGACTGATCAGGTCGATCGGTGGCTGCCATCGGCTAGCGACCGGGCCTTTGTGGCGAGTCTTATGGGCCGGGTGGTCGAGCCGGGCAAGTTCGCCAATTGGATCGCCCCGCCAGTAATGGGTGTGAACCGGCAACCAGCGGATTTTCAATACGTTCGGTTCAACTAAGGTCTTGTCGCACGAGACCGCTGGTGATCTGGCAGCTAGCAAACGGTCGCTCATGGCTGCCGCGGGTGTTCGAATCTGAGGGCATTGATGAACGCACCACTTGAGCCTGCGGTTTTCCGACAGCACTTGATCGATCCGGAAATCTGCATCCGCTGCAATACTTGCGAGGCTTCCTGTCCTGTCGGTGCAATCACGCACGATGCTCGCAACTACGTCGTCGCGGCCGATAAGTGCAAGCTATGCAGTGCGTGCATTGCCCCGTGTCCCACGGGCGCGATCGATAATTGGCGCATGGTGCCGTCGGTGCGGCCCTACAGCCTTGCCGAGCAATTGGGGTGGGACACGCTGCCCGCAGAACTCACGGCCGATGAACTCGCCGCCCAGGGCGGCGCGAGCGATGTCGAGCCCGCATCGACGCTACTTGAGCCGGTGGCCGTCGGCGTCGTTGACAAGGAGCCGCAGTTTGACGCCGCGCGCTACCGGGCGACGCTTCCTCCGTGGTCGGCCGCGCACGCGTACACGAATTTGTATGGCCCCAAAACTGCACAAACTTCCCTTAGCGCGACGGTCGTCGGTAATGTTCGCGTCACCGAGGTCGGCCGGCAATACGACACGCATCATATTGTGCTGGACTTTGGCACCATGCCGTTTCCTGTGCTTGAAGGCCAGTCAATTGGCATCATTCCGCCGGGGGTGGACCGCGAAGGTCGGCCGCATCACCCTCGCCAGTATTCCGTTGCCAGCCCGCGCAATGGCGAGCGGCCCGGCTACAACAACTTGTCGCTGACCGTAAAGCGTGTGCTCGAAGACCACCAGGGCAATCCAGTGTATGGGGTTGCGAGCAACTATGTGTGCGACCTGCGCATTGGGGACAGCGTTCAGGTAATTGGGCCTTTTGGGACAACCTTCTTGATGCCCAATCATCCGCGATCAAATATTGTCATGATCTGTACCGGTACCGGCAGCGCACCGATGCGGGCGATGACGGAATGGAGGCGACGCCTGCGCAAGTCGGGCAAGTTCGAAGGCGGAAAGCTGGTACTGTTTTTCGGCGCGCGGACTCAGCAGGATTTGCCGTACTTTGGTCCGCTGCAGTCTCTGCCCAAGGATTTCATCGACATCAACTTTGCGTTTTCACGCACACCAGGCCAGCCAAAGCGTTACGTGCAAGATGTAATGCGCGAGCGCGCGCCAGATCTGGCGCCTATGCTGCTCGATCCGAACACCTATTTTTACGTCTGTGGCCTCAAGGCCATGGAGGAAGGTGTAGTGCTCGCTCTGCGCGACATTGCCCAGCACGCGGGTCTGTCCTGGGAGACGGTCGGCGCGGTGATCAAGAAGGAAAACCGCCTGCACCTGGAGACCTACTAATGGCAGATTTTCAGCGTCTTATGCTCTCGGGCCGAGCGCCCGGTGTCGTGCAGGTGACCATGTCGCGTCCGGAGGTATTTAACGCCTTTGATGAAGCGATGATTGGCGAGCTGGATGCTGTCTTTGGGCAGTTATCTGAGGACGCGGCAGTTCGGGTGATCGTGCTCGCGGGTGCCGGCAAGCACTTTAGCGCTGGTGCCGACTTGCAGTGGATGCAGCGCGCAAGTGTGGCCGCGCGCGAATGGAACCTGGAGGACGCCCGCCGATTTGCTGCGATGCTTCACCGGATCGACGATTGTCCGAAGCCGACAATCGCACGTGTACACGGTGCGGCACTGGGAGGCGGGGTAGGTCTGGCATGCGTCTGCGATATTGCAATTGCTTCCGAGGAGGCGAGCTTTAGCATCAGCGAGGCCAAATTTGGCATTTTGCCAGCGGTAATCGGACCCTACTTGATCAACGCCGTGGGCCGGCGCCAGGCACGTCGACTCGCACTTACAGCAACGCGCATTGGTTGTGCGCAGGCCCAGGCAATTGGCTTGGTGCACCGCGTTGTGCCCGCTGGCCAAATCGACTCGGCGATCGACGACTGCGTAGCTGAGCTGCTCGCGGGCGGCCCGGCAGCGCAGCGCGAGATCAAGCAACTGTTCGGAGCTCTCGCGGTCGGACCAGTTACAGGCGAAGTGCGCGAACTCACGGCACAGACGATCAGCCGTGTGCGCGGTACCGAAGAGGCGCGTGAGGGATTTGCCGCGTTTTTGGCAAAGCGGCCGGCCAACTGGATTTTGCGATGAGTGCACGCACGCCCAATGGCGCGTGCCTGCTCTCGATCGGCGCTGCCAAGGCGATAGCCATCTCAAGGACGATTGTGGGCTGGGCTCGCGCTTGGTCCAGCATCTGCACCGGCAAGCTTGGGGTGCGCGAGTTGTCGCATCGACCCGTGTCCGCGGGTGGTCAATGAATTTTTCCGAATTTCAAGCCGACCAGATCGTCCACGCGGGACCGTACCTCGTAACCGAAGCCGAGATTCTGGAGTTTGCACGTGCGTACGATCCGCAGTGGTTTCATACGGATCCGCAGGCCGCCGCGAAAGGCCGATTTTCCGGCCTGATTGCAAGCGGCTGGCACACCTGCGCAATCGCTATGCGGCTGATTACGGATGCGGCACTTCGCGGATCGGAGTCCTTTGGTTCGCCTGGCGTGGCCTACGTTCGTTGGCCGAAGCCCGTGCGACCCGGCGATCGACTCTCACTGCATGCTACTGTGATCGAGGCGCGCCGCGCCCGCGGCCAGCCGACGCTGGGGATCTTACGGTGGCGTTGGCAGCTGCTTAACTCCGGAGGCGAAGAGGTGCTGGACCTCGAAGCAACAAGTATGTTCGATCTATCGCAAAGCTGCACGCCATGACACACGTTTTTATCTGCGACGGCGTTCGTACCCCCTTTGGTCGCTACGCTGGCGCGCTCTCGTCGGTCCGTACCGACGATCTGGCCGCCATTCCCATCAAGGCACTGCTGGCACGTAACCCGAAAGTGGATTGGGCCAGCGTGAACGATGTGCTGTTGGGCTGCGCAAACCAAGCGGGCGAGGACAATCGCAATATCGCACGAATGGCTTTGCTGTTGGCGGGCCTACCCAAGGAGGTCTCCGGCGCCACGATCAACCGCTTGTGCGGCTCGGGCCTAGATGCCGTGGGCAGCGCGGCGCGGGCGATCCGTTGCGATGAGGCGCAGCTCATGATTGCCGGGGGCGTGGAAAGCATGAGTCGGGCCCCGTTTGTGATGCCCAAAGCCGATGCCGCTTTTTCCCGCAACAACGCGGTTTACGACACGACGATCGGCTGGCGCTTTGTCAATACCTTGATCAAGCAGCAATATGGCGTGGACTCGATGCCAGAGACTGCTGAAAACGTTGCGCAAGAATTTGGCATCGGTCGCGAGGCACAGGACCGTTTTGCGCTGCGCTCGCAGGTCAATGCGCTTCGGGCGCAACAAAACGGCTTTTTCGATGCCGAAATCACGCCAGTTGCCATTGCTTCGCGCAAGGGCGAAGCAATGATCGTCAGCAAGGACGAGCACCCTCGTGAAACGTCGATGGATGCGCTGGCCAAACTCAAGGGCGTGGTGCGGCCCGAGGGCACGGTTACCGCCGGCAATGCGTCCGGCGTGAACGACGGCGCTTGTGCGCTGCTGCTGGCCAATGAATCGGCGGCGGCCCGCAATGCTTTGGCGCCGCGTGCCCGCGTGCTGGGCATGGCAACGGCTGGCGTTGCACCACGCATCATGGGAATTGGACCGCTGCCCGCTGCCCGCAAGGTATTGGAACTGTGCGGTCTGCGTCTTGCGCAGATCGACGTCATCGAGCTCAATGAAGCCTTCGCGGCGCAGGCTCTGGCCGTGGTGCGCGAGCTTGGTTTGGCCGACGATGATGCGCGCGTAAATCCCAACGGCGGAGCCATCGCGCTCGGGCACCCGCTGGGCGCAAGCGGGGCTCGACTTGTCACAACGGCGATCAACCAACTGCACCGCAACGGCGGTCGTTACGCGCTGTGCGCGATGTGCATCGGAGTAGGTCAGGGCATCGCGCTGCTGCTCGAGCGGGCCTGAATGCTCGGGTTCGTAGGCGTTTGCCCCGTCGGCGCAGCGCGGTCAAGTCAGTTACTAAACGCCGGAATGCCGGTGATGCCGCGACCCAGGATCAGTGCATGGATGTCGTGAGTGCCTTCGTAGGTGTTAACCACTTCCAGATTCACCATGTGGCGAATGACTCCGTATTCGTCGCTGATACCGTTGCCGCCTAGCATGTCGCGCGCTGTGCGCGCCACCTCAAGTGCTTTGCCGCAGGAGTTGCGCTTCATCATGGAGGTGAGTTCGATTGGCGCCTTGTCCTCGTCTTTTAGGCGCCCTAGTCGCAAGCAGCCCTGCAGACCCAAAGAAATATCCGTCAGCATGTCGGCGAGCTTTTTCTGAATTAACTGGTTGGCCGCCAGCGGACGCCCGAACTGTTTGCGGTCGAGCACGTATTGGCGAGCAGCCAAATAGCAGGCTTCAGCTGCACCCAACGCACCCCAGGCGATGCCGTAGCGGGCGGAGGTAAGGCAGGTCAATGGACCCTTGAGTCCCGATACGCCGGGCAGCAACTGCTGCTCGGCAACGAACACTTCGTCCATCACGACCTCGCCGGTAACGGAGGCGCGCAAACCAACCTTGCCATGGATCACGGGGGTGCTCAGGCCCTTGCAGCCCTTCTCGAGGATAAAGCCGCGGATCCGGCCGTCATCGGTCTTGGCCCAGATCACAAACACATCGGCGATCGGCGAGTTGGTGATCCACATCTTCGAGCCTGTTAGCAGATACCCGCCCTTGGCTGCTCGCGCACGTGTGAGCATTGATCCGGGGTCAGAGCCGTAATTGGGCTCTGTAAGGCCGAAACAACCCACCCACTCGCCGCTGGCAAGTTGCGGCAGATATTTGCGTTTTTGCTCCTCCGAGCCAAAGGCGTGAATCGGCACCATTACGAGCGAGGACTGCACGCTCATCATTGAGCGATAAGCGGAGTCAACGCGCTCGACTTCGCGCGCGATGAGCCCGTAACACACATAGTTCAGGCCGGCGCCGCCGTATTGCTCGGGGATGGTCGCGCCCAACAGGCCCAATGCGCCCATCTCCTTAAAAATGCTCCGGTCGGCGCGCTCTTCGCGGAATGCTTGCAAGATGCGCGGCGCAAGACGCTCTTGCGCGTATTGGCGGGCGGCGTCGCGCACCATCCGCTCGTCCTCACGCAGCTGCGCATCCAAGAACAGCGCATCCTCGCAGCTAAAGCTAGCCTTGCTCGAAGCCATCGTCCGCTCCCTTTTTTTGGCCGCCTCGGCCCAAATCACCCAACAGCCGCAACGCTAGTGCCAGGAGGCTGCGGCCGCAAACGACGTTTTTGCACCGACCTGTGCAAAAATCGCACAGGTCCACGAAGCGCAAGGAGGGGCGGATGCGACGCAAAATTCCCAGCACGGGCGCGCTCATTGCGTTTGCGTCGGCGGCGCGGCACCAGAGTTTCACCCGCGCGGCGCTAGAGCTTTCGCAGACGCAAAGCGCCGTGTGCCGGCAGATTGCGGGGTTGGAGGATTTTCTCGGTGTGCGGCTTTTTCGGCGCTCCAAGCGCGGTGTGGCGCTGACGGAGGCCGGCTTGTCCTATAGCCGCCAGATGGCGGCGCGCCTCGACGAAATCGAGCGCGACACGCTCTCGGTCATGGTGCACCAGGGCATAGGCGCGACGCTAGAGTTGGCGGTCGTGCCAACTTTTGCCACCAAGTGGCTGTTGCCGCGCATCGCAAACTTTCAGCGCCAGCAGCCGGGTTTGGTCGTCAATATGGAGACGCGTACGCGCCCATTTTTGTTTGATGAAACCAATTTTGACGGTGCGATTTTCTGTGGCGACGCGGGCTGGCCAGGCACGCAGGCGCTGTTTCTGATGGGAGAAAACCTCGTTCCGGTCTGCAGCCCGCGGCTCCTGGCGCCGGCCCGGCGCGTATCGGTCCAAGACATTGCTGCGCTTCCATTGCTGCAGCAATCAACGCGCCCCTATGCATGGCGCCAGTGGTTCGCCTCGCTGGGCAAACAAGTTTCCGGCGACCTAACGGGCCCTCGCTTTGAGCTCTTCTCCATGCTTGCGCAAGCTGCGGTAAACAAGATGGGCGTTGCGCTGATTTCTCCGATGCTGATCGAAGAGGAGCTTGCCAGCGGGCAGCTTGTTATTCCTTTTTCGCACGAATATCGCAGCGAGCGCAACTATTACCTCATTTACCCAGAGCAGCGAGGGGAAAGCCACAGCTTTGGGTTGCTTCGCGATTGGCTACTCGCCGAGGCAACCGTCTATCGCAACGAGCATGGCTTGGGTTGATGTCACCGACCAGCCGCATCTTCGGATTCGGATGCGGGCGAAGAGATGTTGCGGTTTTCGCCGTATTTGCCCCAAGCGAGAAGGGACACAGGCCGGCAGCTAGCCAACGCGAGGCTCGACACCTTGGGGCCGAAGCCCACGCGGGAACTTTGCTGTTTTGAGGATTCGCACATCGGAGCCTTGGTATCGCGCCGCCCCGCCTAAGGCGTGTTTGCGAAGGAGCATTTGCGTTGCATGGCCCGCATTTGGGGCGCAGCACTAGAAAATTTGCCGCCAACCGCGCTTGTGCTGCAGCGCGTCAGAAATTCGGGGCAAGTTTCTTGATTTCTATCAATACGGCCGCCAACGGGGGGTTCACTATGCATCATAGTTCACCTGCTGCACTATAGAACACAACGTGATGTCAGTTCGATGAGCAGCCGGTCGGCACCGTGGAGGAGGTCCTTACCGAATGAGCGATGCTCTGTTTGACCAGTTCAAGAACTGGTACGA
>CAZSOI010000546.1:0-1856 GCA_964608115.1 uncultured Burkholderiaceae bacterium | reverse complement strand
CCGCCGAGACGACTCCCGCCGGAGCTCCCACTGCTTCCGCGGGTCCCTCGGCTGCTCCTGAACCCCTGCCTCCGGATACCGCGCCATCCGATGCGAAGCAGGCTTTCGTCGAGGGATATAACGCCTACACAGGCCGTGACTACGCACGCGCAATCACCAATTTGACTTTCGCCGCATCGAACTACCCGGGTTTGGCTGACTACGCGCTCTTCTATCTGGCCCAAGCTCAGTCGGAGCAGGGCGATCTGGCCGGCGCGTCTGCGACTTTGGGGCGGCTTCGGGCGGAGTATCCGCAGAGCGTCGTGATCGAGCGTGGCGAACTCGCCTTATCCCAGATTTTCCTGAAACTCGGCCGGTCCGCGGACGCCCTCTCGGTCGCCACGCATTTGGTCGCCACCACCAAAGACCCGACGCTCGAACAGAATGGGCGACTGGCGGAGGCACAGGCACTCGAGGCGATGGGACGCAACAAGGATGCATACGATCAGGCGATGGCGATTCGCGAGATCTTTCCTCGCGGAGAGGCGGATGCGAAGGCGCGCGGGCTTGCATACTCCATTCTTGCGGCGAATCCCGCGGTCTCCACCGAGCCGGCATTTGCTTATCACAAGAACGAAGCTGCATTGCTGCTGCGTGAAGGGCTCTCATCGCTGGTAGTCACGCAAGCACGGAAGGCCCTGGCGGTCGCGCCCGCGTCCAATGAGCGGGCCGAGGTGCTGTGGATCGAAGCACAGGCACTCAAGAGTGACAGCCAGCTTCAGAAAGAAGCTCTGCTCGAATACTTGTCTATAGCGCCGCACGGACCGGCAGCGTCGGCCGCGCTCTACGATCTAGCGTTGGTCTATTGGAAAGAAGAAGACTCGGATCGCGCTCGCACTACGTTCGGAAAGGTGGTCGCCGAGTTCCCGTCCAGTAACCATGCACCGGGCGCGATGCTCCGAATCGGCAGGATCTACGAGGAGCTGCGTATCTACGATGCCGCTCGTGCCGAGTATGGGCGGCTGGTCGAACGATACCCGGGAACGGAGGCGGCTGAAGATGCGCGCTTTCGCATCCCGTGGTCGCTTTACATGGCCCATCAATACTCGCGAGCGGCCGCCAGCTTTGAGGCGATGCGCAAGCGGGCGGAGAGCGCCGCGGAACGCGAGATGTTCGAATACTGGCGTGCGCGCGCGCTCGAAAAAACTGGAAATACCGCGACGGCCCACGATATTTACTTGCGACTCGCCATCAGCATCGAGAGCAACTACTATCCCGCACTCGCCGCCATACGCGTCCCTGGCATTCATGTAACGCTGCCGGCTGCATCGGCACCAGAGTTGAGCATTTATCCCACCCCCGAGAGCTCGTCACCCTCCGTGCGTTTTCACCTCAGCCGGATCCTCGCGCTCCGCGCGTTGGGCATTTCAGCCCTTGAGGCGGGCGAGTATCGGGCGCTAGAGGATGCCGCCGCGTCGGACCATTCGCTGCGTCATTTTATTCTCGCTGGACTCCAGGCTGCGGATGCCTGGTATGACGCGATCGTTGCCGCAACGCGTATGTCAAAGAACGGACATCTGAACGCGGAGATCGGGGAACGAATCCGTTATCCGCGCGCATATTGGAATCTTTTCTCTAGTGCATCGGCGCATCAGTCACTCGATCCGTGGCTGGTACTCGCGCTTGCGCGCCAGGAGAGCCTGTTCAATCCCCGCGCGACCTCCGTATCCGACGCGCGGGGGCTGATGCAACTGCTCCCTTCGACGGCGGATCGAATCGCGCGGCAAGTCGGGGAGGGGTCTTCGCCCGATTTGTTCGATCCTAAAACTAATGTACGGCTTGGCACCGCGTACTTGAAGAACCTTTTCGACATGTTC
>CAZSOI010000545.1:0-3463 GCA_964608115.1 uncultured Burkholderiaceae bacterium | reverse complement strand
GATTGTCACGGTGTACATCGTGCTGGGGGTACTTTATGAAAGCTATGTGCATCCTTTAACAATTCTCTCGACATTGCCCTCGGCGGGTATCGGGGCGCTGCTTGCGCTAATGCTCGCGGGCGATGACCTGGGCATCATCGGCATCATCGGCATCGTCCTACTAATCGGCATCGTCAAGAAAAACGCGATCATGATGATTGACTTTGCCTTGGAGGCCGAACGTGAGCAGGGCATGAAGCCGGTTGACGCAATTCGCCAGGCCTGCTTGCTGCGGCTGCGGCCGATCCTCATGACAACCATGGCGGCGATCTTTGGCGCATTGCCGCTCATGCTGGGCACCGGAGTTGGTTCGGAATTGCGCCATCCTCTTGGTCTGACGATCGTCGGTGGCCTGATTTTGAGCCAGTTGCTGACGCTGTACACCACTCCCGTCATTTATCTAGGGTTTGATTGGCTCGGACGCACAGTGCGTGCCCGCCTCTCGGGCCAAGGCGAGGGGCAACTGGAAGCGGACTCGGCACGATGAGCATCGCGGAAGTGTGCATCCGGCGCCCGATCGCCACGACACTGCTGACGGCGGGAGTGGTTTTGGCTAGCGCGATCGGTTTTGTGCTTCTTCCGGTTGCGCCACTTCCGCAGGTCGACTTTCCGACCATATCAGTGTCCGCGACACTTCCCGGAGCCAGCCCCGAGGTGGTTGCTAATAGCGTAGCCACGCCGCTGGAGCGGCATTTGGGAATCATCGCTGACGTTACCGAGATGACGTCTTCCAGCACCGTGGGGCAGACACGTATCACGCTGCAGTTTGGATTGGACCGCGACATCGACGGTGCTGCACGTGACGTGCAAGCGGCCATTAATGCCGCGCGCGTAGATCTACCGGTGAACCTGCGCAGCAATCCAACCTATCGCAAAGTCAATCCCGCCGACTCGCCCATCTTGATCCTGTCGATGACCTCGGCGACGCTAAGTCGCGGACAGATCTTCGATGCGGCCTCCTCGGTGTTGCAGCAAAAGTTTTCGCAAATCAGCGGTGTTGGGCAAGTCACGCTCGGCGGCTCGGCGCTGCCGGCGGTACGCATCGAACTTAATCCGACAGCGCTCTATAAGTACGGCATCGGTCTGGAGGACGTGCGGGCGGCGCTTGCCTCCGCCAACGCCCACGCTCCCAAGGGCGCAGTCGAGGGTAACGGCCTTCATTTCCAGATTTACGACAACGACCAGGCTAACCATGCCAACGACTACGCACCACTGATCGTGGGATGGCGCAACGGCGCGCCGGTGCGCCTTATGGACGTGTCCGACATCATCGATTCGATCGAGAACATCCGTAACGATGGCCTCTCCGATGGCAAGCCCGCGGTGCTAGTGATCCTGTACCGCCAGCCGGGCGCCAACATCATCGAAACGGTCGAGCGCGTGAAGGCGGCGTTGCCGTTTTTGCGCGCCTCGATCGCGGGCGACATCAATTTGCAGGTGGCCGTGGATCGTTCGACCACAATTCGTGCCTCGCTGCGCGACATCGAGGCTTCGGTGCTGCTTGCGATCACCTTGGTCATCGCGGTGGTATACGTCTTTTTGCGCACTCCCTCCGCCACGCTCGTGCCGGCGGTAGTTGTGCCGTCATCTCTGATCGGCACGTTCGGCGTCATGTACCTGTGCAATTACAGCTTGGATAACCTCTCGCTCATGGCACTGACGATCGCAACTGGCTTTGTCGTCGATGACGCAATCGTCGTAATGGAGAACATCACGCGCCACGTCGAGCAAGGCATGCCCAGGATGCAGGCGGCGTTGCTCGGTGCACGCGAAGTCTCATTTACGGTGGTGTCAATGAGTCTGTCACTCGTGGCGGTTTTTACGCCGATACTGCTGATGGGAGGAATCATCGGACGTCTGTTTCGCGAATTTGCGTTGACTTTGTCCTTCGCAATTTTTGTTTCGATGGTGTTTTCGCTTACCACGACGCCAATGATCTGCGCTTACCTGCGCCACCCCCCCAAGGATCGGCCACTGTCGCGTTTTCATCGCCTCTGCGAGCGTTGGTTTGACGTGGTGCACGATGCCTACAGCCGTTCGCTTACTCGCGTTGTTGCACACCCGGTGCTGGTGGTTTGCTTTCAGATTGCGGTGCTCGCCATTGGCGGGGTGCTCTTTGCCCTCGTGCCGAAAGGCTTTGTTCCCCAGGAGGACACCGGCCAGATCATGGGAGGTATGCAGGCCGACCAAAGTATTTCGTTTCAACTGATGAGCAAGAAATTGCATCAGTTCAGTGCGATATTGGAAAAAGATCCGGCGGTCGACCACGTGGTCGGATTCACAGGCGGGGGTCAGACGAATTCGGGGTACATCTTCGCCGCGCTAAAGCCGCGTAGCGAGCGCACCGAGACTTCCGACCACGTCATTGCGCGCATGAGCAAGGAGCTGGCCCTGATACCGGGAGCGAACCTGTTTTTGCAGTCGGGACAGGACATTCGCATGGGCGGGCGCCAGAGCAACGCACAATATCAATTCACGCTGCAGGACACCGACCTGGAAGAGCTCTACCAATGGGGACCAAAGATCCTGCAGGCAATGCGGCGCATCCCGCAGCTCACGCAGGTCAATTCGGACCAGCAACAAGGAGGCTTGGAGGCGGACCTGACGATTGACCGGGCCTCTGCAAGTCGCCTGGGTCTGACGGTCAGTCAAGTTGACAATACGCTATACGACGCCTTTGGCCAGCGCCAGGTGTCAACAATCTACAACCCGTTGAACCAGTACCACGTCGTCATGGAAGTTGCGCCTAAATACTGGCAGGACCCATTGACGCTCAAGGACGTGTTTATCAGCACGGCCGGCGGTGCCGTCGGTGGTACACAGTCCACGAATGCCGTGGCCGGAACCGTTGTTGGCACTAACCAAAGCAGTTCGGCTTCCGCAATTGCACAAGACACGTTGCGCAACTTGGCCACCAACCAGATCACTGCGAGCGGGCGTTCAACCGCCTCCACGGGTTCGGCCGTGAGCGCGTTTTCCGAAACGATGGTGCCGCTTGCGGCCGTCGCACACTTCGAACCGGGCAAGACGCCACTTGCGGTCAATCACCAGGGAATTTTTGTTGCGAGCACGATCTCGTTTAACCTCGTGCCGGGTGCCTCGCTCAGTGAAGCCGTTGCTTTGGTCAGAGAGCAGATGATCAAGCTCGGTGTCCCGCCGACGCTGCGTTCCTCTTTCCAGGGCACGGCCCGCGCCTTTCAAGAGTCGCTGGCCAATGAACCAGTCTTGATCGCTGCCGCACTGGCGGCAATCTATATCGTATTGGGCATCTTGTACGAGAGCACGATTCATCCCATCACAATCATGTCAACGCTGCCCTCCGCCGGGGTCGGCGCGATTCTCGCCTTGCTGATTTGCGGCCTGGAATTTGACATTTTTTCGCTGATCGGTGTCTTCCTGTTAATCGGTATCGTGAAGAAAAACG
>CAZSOI010000544.1:0-8261 GCA_964608115.1 uncultured Burkholderiaceae bacterium | reverse complement strand
AGCCAAGTACTCTATCCAACTGAGCTACGGGCGCGAGGCTGAGAAGTTTACACGATGGCAAAAATCGGCCCGCCGCCGCGGCAAATACCTTGCAGCAAGTAAGGCGATAAAGGCCGTTCGCAACGAACCCGGACCCGCGCGATCAAACACGAATGCGCCTCATTTGACAATAGGTGCCTAGGCAAGTATATTTCTGCCTAGTCAATAATTGCCCACGCAATCTCTCCTATGCCCAAGAGTTCCACACCCGTTGCAAGCCGGCGCTCCTCTACGGCCAGACGGCCTACCGTCAAAGGGGCCAAGGCCGTTTCGATACCCGCCGTGCGCGCGGGCTACTACCGTGGCGACCAATATCGCACCGAGGACAGCGTAGGCTTCTTGATGAAGCAGACCGTGGAGTTGATCTCTCGTGCCCTCGATGCCCGCATGGCCGAACATAGCCTGACCGATGCCCAGTGGCGTCCGTTATTGCTGCTCTCCCGGCACCCGGCCGGCACGGCAACACAAATCGCCCGCTGGGTGGGATGCGATGCCGGTGCCACGACGCGCATGCTCGATCGTCTCGAGGACAAGGGTTTGCTGCGGCGTGTGCGCAGCGTCGATGATCGGCGCGTCCAACAGCTCGAGCTCACTGAGGAAGGGCGCAAAGCTGCCGCGATCGTGCCCTACGTGATTGCGGACGTGCTCAATGCGCATTTGGCGGACCTAACGCACAAGGAGGTCGAGCAGCTGCGCGAGCTCTTGCGGCGTGTGCTCGCAACCGGCCGGCGCGCGGCGCAAGACGCTGCCTCAGTAGCAGAGGGTCGGCCGTGAATTGCGCGCGCGTAGTTGCGGCAAGCGACGAACGTCATCGCGCGCGCACACGCAGGCTCGTGCTTGCGATCACAGCCATCGTGCTTGGTGGCTGCGCATCGGATCCTTCTTTATTGCCGCAGGAAAAAATGCCCACGTCCCAGGAGCTTGCCAACAAGCTTGCGCTTCAGCCCGTAGCACCCGAGCTGGCTTCGCAACCCTCGACGACGTGGTGGACCGCTTATAACGATCCGCAGTTAACGCGCTGGATCGAGGCCGGTTTGGCTGATAGCCCGACGCTGCGCGAAGCAAGCGCCCGTTGGCAGCAAGCCCAGGCGTTTTTTGCCGCGACGCATGCGGCGCAATTTCCCACTATCGCCGCCGGTGCCGATTCGACGGCACAGCGGATCTCAGGCAATGGGATTTTCCCGCCACCGCTTGCGGGAATGGTGGGCACGATCAATGACGTCGATTTGTCCGGGACGCTGGAGCTCGATCTTTTCGGGCGCCTTGCGGCGCGCACGAACGCGGCACGCTGGAGTGCCGAAGCCAGCGCGATCGATCGGGAACTGGCGCGCGTACGATTGGCCGGGGCAATCGGTCACGCCTACTTTGAGCTTGCCCGCGCGCAACGTGCGCGAAAAATCGCCGTGGAAATCGAGACGGCGCGAAAACAAACGCTTGAGCTTGTGCGCCGGCGAGTGAGCGCAGGCTTCGATACCCAGGTCGAGCGGCAACTGGCCGAAGTAACCGTGCCGGAGGTGCGGGTTGATATCGAGCGCGCCGACGAACAAATCGCACTGGCTCGCCATGCCCTGGCCGTTTTGGCCGGCAAGGGGCCCGAAGCGGCTAACGCGGTCGACGCGCAGCTTCCCGAGGAGGGTGTCCTCATCCCGCCAGCGGCCCTGCCGCTGGATTTGCTGGCGCGCCGTGCTGACGTTGCCTCTGCGCAGCGTCGGGTGCTCGCAGCTCTGAGCAGTGTGGAGGCGGCGCGTGCCGACTTTTATCCCAACATCAACTTGATGGCGCTCGTCGGCCTGAATTCGTTCACGACCCAGCTGCTTTTTGAATACGGAAGCCGCACTTGGCAAGTCGGACCGGCAGTTCACCTGCCCCTTTTTGATGGCGGCGCGTTGCGTGCGCATCTGCGCTCCGCCAGCGCCGAAACCGACGCCGCGGTTGATGGCTACAACGAGACGATTTTGCAAGCGGCACGCGAGGTCGCCGACGCGGCAAGCTCGATTGCGGCCGTAAAGCGCCAGCGCGAACAGCAAGCGCTTGCCACCGAGCACGCCCAGGCGGCTTTTGAACTTGCGTCAATCCGCTACGAGGCCGGGCTAGGGAACTACCTCACGGTGCTTACTGCGCAGGGCGGCGTGCTGGTGCAACGTCGTGCGCAAGTCGAACTCGATGCGCGCGCCGCGGCCTTAGACGTCTCGCTCGCGCTGGCGTTGGGCGGTGGCTTTCGCGATGACAAGCAATTGCCCGAACCGCAGGCACAGGCACGACCCGACGAACAACCCTTGACGAGTGCTGCGGAACGCTAAGGTCAAGAAACGCGCTCCCGGCAAACGGTTACGCAGCTGGAGATTCTTTCCCATGTCACAACAAGGCCCCGATGCGAATTTCGATCGCAGCAGCCAAGAAGACGGCGCAGCGCACAGCCGCAAGCGCCAGTTCGGCGCGGTTCGCCGTCCCGCATTGATCCTTACGGCACTGGTGCTGGCGGTCGTGGCCGTTGGCGCCGCGGCGTATTGGTTCTTGGTAGCACGCAATTATGAAGATACCGACGACGCGTATGTGGGCGGGCGGGTCGTGACAATCACGCCACAAACGAGCGGTACCGTCATTGCTATCGGTGCCGACGAGACCGACAGCGTCGCGCTGGGACAGATGTTGGTGCGCCTTGATCCGGCCGACGCACACATTGATCTTCTGGGCCGCGAAGCACAGCTGGCGCAGGCGGTTCGCGAAACCCGCACGCTGTACGCCAACAACGAAGTGCTGCAGGCCAATGTTTCCTTGCGCGAAGCCGAACTCGAGCGCGCCGACGACGATCTGGAGCGCCGCCGCGAAGTGCAGAACACGGGCGTGGTATCGGCAGAAGAAATCCGGCACGCGGAATTGGGGGTAGCCAGCGCCAAAGCAGCGCTTGCCAGTGCGCGAGAGCAGCTTGCCTCGAACCGCTCTTTGACGGCTGGCACGCGCGTTTCTTCGCATCCGAATGTTCTGGCAGCGGCAGCTCGGCTGCGAGAGGCCTACTTGGCATTTCGGCGCAGCGAAATTCTCGCGCCGGTGGGTGGACAAATCGCGCGGCGCAACGTGCAGGTCGGTCAGCGCGTTTCGCCCGGCATGCCGCTCATGGCACTGGTACCGATGGAAAATCTCTGGGTCGATGCGAATTTTAAGGAGGTTCAGCTCGAGAACATGCGTATTGGTCAACCCGTGCGCTTGGTTGCCGACGTATACGGCAACCGCGCTGAATATCACGGCCGCATCATTGGTCTCGGAGCCGGCACGGGATCGGCCTTTGCGCTGCTGCCAGCGCAAAACGCCACGGGTAACTGGATCAAGGTCGTGCAGCGGGTGCCGGTTCGCGTCGCGCTCGATCCGAAGGAGCTGCGCGAGCATCCTTTGCGAGTCGGCCTATCAATGCGCGTGACGGTGGACCTGCGTGACCGAAGCGGCGCACTCGTATCCACGCATAACGAGGCCTCGCCGGACAATCGCACGGAGGTCTTTGATGGTGGGGAGCGTGAGGCGCAGGCGCTGGTTGATCGCATCATCGCGGGCAACAGTGCACCGAGCGCAAGTGCCGGCGCCCCACCAGCGGTAGCCGCGCAGCCATAGCTACCGACGAGCCCGCCATGGCGCAAAACGGCACTACGGGCCAAAGCGCAGCGCAAGTCGCAAAAGAGAGCGGCGATGCAGCGCGCGTGGAGGCCGGGCCTAGCGCGCGCCAGGCACCTGCGCAGCTGACTCCCCTGCGCGGTGGCCGACTTATCGCGGGGACGATTGCCCTGTCGCTGGCGACGTTCATGAACGTGCTCGACACGTCCATCGCTAACGTCTCAATTCCTGCTATCTCGGGCGACAACGGAGTAAGTCCAACCCAAGGCACTTGGGTCATCACCTCTTTCGCAGTGGCTAGCGCCATCTCGGTTCCTCTTACGGGTTGGCTGGCGCAGCGCTTTGGACAGGTGCGAATATTTCTGACGGCGACCTTGTTATTTACGCTCGCGTCGCTGTTGTGCGGGCTTGCGCCCAATTTGCAAATGCTGATCGCCTTTCGCGTGCTGCAAGGTGCAGTCGCAGGACCGATGATCCCGCTGTCGCAGGCCCTCCTACTTTCGAGCTACCCACCAGCACGTGCCGGCACCGCCATGGCGCTATGGGCCATGACCACGCTGGTGGCACCCATTATCGGGCCACCTTTGGGTGGGTGGATTTCCGACAATCTGACCTGGCCGTGGATCTTTTATATCAATCTGCCGGTTGGTCTGGTTGCCGGCTGGGTTACCTGGAGCGTCTACCACAAACGGGAAACGGCGACAAAGTCCCTGCCAGTTGATTTCGTCGGTCTTGGCATTTTGGTGATCTGGGTAGGCGCGCTACAAATCATGCTCGACAAGGGCCGGGAACTCGACTGGTTTTCGTCCAACGAGATTCTGGCGCTGGCCATCATCGCGTTTGTCGGATTCGTCGTTTTCCTCATCTGGGAACTTACAGAGGAGCACCCGGTTGTCGATTTGTCCTTGTTCCGCAGGCGCAACTTCGCCGTAGGCACGTGCGCCCTCGCGTTGGCGTACGGGCTTTTCTTCGGCAACGTCGTGCTCATACCGCTGTGGCTACAGCAGTACATGGCCTACACCGCCACCGACGCCGGCCTGGTCCTTGCGCCCGTAGGTGTGCTGGCTTTTTTTCTCTCGCCCTGGGTCGGGCGCAATATCTCGCGCTTTGATCCGCGCCTTCTGGCAAGCACGTCCTTCATTGTCTTCGGCATCGTACTTTTGATGCGTTCATGGTTCTCGACGGATGCCGATTATTTCACCATCGTGCTACCGGCCATCTTGCAGGGCATTGCGGTGGCGTTCATGTTCGTGCCGATGACGACAATCTTGCTCTCCGGGTTAGGGCCTGAGCGAATTCCCGCGGCCACCGGCTTGTCGAACTTCTTTCGCATGACCGCTGGCGCCTTCGGAACGTCCATCACCACAACGCTTTGGGACAATCGGGCGCAACTTCACCATAGCCAGCTCGCGGAGAGCATCAGCGATTACGGCGCAGTGTCCGCGCAGCTCGGGGCGCAGCTTCAGACCCAAGGTTTCACCCAAGAACAAACCCTGGGTCTGATGAACCGCCTGATTGACGTACAGGCCTACACCCTTGCGGCCGATGAACTTTTTTACCTTTCCGCTGCGCTATTCATGGTGCTAATCGGCTTTATCTGGTTTGCACATCCGCAGCGCGGGCGTCCTGGCGCGGCCGTTAGCGACGCGCACTGATCGCGCCCTGAGCGCTTCGCGTTCCAAGCCAATCTGGCGCCCCGAAGGATCGTAACGGCGGATGGGGCTGGCACTACTGCCCTTGCGGGCATCGTCGGCGAGGCCAAGCGGCAAGCCGGATACGTACTGTCACAACCGTTACGCAATTGCGCCGCGCAATCCAGTCCAACAGTAGCAAAATGACCTTGTCGCAACCGCCGCGCACTGCTCGAATGGTTCATTGCGCATTGCCAGGCGAGTTGATAGGGAGGCAAATCATGAGAGCGCATTTGCAATCTAAGACGCTTCGGATGAGCGGCCGTCTCGGACTTAGCGCCGTGCTATGTGCCACAGCCCTTGCTGTGGGGTCGGCTCAAGCACGCGAAAGTGGGCACGCTGCGAGCCATGGACAATGGCAATCGGGTCATGCCGGTGGGCACGCGGGTGGCATGCATCAGGCTGCTTGGCATGGCGGCGCCGCGCACTCCGGCGCTGGAAGCTGGCATGGCGGTGGTGGAGGCTGGCATGGCGGTGGCGGAGGCTGGCATGGCGGTGGTGGACGCTGGTACCACGGCTGGCATGGCGGCGTATATGGCTGGTGGTGGTTCAACGGCGGCTTGTGGTGGCCCTATTACGCCTGGGGCTACCCGTATTGGTGGTCCTATTCGTACCCGTACTATGACTACCCGCCACCGGTAGACGCACCTCCATCCTATGGATCGGTGCCCGCACCACAGCAGTCTTGGTTCTACTGCGGATCAGCTGGCGGCTATTACCCGCAGGTACAGACTTGTCCTGAAGGTTGGCGCCAGGTGCCGGCAGCGCCGCCGCCGCAGGCTGGGGGCCCGCCCGGACCACCGCCAGCACAATGAGCTGGCCGGTACTTTCGACGCCGGGAGTCTGTTATGCCGCCTTTGCGGTCCGGTCCGCAGACTCCCTCGCCTTTGCCAGCGGGCTCATAGGTTTGACGCCCGCGAGCGCAAAGGCCAAGAGGGGGACAGCGGCGCGAACGCCGCCCCTACCCATCCCGGGGCTGCAAAGATTCATGGAAACTGTCAGTGAGAATTGCCCTCGGCCGGGCCGGTTGAGCCCCCAACGAGCATCTGGCTGTTCCAGCCGCCGCCCAATGCGGCAACTAGCGCTACGCTCGCGCTGAGCTCACTTCCCAGCGTCGTCAGCAGGTTTTGTTCGTCGGCAAGGGCAATCGCCTGAACCGTCACGACGCTCGTATAAGCGACCGTCCCCGCCTCATACTGATAAATGGTCAGTCGAACCGCTTCGCGCGCCGATTCCACCGTGCGTTTGAGTACCTCTTCTTGCTGCTCAAGAATGCGCAGCGCCGCGAGCTCGTCCTCGACTTGCTGGAAGGCACTCAGAACAGTCTGCCGGAAGGTCGCAACGGCCGAATCGTATGCGTCCCTGGCCGCACCCACCTGAGCCGCGCGCAACCCACCCTCAAAAAGAGTCTCTGATAATTGGGCGCCGGTGGCCCAGACATAGTTGGCGGTCTGCAATAAGCCAGCCAGTGCATTGCTTGCATACCCGATCGAGCCCGTCAGGGTGATGCTGGGATAGTAGGCGCCGATCGCCACACCGATCTGCGCACTTGCTGCAGCGGCAGCGCGCTCGGCTGCCGCAATGTCCGGCCGGCGCTCCAGTAATGTGGAGGGCATGCCCGCGGGTATCACAGGAATATTGCGCTCGAAGATTACAGGTTCGATTGAAAACTGATCGGGCGTCTTGCCGACGAGCGCGGCAATCGCATGCTCGAGTTGTGCGCGCTGCACGCCCACGCCGATGAGCTGCGCTTGCTCGCCCAAGAGCTGGGTCTCGGCCGTGATCACATCGGTCTCCGCCGCAGTGCCGGCCTCAAACTGGTTGCGCGTAATCTCGAGCGTTTCTTGGTAGGCCTTTACTGTTGCCTCGTACAGGCGCTTGAGTTCATCGTCAATTCGCAGCATAAAGTAATCGGTCGCAAGCGTGCTTTGCAACGACAGCCGCGCCGCGGCCAGATCCGCGGCGCTGGTCTGCGCACTGGCGCTGCTGCTTTCCACAGCGCGGCGAATCTTGCCCCAGATATCGGGCGCCCAGCTCGCTGCGAGCGTTGGACTGACTTCGTTATAAATCAGATGCGTCCCGGCTGGTGTCGATTCCACGCGTTGGCGCTGACCTGTTACGTTGGCGTTGACCGTTGGCCAATACCCCGCGCGCGTTTGCGCAACGAGTTCGAGCGCCTGGCGATAGTTGGCCTCGCTCGCTTTTAGTGATTCGTTGGACACGGCCACCTGGCGCTCGAGCTCATCGAGTTTGGGGTCGTTATAAATCGACCACCATGCCAAATCGCTTGCGGCCGCCCTGGGCTCGATTGGCTTCCAGTCGCCAAGTTCCTTGTAGCTCTGCGGCGTCGGTGCGCTCGGTCGATGGTAGTCAGGTCCAATCGAAACGCAGGCCGTCAGACTGCTTGCCGCCGCAAGCATCAAAATGCGAATGCCGCATGGGATTTTCATGGCAATGGTCTCATCAGAAAAGTCAGCGGACTGCATCCACGCCACGCATCTACCTAGCAGTTCCACTTTGCGTCACGGCAAGGGCGCCGCCGGCGTCACGCCGCCATTTGCGGCCAATCCAGCCGCGCAATCGATCCAAGACAAGATACGTGACCGGTGTGGTGTACAGCGTAAGCAATTGGCTCAGCATCAATCCGCCGATAATTGTGATGCCCAGCGGACGGCGCAGTTCGGCGCCCTCTCCCGTGCCCAGCGCGAGCGGCAGTGCGCCGAACATCGCCGCTACCGTCGTCATCATGATGGGGCGAAAGCGCAGCACGCAGGCCTTGACGATCGCGTCGTGGGCAGACATTCCCTCGTTACGCTGCGCCGCGAGCGCAAAGTCAATCATCATGATGGCATTTTTCTTCACGATGCCGATTAACAAAAAGATGCCGATCAATGAAAAAATGTCAAATTCCAGGCCGCAAATCAGCAA
>CAZSOI010000543.1:0-1989 GCA_964608115.1 uncultured Burkholderiaceae bacterium | reverse complement strand
CCGGGCGTCATGAAAAGGCAGCAGCTCTCGGCGCACGGGGTGCGAGGGCATGCCCTGAAACGACGCAAAGACCGTCCGGTCCTGCGTGCGCCCCGCGCGGCACGTGTTCACGGGCAGCGCAGGCATGCTGATGGTGCGGGGGTTGATGCAGCGATCGAAGCCGGAAAGACAGCCGTCGGCGACATATATGTTGGCGTGCTGCCGCAGGTAGAAGGGCAGCCTAACGAAAGGGTGCATGTTGACGATCAGCAGGCGCTTGTCGCGATTCTCGCTTGCCCAGGCGGCGAGGCGCTGGATGTAGGCCAGCGTCTCGCCCTGGGGGCTGTAGTTGTGCCCTTGGCCCCGCAGATAGGCCGTAGCGCCCTGCGCGTACCGGGGCCAGTTGGTCTCGACGGCGATGTCCTCGGCCGGCATGTACACCGTGCCCTCGGGCCCGGTGGCTTCACAGTTGATGGTCTCAATGCTCTTGAGCATTTGCGCCCAGTATTCGGTGCGGGGCATGCGTTCGTCGGGACAGATCAATTCGATCTTCATGGCTGTGATCGGGCGCCCGTGGCCCCAAAGTGTTCTTCGGTGAACCGCAAGCGCAGCGCATCGGTGACTTGCGCGATCACGCTAGCCCAGTCACCAGGGCGCGGCTGGCGGTACAGTCGCGCAGTTGGATACCACGGCGAGTCGCTGCGGTCGAGCATCCAGCGCCAATCGGGCGAGTAGGGCAGAAGAATCCAGACGGGCCGCGCCATCGCGCCAGCGAGGTGGGCAACGGAAGTATCGACCGAAATCAACAGGTCGAGCGTGTTTAGCAGCTCTGCGGTGTCCTGGAGGTCGCCGATGAGCGCACGGCAATCGCGGATCCAGCCTTCGCGCAGTGTGTCCAGGTCGCCGGTACGGACCTCGGGTTGGATCAACAAGCATTGCGCGAGTTCGCCCAGCGGGGCGAACTCGCGCAGTGGAATGGAGCGGTTGCGATCGTTCTTATGCGCCGCGCTGCCGCTGCACACAATTCCGACCCTCGGCCGACCGTTGCCAGTGCGCGGCACGCCAGGGCCGCTCTCGTATTTTGCCCGAAGGTAGGGCACCTGCGCCGGAATCGTCGAGGAGTCGACGGCCAGCGCGAAACCCAGACTCATGAGGGGAATCTGCAAGTCGCACTCCGGGAGCGGCTCGCCGACCGCATGCACGGAGTCTGCTCCGCCGACCGAGCGCAGCAGTTCCTTGAGTTCAGCAGGTGCTTCCAGCACAAGCTGCGCGCAGCGCGCGGCAAGCAGCGGCACGAAACGGGCAAACTGAATTGCATCGCCCAATCCTTGTTCGGCCCAGACCAGCAATCGCCGATCCTGCAATGGTTCGGCGCAGCTCCAGCGTGGCAAGGTTGTATGCCGATCGCGCAGTGATGGCGAGCGCCAGCGGTTCTCATAGAGACGCCAACCCGCCTCAAATTGCCCGCGCAAAAGGAAGATCTGGCCGATGTTGCACTGTGCGTCGGCGAACTGCGGATCTGCGTTTAGCGCCTGGCGATAGGCGGCGAGCGCTTCGTCATACCGTCCAAGGTCCGTCAGTGCCATGCCCTGGTTGTTGCGCGCGGCGGCGTGTGCGGGACTTAGCTCAGCTGCCCGAGAAAAACTCTGCAGCGCGTCGTCGATGCGGTCGCATTGCACGAGCGCATTGCCGAGGTTGTAGTGCGCTTCGGCAGATGCGGGCCGTTTGGCCACCGCTTGGTGCAAGTACTCAACCGACTTCGCGAAGCGCCCCAGTTGAAGGTTGGCAACACCAAGATTGATGAGCGCGCTCGCATGTGCCGGGTCCAAATTCAGACAGAAACAAAGATCGTCTAGTGCCGACGGGGCATCGCCGGCCGCAAGCCGCATGGCACCGCGCTTGTTGAGCAGCGCGGCGTCCCCGGGCTTGCGCGCGATTGCCTCACTTAGTGCCGCTACGGCGTCAGCCGCACGCCCCAGGCTCGCAAGGGCGTCGGCTAGTCGCGCGAAA
>CAZSOI010000542.1:0-4002 GCA_964608115.1 uncultured Burkholderiaceae bacterium | reverse complement strand
TGCGTCTGATGACCCCGCAATGATGCGAGGGTTGCAACGCATCTGCATCAGTTGCGAGCACAAAGACCGATGCCAGCATGATCTCGCAGCCGGAACAGCTGTGAGCAGTTACCGCGATTACTGCCCAAATGCGATACCTCTTGATTCACTGCTTGAAAAGTAAAGTGAGTTCTATCGCAATTAGGGTTTGTAAGGTTCGGATCGCTACGGAAGCTAAACCGATGACAAAAATTATCGAGCGATTACGCCAAGAGCATCAGGACATGGAACGACTGCTTGTAGTTTTGGAGGGCGAGATAAGTACTTTCGACCGCCAAGAGCGGCCCGACTATGAGGCCGTGCAAGCGATCATCAGCTATTTTCAGGATTACCCTGACTGTTGCCATCATCCCAAAGAAGACATGATCTTTGCGAAGCTGAGAGAGCGTGACCCAATCGCTGCCAGGGAAGTGGGCGATCTCGAAGCTGAACACCACCGTGAAGCTAAAGACTTACGGCGAGTGGCCGCTTTGGTCAGCAACGTTTTGCTCGACCAGGAGATCCCCCGGGAAGCGTTCGATCGTGTGATGCGGGGGTTCATCGAGCAGGAGCGGTCACACATGAAAATGGAAGAGCGGCGTTTGCTGCCCGCGGCGCTAAAATCGTTACGAGACGAAGATTGGGCAGAAATCGAAACGAGATGGCGCGACACGCAGGAATCATTGTTCAATGTAGCCACTGAAGAAAGATGCGCTTCCCTTCGCGACCGTGCGTTGCAGTGGGCGCGCGAAAATCACAAGATTTAGCTTTAAACTAGATGGCGTTGCCTGACTAAGTGGTTTCATCGGACATATTTTCCGAATTCCGACTTGTGACATCATGCCGATGCCGGAATTCCAAGCGCTGCGGTTGAGGGCCTCGGTCAGCTCATCGCAGGTGTTGACCTGAAAAGCATTCAACTTAACTGGCCAATTGATGGTGATCGTGGCGATTCCTTCCCTTTCGGCATATAGAAGATCCGTATTGGCGACGGTGCCGGTCATCACATTGCCTTTCCCGCGCTCGTTAGCCCGTGGAAAAGCAAACTTTAAGTGTTTCACACTCGGCGCGAGATTGCCTGCGTTCTGATCGTGCCGTTCTTTTTGTTGCGCTGCGCAGGGAAATGCGTGGTAACGGTCGTTGCCCCGGTTCGAAGAAACCAAATTCGGCGGACGAAATCTGCGTCTGCCCATCAATTTCGCACGAGGTCGGCAGCCGGTTAAGGTCAGTCAAACGCTTGAAGTCATGCAGCACTGACTCGACAAAGCAGGCCTCTCAATTGATATGTTCCCATCGCCGGATCATAGGGCGGCTGATTGTCTGTCAGCAGGTTCACGTTCGATTTCCATATGCCGTAGTCAGGCGCTGGCTCCTCGGGAAACCACCAGCCATGCTCGGCATTTATGACGCGAGGGTCTATTCCCTTTGTCAGTTTCGCTTTTTGCCGAATGCGCCCGCGTCTCGTCTCGATCCACATCCAGTCGCCATTGGCGATGCCATATTGCGCCGCAGTAGCCGGATGGATTTCGGCGAGAGGATCCCGGCGCGCTTTGCGCAGATTGGCGAGCTGACGATGTTCAGAGTTGAAGAAGAACGGAATGCGGCCGCCTGTGGTCAGTACCAACGGATAGTCGCGCGCTACTGTAGGTGAGCTGATCGGACTTTCTGGCGGCTCTCGATATGAAGGTAGTGGTGGATAGCCGAGGGTTTCGAAACGCGTCGAGTAAAGCTCGATCTTTCCAGTCGGCGTCTTGAAGCCGCCGTCCTCGAACTTGCGGTATTTGAATGGCACCTTGATGAACCCGCGCTCTTTCAAGTCATTGAAAGTCACACCAAGTCTGCCCGCGGCTAGCTGCGAATTTAATACGTCCTCAACCGCTTCGGTTCCGACCGGCAAATTCATGCGCCGCGCCAGTTCGACGAAGATTTCCTCGTCCGACTTGCATTCGCCGATGCGCACCGCCTTCTGTTGTGCCAGCACAACATTGGCGGCAACGGTAGGAAGTCCAGCAAGCTGGTTGAGCTCGGGCCATGACGCGGCGGGCAGGACGATGTCGGCAAGTTCAGCCGTCGGCGTCATGAAGAGATCGGCGCATACCATAAAATCGAGTTTCATTAATGACTCGTAGACAAGGGACGCGTTGGCAAAAGTTGACAGCGTGTTGTTGCCGAAGACCAGAAAGGCTTTGACGGGATAAGGCTTGCCCTCGCGCATGGCTTGCAGCAGTGTCGGAATGTGGGCGGCTGGCAAGTCGGCGCCTTCGCCGCCAAGAAGCTTGAACTGGTCGGCTCCCAGACGTTTAGCGTTCGCCTCGGGCGTCAGGTTCTCGATCAGGCTCGGGAAGCGGCCGAGTCCGTGCATGCCGAAAACCCAGGCACCCGGAACGTCTATATTGGCGGTAAGCGCCGGTAGCATTGAAATGGCGCGGACGGTCTGAATGCATTTCGGTGTATGCTCAATGGCGCAACCCCATTCAAGCAACGCGGGTTTGGTGGCAGCGAAGAGGCGGGCAGCAGCGCGAATCTTCTCGGCGGCGACCCACGTGATTGTCTCTGCCCACTCCGGGGTGTACTCCTCGACCCGCTCACGCAACGCTTCGAACCCGTGCGTCCACCGCGCGACGAATGGCTTGTCGTAAAGCTCCTCATAGATGAGGACGTGGAGCATGCTTAGTGCGAGGGCATCGTCGACGCCAGGACGTAGCTGCAGCCAAATGTCCGCGCGCTTGGCGAGTTCGGTCTGCCGAGGATCGACAACGATGAGTTTAGGATTACGCTCAAGTGCTTCAAGCACATTGAAACGCGTCTCGCCGTCAGGACCTGAATTTGTTGGATTGTGCCCCCAAAACATAATGCATGCCGGCGAAACATCGCCGGTGTAGTCCGACACGGGAAAGTCCCCGAAAGTCAGAATGCAAGTGTTGACGCGCGGGTGAAAGCACTGCGCGAACCCCGGCTCGCACCAGTTCGGCGTGCCGAGCGCATGCCCGAACCGCGATACCCAACGAATATGGTGGCGCCCAGTGCCGGTGCCCAGGGCGATGGCTTCCGGTCCAAGCTTTTCCCGAATGGCGAGAAGTCGCTCCGAGATCTGCTCGAGCGCTTGATCCCACGAAATACGCTCCCATTTACCTGAGCCGCGCGCCCCGATCCGCCGCAAAGGATATTTGAGCCGATCCGGGTGATACACGAGATCAAGCGTCACGGTGCCGATTGGGCACAATCGGCCGTGGTTAAGCGGCGATTCGCGATCGCCCTCGACCTTGATTAGGCAGCCGTCATGGACGTGCAGCAACACCCCGCAGCCGCCGTGACAACTGCGGCAAACGCTTTTGAGGATAGTAGTTGTCTCGCTCACGGCGGCAGTAGTGTCCTGCGACTGATCACCCGCTGGTTGGTAGTGTTAGCAAGGGGTGTATCAGCATAGCGCCGGGTCGATCTCTGTGTTATGCGGAATGCGCTGTCAGTGATCGTTAAATTCGATCACAAACCGGTCGCAAAAATGAAACTTAGTCAGCTTCGTAACCTTGCCGTGATTGTTGAAGCTGGAAGCGTGCGGCAAGCGGCCAAGCGGCTAAACATCTCGCAATCATCGGTTACCAAGAGCATTCAACAGCTAGAGCAGTCGCTTGGCGTCGACCTATTGCGACGCAGCACCCAGGGGGTGACGCCGACCGAAGCCGGGCGGATGCTCGTCTCCCGGGCGCATACAATCGATGCCGAGCTGCGACACGCGCGTAACGACATCGAAGCCATCCGCGGCGCTACTCTCGGAGAAATTCGCGTCAGCGCCTCGCCGACCGTAATGATGGCGCTGTTGCCGCGTGCCGTTGTATCGTTTCAGCGGGCCCGCCCGCGTGTAAATTTTCAGATTCAAGAAGGTGTCTATCCGGACGTCCTTTCGGCCGTTCGCACCGGCGCAATCGATTTTGCGATTTGCCTTGTTCCAGCGCGGCCGCATGATGACACGCTCACTTTTGAGAG
>CAZSOI010000541.1:0-3157 GCA_964608115.1 uncultured Burkholderiaceae bacterium | reverse complement strand
CATCAGCAGGCTGCCGAGGCGGTCGGGCGCTCGCGCGCCGCGGTCAGCAATCTGTTGCGGCTCATGGAGCTGGCCGACGAGGTGAAACAGCTGCTGGAGCAGCGCAGCATCGAAATGGGTCACGCGCGCGCGTTGCTGTCTCTGACATCGCGCCGCCAGCAGATCGAGGTGGCCGGTCTCGTCGCCAAGAAGGCGCTGTCGGTCCGAGATACCGAAGCCTTGGTGCGACGCCTGCTTGCACCACCGCTGGCCGCGGACGCGCCGACGTCCCCGGATTCGCCTATGCGCAAGGATCCGGATATCCATCGCTTGGAGCTCGAATTGGCCGACAAATTGGGCGCCAAGGTGCTGTTCCAGCACAACTCCTCGGGAAAGGGCAAGTTGGTCGTGTCCTACAATAGTCTCGATGAGCTCGAAGGCATCCTCGCGCACATCACCTGACGTGCCACATCACTTGACGTATCACGTCATCAGACCTACGTAGATCCCCGGATTAAACTACCTTGATGCCCCTGGGCCGCATCCCGCATAATGCGCCGGCTCTTTTTGATGGGCGACGGCAGTATGTGCAAATCGAGGGTAGCGCGCTGTCGTGCGTCGCGAGGGCGGTGCGCGTCGCCGGTCCGGTTTTCATCGCGATGAGTGACGTTCCGGTTCGGGGTTACCGCTTGGTCGCTCGGGTCGTCCTTTTGCAAACGGGATGCGCGCTTGCTGTCGCGTCTGTGTATTTTGCCTATAAGGGCTCCTCGTCAGCCACTGCGGCGCTGGCGGGCGGATTGATCGTGGCTGTGGGCAGCGCCGTGTTCGGCTGGCGCGCCTTCGCGCCGGGCATTGCCGGCGCCGCCATCGTGGCCCGCGCCATGTATGCCGGCGTGGCGCTGAAGTGGTTGTGGTTTGCGCTCGCGCTGTATGTGGCGCTCGCACGCCTGAGGCTCGAAGCGCCGCCGCTCTTGGTCGGGCTGGCAACGGCGCAATTGGGATACTGGGTCGGATTGATGCGGCTGAAATCACGACGGCTAGAATGAGAATCGGGGATTTATGCGCTTTGGAGTGATGGTCGAGGAAGACATCTCGGGTGGGGTGACGGGCTACATCAAGCACCACCTGACGCACTTCAATGTGGAAGTAGGGCACGGCGGTTTTTGGGCTCTGCATCTGGACAGCGTGATCTTCAACTTTCTGCTCGCGGTGCTGTTCATCGTGGTGTTCGCGCTCGTCGCCCGCCGCGCCACCAGCGGCGTACCCAGCAAATTTCAGGCCTTCATCGAGATTTTGGTGGAATTCGTCGACGGCATGGTGAAGGACACCTTTCACGGCAGCAGCAAGTTCATCGCGCCTCTCGCGATCACCATTTTCTGCCTGGTGTTTTTGGACAATTTCATGGACATCCTCCCCGTCGATGCGCTGCCCGCCGCAGCCAAGTCGCTCGGGCTGGAGCATCTGCGCACGGTCGCCACGGCCGACCTCAACACCACGGTCGGCATGGCTTTGGGCGTGTTTCTACTGATCCAATACATCGGCATCAAGCAAAAGGGCGTGGGCTTGTTTTTCTCCGAGTGGTTCACCGCGCCGTTTCACGCCCATGGTTTTGTGAAGCTCTTGCTGGCGCCGGTCAATTTCCTGTTTCGGGTGATCGAGGAAGCGGTACGCCCGCTGTCCCTGTCAATGCGGTTGTTCGGCAACATGTATGCCGGCGAGCTCATTTTCCTGTTGATCGCCTGTTTTACGCTCGGCGCGGCGCTCGATCACGTGTCGACCTATGTGCTCGGCGCCGGGCAGTTCATCGCGGGGATGGTGTGGACCTTGTTTCACTATCTCATCATCACTCTTCAGGCGTTCATTTTCATGGTTTTGACCATCGTGTATGTGGGCATTGCGGCCGAGAAACACTGAATACGATTCCTCTTACGACACCAATGACTGACGGAGACAATAATGGAAAATGTGACCCAAATCGCTCAACTCATGAGCGCCACCGTGATTGCAGCAGGCATCGTCATCGGCCTGGGTGGCCTGGGTGCCGCGATCGGCTTCGGCATCTTGGGCGGCAAGTTTCTCGAGAGCTCCGCGCGCCAGCCGGAGCTCACGAACATGCTGCAAATCAAGATGTTCATCGTCGCGGGTTTGCTCGACGCCGTGCCGATCATCGGCGTGGCCGTGGGCTTCTTGCTGCTGTATGCCAATCCCTTCTTGGGAACATTGGGCGCTAAGTAAAACTCATCGCGAGAGCGCCTCGAGCGAGGCACGTCACGCTAGGAGAAGGATATGAACTTAGCACTTACGCTGGTCATCCAAGGGGTGGTGTTTTTCCTCGCCGCGTGGATCGTCATGAAGGTGATCTGGCCCTCGCTGATGGAGGCCATCGAAACGCGGCAGAAGAAAATTGCCGATGGCCTGGCAGCCGCCGCCAAGAGCGAAAAAGACTTGACCGAAGCCGAGGCGCGCTCCAAGGAATTGATCCGCGAGGCGCGAGACCGGGCAACGCAGATCGTCGAGCAGGCGGGCAAGCGCTCGAACGAAATGATCGACGAAGCCAAGGGCACGGCGTCGACGGAAGCGCAGCGCCTGCTCGCGCAGGCGCGGGACGAAGCAGCGCGAGAAAGCACGCGCGCCCGAGAAGGCCTGCGCCAGGAAGTGGGCAAGCTCGCCATCGAGGGCGCTTCGCGCTTGCTCGAGCGTGAGATCGATCCGAAGACTCACGCCGAGCTGTTGGACAGATTGGCGGCCGAGATCGCGCATGGCTGAGCGAGCGACCATCGCCCGGCCGTACGCGAAAGCGGCGTTCGACTATGCGCGCGCCGCGCAGGCCTTGGCCGCGTGGTCGCAGGGACTCGCGGTGGCAAGCGAAATCGTCGCCGATCCGCGCGTGCGCGCCGCCATCAAAGATCCACAATGGAGCGCGGCTGACCTGGCCGGCCTCATTGCCGACGCGGCTCAGCCTAAACTCGATGCAGGCATGCAGAACTTCGTTCGCGTGCTCGCGGAGAATCGCCGTCTGCTGCTGTTGCCGGAAATCGCGGCGCGTTACGAGATACTCCGCGCGCAAGTCGAGAACACCGTCGACGTCGAGGTCATCTCCGCCGTGGCGCTCGACTCCGCTCAAACCGACAAACTCGTTGCGGCGCTGAGTTCTCGGCTGAAGCGCCGGGTGCGCATG
>CAZSOI010000540.1:0-7760 GCA_964608115.1 uncultured Burkholderiaceae bacterium | reverse complement strand
GGGACCGCACCGTTCGTAATCCTTGATTTCGGTTGTGGCCCGGGGCGGGACCTAAAGGCATTCACGCAATTAGGGCACATCGCAATCGGACTAGAGGGTAGCGCTCAATTTGTTGCGATGGCAAAGGCGGATTCCAGCTGTGAAGTTTGGCACCAAGATTTCCTTGACCTCGATTTGCCCGCGCAACATTTTGATGGCATTTTTGCAAACGCCTCTCTTTTTCACGTTCCGTCTCAGGAACTACTGCGCGTCTTGCGTCAATTGCACGCAACGCTAAAGCCCGAGGGCGTGCTCTTTAGCTCGAACCCACGTGGTGCCAACGAGGAAGGTTGGAGTCGCGGTCGTTACGGTGTGTACCATGATTTGGCAACCTGGCGCCGCTTCCTTTCCACTGCAGGATTTGTGGAAATGGAACATTACTACCGTCCGGCCGGATTGCCCTGCGAGCTACAACCCTGGTTGGCCAGCGTATGGCGCAAACGATAATGCCCCATTTATTAGACTCTCAACAGAATCTGAGCGAACGCCAAAGCGTGCCAACGGATCGCAAAGCATTGACTGCGCACAGCTAGGCGCAAAAAGCGTTCAATGACGGCTGCCCGGCTGGAGGGCTAGGAAAAATTAATGGGGCGGGGATTGGCATAGCGGCAGGTGCAAACGGGCGAAGCTGACATCCAACGGGCAACTTACTATGTTGGCGCCAAGCGTATCTCAAGGCGAGGGTAGCGCTTGGTGTCTACGGAAACGCACGCCGCAGCTGGATCGACCGCCACGGTATCAAGTATGACCAGGGCGCCTACCCGGGAAAACCTACCCTGACACCAGCACGGTCACGATGGTATCGATAGTCGAGCGTCGATGCTTCGATTAACCCGAAATGTTCCCTCCACTTATCTCGTAAGAACGTCGGACAAGGACAAGGAGATAAGTATTGCAATACCAAAAAAGCCGATCGAGGCGACGATTCGCAGCGTCGGATGTGCCGACCGCAAATGCATGGAGAACAAAAGGACGATTGCGGCTTGCGTTACAGAAACTGTGAGGTTGATTGCCGTATTTAACCAACCAAGAGAAATAAAGGCACTGCCAAGCGTTAGCAGCAACAGCGCCAGCAACACGCACCAGGAAATGAAGTAGGTCCTTGTCGAGGCGACCGAGGATTGTTTCATGATCGCGACACCAGATAAAGCAGCGGGTATACGAATAGCCAAATGATGTCGACCAAGTGCCAATACAGACCAGTGAGGTCAACCGGAGTGAAATACTCGGGACTAAAGGCGTTCTTCGAGGCCATAAAGGCAATTACCGAGATTGTCGCGACACCGATAAACACGTGCGCCGCGTGGATCCCCGTAATAACGAAATATAGATAAAAGAAAAGTTCCACTTCGTTTGCCTGTGCGCCCGAATAGGAAAAGTTCAGCGAGGGAACCAGGTGTTCGACATAGTCGGCATGGTATTCGAGTCCTTTGACTGCAAGAAACATGACGCCTAGGCCCACGGTAAGAGACAACCAGCCGACGGTCGCTCGGCGCTCCCCTGACCGCGCCGCGTGCACCCCCAATGCCATGGTAAGACTGCTCGTCAGTAGCAAAGCTGTGTTAATGCTCGCTAATGGCAGGTCCGTCAAACGACTGCCGACCGCAAATGCGGCCGGGTGCTGGGTGCGCGTAATGGTATAGGCTGCAAATAGCACACCGAAAAAAAGGACCTCGGTCGCAAGAAAAATCCAGATTCCAAGGTTCGAGGCGTCGCGCTGTTGAGCGGCATCATCAAACTGGGGTGCAATTGGGGATAAGGTGCTAGCCATCAGAGGGCCTGTCCGCTGAATAAGAATAGGGTTCCTCAGCGACAACCGGTGTCCGGAGGAAATTCTCCGGAAGAGGAGGCGAAGAGGTTTGCCACTCTAATCCCTTCGCATTCCACGGATTCGCAGGAGCAGCTGGCCCGTAGCGAAGCGATCGGAACAAGTAAAAAAGTGGCAACACGTAGCCCAGCGCCAGGATCACAGCGCCCATAGACGAGAGAACATTCCAGAGTTGGAACTCGGGTGGATATTCCGGATAGCGCCTTGGCATACCGAGGTAGCCAACGATGAATTGTGGAAAGAACGTGAGATTGAAGCCGACAAAAGTCACAATTGCCGCAAACCGTGCCCAGGCATCGGAATACATTCGCCCAGTAATTTTGGGCCACCAAAAATGGATTCCTCCAAAGAAAGCCATGACGGCGCCACCTACCATGATGTAATGAAAGTGCGCGACGACGAAATACGTATCGTGCAACTGGACATCCAGTCCAAGTGAAGCGAGAAATAGCCCGGTGAGACCGCCGACGGTGAAAAGGCCCACAAATCCGAGCGCATAGAGCATCGGGGCCTCGAACGAAATACGCCCCTTGTAAAGCGTGGCTGTCCAGTTGAAGACCTTGACGGCTGAGGGCACAGATACAAGAAACGTTAGCAAGGAGAACACGGTACCTGCATAGGCCGATTGGCCGCTTACGAACATATGATGGCCCCACACGACAAAGCCGAACGCTGCAATGGCGAGCATTGCGTACGCCATGAAGCGATATCCAAAAATGCGGTTGCGCGCAAAGCAACCGATGATTTCGCTTGCGACTCCCATGGCGGGCACGATCATGATGTATACGGCGGGGTGTGAATAAAACCAGAAGAGATGCTGAAACAGCAGCGGGTCGCCACCCAGGGCGGGGTCAAAAACGCCGATTCCAAAAATATGCTCGACAGCAACTAGAACTAGCGTCATCGCCAGCACGGGGGTCGCCAACACGAGGATCAGGCTCGTTGCGTACATCGCCCAAATAAACAACGGCAGTCGAAACCAGGTTAGTCCTGGTGCGCGCATTTCGTGAATGGTCACGATGAAATTAAGGCCGGTAAGAATCGAAGAAAATCCTGCAATAAACACCCCCGTGACCGCGGCAAAAACGTGCGTATTGGAGAATTCAGTCGAGAAGGGGGTGTAAAAGGTCCACCCAGTGTCCACGCCGCCAGCCATAAGCGACTCAATCGCGCATATGGCGCCAATAACATAGAGGTACCAGCTCAGGAGATTCAGTCGCGGGAACGCAAGATCTCGGGCTCCAATCATCAGTGGGACAAGAAAATTTCCAAGCGTGGTTGGTATCGATGGGATAAGAAAAAACCAGACCATGATGACGCCGTGCGTCGTGAACAGTTTGTTGTAGGTTTCAATGCTTACCAATTCCGAGTAAGGGGTGAGAAGGTTTAGGCGGATTAAGGCTGCCGCGGCGCCCCCGACAAAGAAAAGCAAAGTGATGGATAAGGTATAGAGGACGGCAATGCGCTTGTGGTCCAACGTGGTCAACCAGGACCACAATCGAAAATCGGTTGTCAGGTAGTTTTCGTGTTCTGCGACAGTGATGCTACTCATCGCTGGACTCCTTGGGGGACGCTCTCGAGAGACTTCAAGTACTCGATGATCTCCAGCATTTGCTCTTCGTCGATTTGGCCGCGAAACGACGGCATGATTGGTTCATAGTTTGCTGGGACGTCCTTGTTGGGCAGGAACACGGAGTCCCGAATAAAGCGCTCGTCGGCAATTACGGTGCGACCATCTTGGAGCTGGACCGATTTTCCGAATAATCCTTCTAGTCTGGGAGCGTGCACGTTTGCGCTTGGGCCATGGCAGCCGCTGCAGCCGAACTGACGAAAGCGCGCAGCGCCCCTAGCCGCCATGGAACCTGCGGCATCGTTCATGGCAAGCCAGCGCTCAAAATCGCTAGGCTCCATTACAAAAACGCGGCCTATCATCCGGGAGTGCGCTGCACCGCAGTACTGCGTACAAAACCAATGAAAGTCACCGGTACGGGTCGCCTTGAACCAGAGCGTCGTGTAGCGACCTGGCAAGATGTCTTGCTTGACTCGAAAGCCAGGGATGGAAAAGCTGTGAATGACGTCCTGGGACGTCATCACCAGTGCAATTGATCGTTCAACCGGGATATGCAGTTCGCCAATTTCGCGCTGTCCCCCCTGATGCTCAATGTGCCACATCCATTGTTTGCCCACTACGTATACAGGGATCGCGTCACTGGGGACGGTTGCGCTTTCGTAGTAGGCATCGGCGCTCCATAAAAACATCGCGAGAAAAATGACTAGAGGAATTACGGTCCACGCGATCTCTATCCTATGCATCACCTGCTCATAGTGCGCACCGGTGGGAACGGTACGGTTTGCCCTGGAGTTGCGGCGATACTTGATAGCAAAAAGCACAACGAGAACGGCGATCGCTATCGCAATAACTGCAGACAGTGCAATCCAAACGAAATAAATATTGTCGATGGTTCCTGCCATGCTGGACGCGGGAGCAGGGAAGAAGTCGACGTGATTCATGTTCATCGGCCTTGGATCACGAAACCGGTACGGCCCTGCGGCGTTTGCGCATAAGCCGAACAATGCCAAAGACAAACATTCCCAACAAAGTCGCCGCAGAGAAAATTTGCAGAGCGCCGAGTATCGTCGCGCTGTGTGCGCCGCTAAGCAGGCTATTGTGAAAACATACGAGGAGCACGCGTTCCAGACGGGAGGCCGTTCGGCGCGCGGCGGCGTCGGCGAGCTCGTGAGCTAGTTGCGCCGGAGTGAAATCAAAACCAAACAAGTAATTGGCAATTTTTCCCTCCGGCGTTAACAGCACAATGCCAGCGGGATGTGCATATTGGTGAGAGGCGCTGTCATAAACGTACCGAAGACCTACCTGCTGAGCGAGTCTCGTTATTGCAAGTTGGTCGCCGGTAAGAAAGTGCCAGTGGTCAGAAACCGCACCTTGATCTCCAAGGTAAGTCAGCTTCTTGCGTACTGCTAAGGTAGCGGAGTCATCTGGATCGACACTAAGCACCACTACCTCGGGCCGAACCGCGGCAGGAATAGGGGTCTCGGCGAGGCGTTCCACTAAATTCGAGATCACGGTAGGGCACAGGTTCGAACAGCCGTAATAGGTAAAGACCAGGACGATGGGTTGACTGTCTAAGTAATCGCCCAGCGCGACAGTCCTATTCGTCTCATCGCGAAATTCCAGCTCTGTTGAGATCGCGTGGCCTACTTGCGGTTCGAAATCGACGCGAGAGGAAATCGGACCCTGGGAGCCCGGCGCACCTGCGAGGCAAGCTGACGAGGCGGCAATTGCCGTAGCGAGGGTGAAGGTAAGAAGATTCTTCACGGAGCGACCTTTGCCGATACGGAGGGGACATTGCGCTGCGAGTCTCGCTCAACGGTCAATTGCATCGCACGCTCGATTGGAATTTGCAAGCGCCCGGAGCTTTGGTCGATCCAGCGATACCCATGTAGCAGTGCCTCTTTTTCTTTTCGATAGGTGCGCAGATCGTTCGCCGGAGCACTTTGCAGCTGAGGCACCACTGCGAGCTGTCCCTCGACGTTAGGCGTGGGCTGCGCAGCAGGAGGTCGCGGCAATCGAAAGCCACCCACAAGGACTATCGCAATCAAGGCCGTCGCGATCATGAGGACGGCCAATGCAGCCGAGAAGGCAAAGATGCGCGATGTCCCGAAGACCGACGATTCATGGCCGGGTTGCGTGGCGGAAAAAGGGGCCTCATGCATGGCGAACCGTCGGGCCTTCCATTTGAACGGGAATACCATTTAAATCCGAGCGTTGTGCTGTTCTAAGGAACAGACCTAGCCAAACGCCGCCCACGGCGAGTAGGGCAAGCACGTCGTTCCATTGCAGTTCGAAGCGCTGTGGGCGGAACTCAGGAATGACCAGCCAGAACGCGTCGGTCAAGGAAGCAAAAAGCAGCAAGCCCGCTAGGAATCTAAGCGCCTGCGGCTTGCGTTTGATGTTGCGAAAAAGCAGGAATAAAAATGGAACGGCAAAGTGAATGCAGACCAGGAACAAGGCCAAGCGATCCCATCCTTCTTTGACCCGAGGCAGGTACCAGGAAATGTCGTGTGGCAGGTCCTCGATCCAAATGATGATAAATTGCATAAACGCGAGATAGGACCAGACGAGTACCAAAGCAAGCAGCAAATTGCCAAGATCGTGAAAGCGCGCGGACAAATTCCCAGCACCATTCGGCGCAAACCAAGTTGCAATGGTGGTTGCAAAGGCAAGCGCTGATAGGCATTGGCTGGTTGCAGTCAGCAGACCAAACTCCGTCGAAACCCATTGTGGGGTTAATGACATTGTCCAATCGATGGAAGAGAAGGTCGTCGTAATCAGATACAACAGGAGGCCGATACCTGACACCGCAGGAGATGCCGCAGCGGGTGCAGGTGCAACCGATGCGCGCCCACGCGGCAATTTTTTCAGTAAAAACGCGAGGGCGATCCAAGTTGCAAAATAGAGCACCCAACGGATACCGAAGAAAGTGGGATTTAAGTACCAGCTCTGCGCTGGCTCGACGTCTAGCGGAGAGGCGCTGCCGGACCGCATCCAGGAATACAAATCTGGCAACCGTACCAGCATCGGTATCGCGAGCAGCGCGCAGTACGGGAGCATGCGTACGAGGGTCTGAAGCACCGGGCGGATCTGTTCCCCCCAATCACCACCCGTGAGGTTATGGACAAAGAGAAGCGCCATGCCGCCTAAAGACAGTCCGAGCACGAACAGCCAAACGAAGAGGTAAGAAGGCATCAGCGTTTGGCCGGTGTAGCGTGCGTGTAAAACGAGCAGGGCAGCGGCGAGAAGCCCGACCAGTGACGCAACGCCTTGGCCGCGCGCGCTAAAGGCGAAGGCACGCTTTTGTGCTCTCATCTTGCTTCACCTTCGATGGCGTTTCGTTCGGCAAAAGAAAGATCGTTGAGCCGCGCATTTTGGCTCAACTGTAGAGCGCGTATGTATGCAACGATCGCCCATCGGTCCGAAATAGCGATGCGGTCCTCAAAGGGGTACATCACTCCATAACCGTAGGTGATAACGTCAAACAGATATGCATCCGATGCGGCACGCATCTTTGGGGTATGAAGCGATTGCGGAGCCGGAAACCCCCGTCGCACGACCATTCCATCCCCGTCGCCCGACACGCTGTGACATGGCGCGCAAAAAACGTCAAAGCGATTTTGTCCACGCCGCAAAGTATTCATAGTTATCGCCAGCGGCATACGTTGCTCCGCCGGGGAAGAAGCGTTCGATTTGGCGTTGACTCGGTAGCCGCCGCGCTCATCAAGCGGAAGAACTGTTTCGGCCGGCGTGGGCAGTGGTTGCTCCTCTAGTCGTCCGCTTGACGTTGCGGCGAGAACCCCCGCACTGTGCGCCACGACACCCGGTTCAAGAGGTCGAGACGATCGACCGTCCGACCACAGTGGACTAGGCGCTAGCGGTTTGTACTTGGGCTGCTCGTACATGTTCTGCATCGCTCTCTCGCAACCGGTAATGAGTAGCAGCAGTAAAAGCGGTGAAATTAGGCGTCGGCAATTCATCGTGCCCTCAGATCTGGACATTGATCGCTCGCAACGCCAGAGCAGCGGTGTTTGTACATGCGAGGTGGGCCCCCGCGGCGGTTCTAAGCAGAAGAAAATGCGTCATGGCGTCTGCACCTCAGGCACATCGGTGACCTTAAGGGGACGTAAATTTTCGAGGAATTGTCTCGTCTGATTTGTATCGAAGTGTGGATCAGTTGACCGAATGCACAAAAAAAACCCATCGCGGGAAGCCATGGAAAATTCGGGCAAGTTGAAAACGGGGTGGTAAAGCTTAGGCAGTCCGTTTGCAAACAGCGTTCCGAAAAAAATCGCAAGCGCAGCCCCTAGGATCGCCATCTCA
>CAZSOI010000539.1:0-1957 GCA_964608115.1 uncultured Burkholderiaceae bacterium | reverse complement strand
CCGGAGCGCGGAAGCGATCGGCAAAATCCGGTCCGACATCTGCGAGGAACGCCAACAGGATCGAGCCAGGAATTAGGAATCCGACGCGGGCTGCGCCGCGGTCGGCTTCGGCGACCAGTCCAAGCACGCGCTCGATTGCCGGCTCGAACACAGGACTACCGCTGAAGCCAGGCTGTATTTTGTATTGTGCAGCCGGTGTATTATCCGCTTGCCACCAGTTATCTCCGACTACGCCTTTTAGAACGATGTCTGACCGCACGCCCGCGATCTGACCCTCGGGAAAGGCGAATAGCTTGACTGCCGCTTTCGGAACATGAGCACCCGGATAGAGGCCCCACCCCCTCTCCCCGCCCGCCAGCGGGGCTGATAGTTTCAGCAAAGCCAGGTCGCGCACCCCTTTGTCGCCCGGAGTTACCGATGTCGGTTTCCACGCGCCCGGCACCAGGCGGGCGGCCGTTGGCGGGTCGCCGTCCCACGGGAGGGTCTGGACGTCGACGTCGCGGTTGTATGGCGGTGGCTCATTTTGATCTTTGATGCCGGCGGCCATGCGGACCACATGGGCGCAGGTGAGAATATGCGTTTTGTCGAGCACCAGTCCGGAGCCGACAGGTTTTCCGTCGGTTCCGAGGATCGCCACCTGAAGGCGGAGGGGTAGGTCGGAGGCCATGGCAAACTTATACGCGGGGTTTATCCGTGGCCGTCTTTCGGAGCTGACCACTTCATGGTGACCTTGATCGATGCTTCCGCTGAGCCCTGGACGATGATCAAGTTGCCCTCAGTCGAGAGCTTTGCATTGATTTCCATTGTTGTTTCTTGTGCGTTGCGCGCGAGTTTCGACAGCTGCGCCTCTGCAACTTCGAAAACCTGGGTGAATTGTTCGAACGCGGGGGCGAGCGCCGCTACCGCGTCCGAAACCCGCCCGACCGATCCCCGGCCGGACGTCTCATCGGGAACTTCATACGCCTCGATCCAAATTGAACCCCGGTTGTTGCCGAGGTCGAGTTTCACGATCTTCTTGGTCACAACATCCTCCTCTGGGTCGCTTATGATTGCAGGCATGATTTGCTTAAAATGAGAAAGAGAACGCGTCCCTGTTGATCGCCGGCCACGACCATGCCGCGCTTGTTATTTGTAAGAGCAACCGTCGTCAGCGGCGCCTCGCCAGTAAAGCGCGCAATCTCTAGACCGTTGTCGAGGTCCCACAGGCGCAGGGTGCTGTCCAAAGACGCGGAGAGGGCGCGCGCGCGGTCGAGGGCCACGACGTGGATGACCCCGCCCGCATGGCCCTGCAGGACGCGCAAGGTTTCGCCGGTCGCAAGGTCCCACAGGCGGAGGGTGCTGTCGGAGGACGCGGAGAGCGCGCGCTCGCGGTCGAGGGCGACGACGTGGGTGACGCTGTCCGAATGCCCACGCAGCGTGCGCAAGTTGGCTACGTCGCGAACGAGCGAAGCTCGACGAGGGATGATTGTTTGTTGGCTTTCCAGCGCCCGATCGAACCCGCGGAGATAGCTTTCGACGACAGCACCACCGGCCGCCAGTCGTGCAAGCAATTGAGCACGAACCTCACTCGGACCGATCTCGGCGAAAATGTCGCCATGTTGCTGGAGCACATCGCGGATCGCCGCCGCAACCAATCGGTTTGTGCCCAGCGAATTCACAATACACCGCCTGAGCTGCAAATTGTACGCATTGCCTCCGTTTGACCCCGTCGAGCGTGAATTCACCCTCTTAAAGCTCGAGTGACCATAGCAGATTTCAGATCGCAATCCGCTCCACTTCGTCGAGCGTGATCTCATCACCGGTGCGATCGTAGAGCTTGGTGGTGCGGGGACTCTCGTGCGCCGCCATGAGTTGCGCATTCTCAAGCGTGCCACCCGCTTCAAGATAGGCGGTGATGCCTGTGGCGCGAAAAGTATGGCAGCCGATCCTTGCTCGCTTGCCGCGCGTACCGAGATCA
>CAZSOI010000538.1:0-11484 GCA_964608115.1 uncultured Burkholderiaceae bacterium | reverse complement strand
ATCGGACGCGGCTCCACGATTGGGGGAAATGTGTGGCTTACGCACAGCGTGCCCCCCGGCAGCCATATCGCACAGGCCCATACGCGACAGGCCCCCCTTCAAGAAAGCGTCGAGGATGGCTCCGGAATTTAAATTCTCGGTCATATTCGCGGGATGTGCTCACGTCGATTCTCGCGGGCACAGCTGTGCAAACATTCGATTGCCTTAAAATACAATCGATGGGCAGTATTGCGGTGCGCAGTCTGTCTGCGTCGCCAGTAATGGCGGGGGGACGGCGGTTCATTGGTAATTTGGCGTCTTGCCAATCCTTGGTTCGTATTTCACCCATAAAAATTCACCTGGAATCAACATGGCAGATAAACAAGCCCAGCAACTTGCACTTGGCGACGCCGCCGCGCGTCAACTTGCAAACACAACGAAGACTGCGCCAACACTTCCTACGATCACCCCGCGCTGGCTCACACACCTGCTGCAGTGGGTGCCTGTGGAGGCGGGCATTTACCGGCTCAATAAGGTCAAGGACCCGCAAAGCGTGCACGTACTGTGCGCGAAGCGAGATGAAGCCGAGCTGCCAACGACCTTCGTCGACTATGAGGACAAGCCACGGGAATACTTTCTAAACGCAGTCAGCACCGTGCTGGACGTTCATACGCGAGTGTCAGATCTGTACAGCAGCCCGCATGACCAGATCAAAGAACAGTTGCGGTTGACGATTGAAACCATCAAGGAAATGCAGGAGAGCGAACTGATCAACAATGCGGATTACGGCTTGATTGCGAACGTGCATTCCGATCAGATCGTCTACCCACTAACGGGAGCGCCGACCCCTGATGACTTGGACGAGTTGCTCACAAAGGTTTGGAAGGAGCCCGCCTTCTTCTTGACGCATCCCTCGGCGATTGCTGCGTTTGGGCGCGAATGTACGCGCCGGGGTGTTCCGCCGCCTACGGTGAGCCTGTTTGGTTCGCAGTTTGTTACCTGGCGAGGCATCCCCTTGGTGCCCTCGGACAAAGTGCGAGTGGCGGATGGCAAAACGAAGGTCTTGCTGCTGCGGGTCGGGGAAAAGCGCCAAGGCGTGGTCGGCTTGTTTCAACCCGGATTGCCCGGTGAACAAAGTCCCGGTCTATCGGTGCGCTTTATGGGCATCAGCCGCAATGCCATCGCTTCCTACCTGATCTCGCTGTATTGCTCGCTTGTAGTGCAGACGGACGACGCCCTGGCTTTGCTCGATGACGTGGAAATTGGCAAATACCACGACTATCAGGACAATTACAAGTAAGGTTCGAGTCGCCTCATGGCAAACTCCGAAGTTCCGAGCATGCCCCTTGCGCCGGGTTTGCCTGCCCCGGAACAACTGGCGCGCCTTGCCGCCGAATACTTCACTGCGCTCCCCACCCAGGGAGCCGGCATCTCAAGAGGGGGCGTACCCTTCGCCGAGAACCCGCAGCCCCCGGGGGTCTCAGTCCCGCCCGGCATGTTAGGTCCCTCGACTCCCTCGGCCGTGCCCGGCGGGGCAATCCCGCCAGGGGCCAACCTCGTTCCGCACTCTCCACTTACCGCAGCAAACCTCGGAGCATCCGTGCCGTCGCTGGTTGCGCACGCCCAGGCACCCAACGGCGTTCCGGACAATTTGCTCGTCGCAGCACCCGGCTACGACGCACGCGCAGGCAGCCACGTCTTGGGTGTGCCACAAGCGCCCGCTGCACAGCAACCGGTGCCTGAGTTGCCTCCCGTCGGCGGTCTCCCGGCCGTACTTTCGACCTATTATTTTCTTACCGATCCGTTAGCCAGGAGTTTGCCAGGGACCAGCGATCTTGCGTTGCCTGCGGGCGAAGAACTGGCTACGCTGCTGCCCTTTGCGTTGCCCGGCGTGACAACGCCGCGCATCCCAGCGGAGGCGCGAACGCCATTGTCGGCACCGATGGCAGGGCCGACGTACTACTTCCTCGATCCGCAGTCGCGCCAGCGCAATGACGTGCCCCCGATTCCCGATGCAGGCCATCCGCCTTTTGACGTTCTGGCCGTTCGGCGCGATTTCCCGATATTGCAAGAGCGCGTAAATGGCCAACCCCTAGTGTGGTTTGATAACGCGGCAACCACACAAAAGCCTCAAAGCGTTATCGATCGGCTCGCCCGTTTCTACGCTCACGAAAACTCGAACGTTCACCGCGCCGCGCACGAACTTGCTGCACGCGCTACTGACGCCTATGAGAATGCGCGCGAGATCGTGCGCCGCTTCATCGGCGCAGGATCCGTGGAGGAAATCGTCTTTGTGCGCGGAACGACCGAGGCGATCAACCTTGTGGCCAAGAGCTGGGGCCTTAAACACGTCGGCGCGGGCGATGAGATCGTCGTCTCCCACCTGGAGCACCACGCAAACATCGTCCCCTGGCAGCAGCTGGCCTCAGAGAAGGGAGCGAGGATCCGTGTTATCCCGGTGGACGATTCGGGTCAAGTCATCCTTGAAGAATACCAGCGACTACTCAACGATAAGACCAAGATCGTTGCGATCACCCAGGTCTCCAACGCATTAGGCACTGTAGTACCTGTCAAGCAGATCATTGAGATTGCGCACCGTGCTGGCATCCGCACGTTGGTTGACGGTGCACAATCGGTAGCCCATATGCGGGTAGACATGCGTGAGCTCGATACGGATTTTTTTGCCTTTTCTGGGCACAAGATTTTTGGACCAACAGGCATTGGAGTGCTCTACGGCAAGCGCGAGGTATTCCAAGACATGCCACCGTGGCAAGGTGGTGGCAGTATGATCAAAGACGTAACCTTCGAGCGAACAGTGTATGACGAGCCACCGTCACGCTTTGAGGCTGGCACGGGAAACATTGCCGATGCGGTGGGCTTAGGCGCGGCGCTAGAGTACATCGAGCGGCTGGGCATCGAAAATCTCGGACGCTACGAACATGAACTTCTCGAGTACGCGATCGCGCGCATGCTACCCATCCCGGGACTTCGCCTGATTGGCACGGCCGCAAATAAGGCGAGCGTGATTTCCTTTGTGTTGGACGGCTACACGGTGGAGCAGGTCGGATCGGCGCTCAACGAGGAAGGCATTGCCGTGCGAGCAGGCCACCATTGCGCACAGCCAATCTTGCGACGGTTCGGTTTGGAGGCAAGCGTTCGCGCATCATTGGCGTTTTACAACACGTGCGAGGAGGTCGATCGGCTGGCCGCCGCGCTCTCTCGGCTTGCGGCCGCCGTTCCATCTTATCAGTCACGGGGTCCTAGGTCGGTGCGGTGAGCGCACGATCGAGTGCGAAATGCGAACGCCCAAGCCGGTGCGGCTTATAAAACGACGGGACACTTTTCGGCAACGCCGCTTCTGAATTTAGCGGCAGGCGGACCGGGCCGAAAATGCCGATGCGAACTTGCCGTCTGTTTGCGGTAGCTATCGAGTAAGCATCGCCGCGCCACATCGGTGCGCTGCGCAAGCGAGATCACCTTGCCCCGCTTACCGGAGGCTGAACCGCACGAACTGAAAGAAACCCCAGTGCGATGCGCTGTTGCTGCGTTAAGCGTGGGCGCATTCACATTAAGCGCTTGCTCTTGCGATGCACTGACAAGTTCTGTCTTCTAGCATCCTGCCCTGGCCGGGCGGCCACGTAGGTCTCGCGCGACCTCACTTTGCGTCCCGCAGATTACGCGTTTTCTTTTCCTCAACTATCCGGTGCCGCAACAACCAATTGATCGGGCGCGGCGATGCACCAGAGCTTCGCTGCGCTCGCGAGATTGCAATTGTCGACCTTGCGATATCGCCCTCAACTGATCTTGTAAACCATCAGCGGGATCACGGCCAGCGGCAAGAGGGTCGCAAGAATTCCGAACGCGTTCCACCAGCGTGTTAGTTGCCAATATTCCTTAGGAACCGCATCGGCTCGCGCAAAGCCTCGGGCCATCTGCGCCTGCTTCGCCTGCAGGGGAATAAGAACGGCAAGCCAAATGACGCCGGAGGCCGCAAACAGGGCCAGACCCCATTTCAGCCAAGGGGCCGTCAGGGGAAGGCCGTGCCACATCGCGTTGCCTATGCCACCGACGGCGATGAGTGCGACGCCACCGAGAGTAAACACCCAGTCAGTTAGCGTCACCTGACGCTGGGCGAAGGCCACGATTCGAGCATCGCGCGTGCGATCCGCCATCGCCTTCCACCAACCCGTAACGACAATATTGCCCACAAACATCACAACGCCGATCAGATGTGCGGTCTTAAGGATTGCATAGCTGTCCATGAGGGCCTCCGCGGTTGCACTTCACCGTCAAATAGGACATTATGTAAACTGTGTACACATTAATTTACCGATTCATGTTAACGACGTCAACTTTTACCACCGCATGACCAAACAAAGACGTGCATATCACCATGGGAATCTGTCCAACACACTAGTAGCAACCGGACTGGCAATTCTCGAATCGGCTGGTATCGGGGCATTGAGCGTTCGCAAGGTCGCTGCCCGCGTTCGCGTCTCGGCCGCTGCCGTCTATCGGCACTTCGCGGACAAGGATGCGCTGCTTGCCGCGATCGCGGCCCAGGGTTTCAAAATGCTCAATGCCAAATTCGCTGCGGCCTGCTTGGCTCCTGAATCCAACAACCCGCTCTGCCGTTTGCGAGCATTAGGCTGGGCTTATGTCAATCTGGCCCTTGAACACCCCGGTCTTTATCGGCTGATGTTTGGGTCCCGTCAAATCTCGGGGGTGCGTGACGCGCAGCTAGATGAACAAGCTCGGCAGGCGTATCGGACGCTGGAGTCGACAGTCGCGGCCTGCTTAGCTGGCCCCACCACAAGCAAAGCGACGATTGCGGCAACCACGATTGCTGCCTGGTCGATGGTCCACGGCTACGCGATGCTGCGCTTGGAAAATCAACTTGCGGGATTTCCACCCGATTCTTTGCCCGATACTCCGGCAATCCTAGCTAACCTCATTCCCCAAGCCTGAAGGCCGCGCCCGCGGGGTTGGTACACAAACGGGAAAGCCTAGAACGGCCGCAAATTTGCGGCAAAGGCGCCGAGGCGCTAAAGCTGATGCGCCATGTTTGCCAGCCGAGCCTTCTATGGTTGGAAAACGCTCCCACCAGGTAAAGCGCAGCCTCGTCTTCCGGTCGGCGCTCGAGGCGCAAATTGCCGGCAGGAACGATTGCCGACTTTACTAGCTACGCTGGATGACAAACCCTAAAGGCAGATGGGTCAACAACGACTGCCAAATCCACTAGCATTCCAAATTTGCATACGGGAACAGCACCGATAGTCAATGCTCATTCGCACTTATTTAAGAGTAGTCTTTCCCGAAAGAGCGCGGTCGCGGCACAGGCTAGCAAAGCCGTGTTAGGAGCGAAGAGCGCGGGTTGCAAAAAATACAATCTCACGGAGGCAACTGAAATGAAATCCACCAGTCGACATACGCTTTCGATCGCCGCTGCTTCGGCGATATTTGTGGGAGTCCTAGCGCTTAACATTGGAGAAGCCAGCGCGAAGGACATTAAGGTGACACTTAGCGGCGCTCAGGAAGTGCCGCCCGTCTCCACGCCTGCCTCCGGCAGCGCTAACATTTCCGTTGGTGACGATATGTCGATCAGTGGCAGCGTTACCACCTCCGGAATTGCCGGCACGATGGCGCACATTCACATGGCTCCCACCGGCAAGAACGGTCCCGTTGTTGTTCATTTGACCAAGACCTCCGAGGGCGTTTGGAGCGTCCCGGCCGGCACGAAGCTCACTAAAGAGCAGTACAACAGCTTTGAGCAAGGCAAGCTCTACATCAACGTGCACAGTGACGCACACGATAAAGGCGAGCTGCGCGGCCAAATAAATCCGTGACGGCGCGTGAGCCGCGGACGGTCGATGTCGCGTGAAGACGCTGCGCTATGTTGCGCCATCCGTGCTCGCGAATTCGCCCGCGGCTAATTCCCGCGCCAGGTCGAAGTCGACATTGTTGGGATGCGCGCGGATTCAGGGCAACACTGCAATGGAAACTGCGAACGCGAGCTCGATGCGAATTTCCTCGGAAGAACATCCATGAAGATCGGAATTCTCGGCTCTGGCATTGTTGGCCAAACATTGGGCGCAGGCCTACGCGGCAAGGGCCATGAGGTGATGCTTGGTACCTCAAGAACCGCCAAGCTCGATGAGTGGGTGCTGCGCAACGCCGGTGCGCGCGTTGGAAGTTTCACCGAGGCGGCCGCTTTCGGTGAGCTCGTAATTCTCGCGGTTAAGGGTACGGCGGCCGTCGCCGCCGTGTCGTTGGCGGGCTCGGGCGCTTTGGTGGGCAAGGTCGTAATCGATGCTAGTAATCCGATTGCGGATAAGCCCCCCGTGGCCGGAGTACTGCAATTTTTCACCGGACCCAACGAATCACTGCTAGAAATCCTGCAGCTCAACTACCCCGGTATTCACTTTGTTAAGGCGTTTAATTCGGTTGGTAACGCACACATGGTCGACCCGCAATTTGCGGGTGGCCCGCCAACGATGTTCATTGCGGGCAACGACGTTGCGGCCAAAGCGAAGGTCGCCGCCTTGGTAATGGAGCTCGGATGGGAGAGCGCGGATATGGGCCGCGCCGAGGCGGCTCGTGCAATCGAGCCACTGTGCATGCTCTGGTGCATACCGGGTTTGTTGCATAACGAGTGGGCCCACGCGTTTAAGCTCCTTAGGCGAAGCCCCAGTTAGAGCGCTGCCTCGCATTGTTCTGTTCGGAGCAACAGTCCGCTGCAGGCCCGAGCGCGGCGCGGCGGCTGGGCAACGTAAATCCGAACGGTAAACCGCTTCGCGCACAGGAAACGCATCGCCCACGGCATGTTCACGCTCCTTCATCTGTTGCTGTGGCTTGGAATTGCGATCAACCAATTCGACCAGTAGCGGATATCGTGGGGTCGGCTTCAGATAATCTCGCCTGACGTTGATAACGCGACGCGTGATTCTTCGCATCGCGCCCTTGGTCTCGTTTCGATGCAGAAACACCGAGAAGCTGTTCCGTGGCGAGAGAGTGAAGCGATTGCAAAACTTCGAGGCCTTCGTCAGATGCAAGCTGGAGCAACTTGAGTGGCCGGAGACGCCCGACGATCTTTTGGTACTTCCCGGTAACCATCTGGCGGCATTAGCAGGCTTTCGAAGGAACTAGGACCTGTTAACACTATCGGAGCGCATCGGCGATCAGGGCGAAATGGATAAATGCAGTGAACATGACGTCGAGCTTCTCGAAGCGGGAGAAGATGCGACGGAATCCCTTGAAGCGGCGAAACAGCCGTTGAATTTCGTTGCGTCGCTTGTATATTGCCTTACTGTAGTGCCAAGCGGTGAGGCGATTGGACTTCGCGGGAACGACGGGAGTAAACCCCAAGTGCAAACCGAGGTCGATGCACTCGTGCGTATCACGGGCTGCGATGTACCCCGCTCGGCTTTATCCAACTGAACGAGCCGTAGCCCGCCATCGTCTTTAGAGTGCACAAGAACCTGGTTTTTGCGCGTCCGGTTAAACGCGCAAGTTCATCGAGCAAGTCGGGCGTTCTGTCCGCAATGATCTGCAAAAGCTCCCGATTGCCGACGCGGAGCGCTTTTGCAAAGGACTGCGTCGACTTGAGCCAAACATTGGGTCCATTGGCCGAGGGGCGAAATTCGCCACGCACGGCCTTAAGCGCGCGAGCTTTCATCTCTTTGTAATTTGCAATGCCGACCTTTAGCGTTGTGATGATCGGGACCGGGGCAATCACTTTTTTGACGTCGCGACCCCAAGCACGCGCTGGTACATCAAGCCACCAAAATAGAACATGAAGCCCAGTGCCAGAAGACTCACAATTCGGGCGACCGGCGACGCACCGCGCAGGTCTAATAGCAAAACTTTGGCGCCCGTAACGCCAAATAGAACGAGCGAAGATTGCCTAAGCGGGGTATCTTTTAAAACCAGTGAAAGACCCAAGCCGCCAATCGCTAGCAACCCCCACATTGTCGACTCAATGATCGGCTCGTTAAGAATGTGCACCGCGGCCGCCATTGCGCAGATGTGTCCCATATAAAGCAGCAGAACACGTACTCCGGCAAGTGCTTCCCTTCCGCGCAAAAGCCAGTAGCTCGCGTATAGCAACAATGCATAACAAACTGCAAGCACATGCCTCGCTGGAATGTGCTCTGAATCCGCAGCGCGAATAATGCGCACATAGTTCGCGCTGAAAACCAGGGCAATTGCAAGCCAAATCGGCCACCTTGGACCGATTTGCGTCGTTCCATGCAATGCCAAAAGCGCGATGACTGGCACCGCAAAGAACGCAACCCAGGGCTGCCACTCTTTTGGGACCGATTCAATGTAACCCGCGTGGACAAGCACGATCGCTGCATAAGCCCACAACAGCATTTCACCGCCAGGCAGCACCCTGCCGATGCTCACTCGTGCCAATCCATATAGTGCTGCGACGGCGGCCAAGCTCCCGAATGCAATCCACGGTGCCGATGCGGGCATGTGCTGTTGAAGCAGTCCGTACTGCAGCACGTAGAAGAGCAACAATGGCGGCAGGTGCGCAAGTGCTTTCGATGGGTCAAGTGGGTCATGTCGGCGCATCGAATATAAAGCGGTCGTCGCCCCAAATATCGCAAATTGCACCGTCTGAAAGATAAGCGCTGTCTCCCAGTCCGCGGAATGCTGACCGCGCCATATAACGTCAAAGCCAATAAGCGAAAGATAGAGTGCCCACAGATAGACGCCGCGCCTGCCTTGCAAGATCGAGAAAACGCAAAAGACAACACTCCAGGCCGAAAAATAGATAACGAGATCAACCAATGAAGCCTGTGCTCCCGCCAAAAGGAACGGCGCAGAGTAGGAACCGATTACAGCAAAGAACGCATACAGATCGCTCTGGAAAACTTTGCAGAGCCACAAAGAACCCGCGCAAACAGCGATGACCGCGAGGCCGGCCTCCTTTTGCTCAAGAATTCGGTAATACAGATGGCCGCCGTATATCGCCAGAAAGAGTATGGCGACTCCGACGGCGGGCAGCAGCCCCGCGTACCGTAATGCACGAGTTCGCAAAAAAAACCCGGCACCGATCAATACGAAGGCAAGGATGGCTGCAAGGCCAACTTGTCGCTCCGGTGTAAGCCAGCCGTAGTCGATGCCCAAACGAATCAGGTAAGAGGCTGCCAAGAGCAGAGCAATGCCTCCAGTCCAGCCCAGCACACCACCGACCATGGATTCTTGTTGGAGCCGTTCCCGGGCGACCTCGCTATCAACATTATGAGGCACGACCTTGGCCGGCGGCCTTACGGACTGTTCGGAATCAGTCCAACCAGTGCGTCGCGCCTTTTCAAGAAATGCCTCGATCTTCAAAAGACGGACTTCAACCGCTGCAAGTCGGCCTGCAAGTTCTTCTTCGTTCATAAAAACTGCCTCGGGTTTAGTTTGAATTTCCGCCCACTATGGACAGGTCCAGTGATGCTACCCGCGGTGTCAACTGGAAAAAACCCGATAAGGCCAGACAAGCCATGTGAAGCGGGCGTTTCGGGTTGCAAGAGTCGACCCGAACCAGTATGCCCCAACGGCCGAGGACGGACACCCGGTACGCATTTGCGTTCCACCACAAATCGCGAAGTGCGATCGAGCGTGAATCGATCTTGCCGCTCAGCGGACGCACCGCTTCCACCCGAAGGCATCCACGGTCGGCCATGATCGACCTAATCGTCTCAGATATCGGTGGGCGGCACAATCGCTGTTAGTGTCAGCGCGAATATGACATAAGCGGCTGCGATTGCGACGGAGTTTCTACGAATGCGACGGCTCCAAGAATCAATTAGCAAGACCTTTGCCGAAAATCCGTAAGCCGAGCAAGCCTCGATGACAAGCTCAGCGGCCAGAATGTTCGCTAAGCGCGAAATTCAAGCAATGGCGCTTACGTCGGCTCGTGGCCGTCTGGCGTCCAAGCGTAGGAGCATCGGATCGCTTCCGCAATCCGTCGCATCGCCGACATGGCGCCTCATAGCCGTCAGCGGGCGTTTTGCGATTAATCCGACCCAAAGCCGTTGGCCGCGACAATCCGCCATCGGGCAGTCGAGCTAGTGCGGCCGTTTCGTCACTGCAACGCACGCGCTGTCCTTGGGCGCCCCCAGTTCGGCAGCTCGCGGCCAATACCGCGACGGTTCAAGAGGCCCAACAGTGCACCACTGCGCGTGTTGGTGCGGCGCATCCAACACCTCGACCAGGCGCCGCACGTTGCTCTTGTTCTGGTCGCGCTGTGCCGTCGCTGAGGCGCTGGGTCGCGACCACTATCGAGGACACCAGGCGGCCCATCAGATGGCCACAACTAGAGCGAGCGCAGGAAGTTCAAGAGATCCTGCTGCGAGGTGGGTGGCAGTTGACGAAGCTGCTGCACGACCACATTGGCCTCGGACCCATCGCTTGCGTGTGCATTGATGGCCTGCACCAAATCCGAGGTACGTCCATCGTGCAGGAAGAACACGCGCTGGCCTATGCCCCACAGCGGCGCGCTGCGGAACTGATCGGGGCCAGCTAGGCCCTGCGTGACGCCATCGGCGAGCTGCGAACCCATGTGATGTACTAGGAGGTCTGAGAACAAGTTGGCCGTCGTGGGACCCAGGCTCGCATTCAGGCTCGATACCGAGGTCTGTAGGGATGGGGTGTGGCACATCGCGCACCCGATCTGCGTGAACACGGCGAACCCGTTGGTGGTCGATGGAGTGCTCACGGCTGGCGTGGGGGGAGCCAGGAAGCGCATGAAGGTGTCGAACTTCTCGATGTCCGAAAGCGGGAACGGGCTGGCCATGCCGGTGCTTGCCGAACTCGAAGGATCGAAGATATTGTGATCCTCAGGCACGCCATTAAACAGGCATGAAATGGGCAGCGTCTCGCCTACCTGTCCGTGCTCGACCGCGAACAACTCATTGCTCACGCCCAGCTCGACGTTGTACGCCTCGCCTGCGAACATCAAGAGGGTTGCGTTCTGCGCCTTCCATCCGAACTTCGTGATGGTGCCATCATTGCCGTTGCGGTTAGGGCTTCCATGTATCCCGAGATCCTGCTTGGCGTCCAGGTTCGCGTTCATGTTGGCCAGGATCGTGCCGTCCGAGATGGCCTCGATAAGTCCCAGCCCGAATAGCGGGGTCGGTATGCGAAACGAGATGTTGTCGAGCTGGCGCATGAGATTAAAGTCGGGCTGCGCAAGCACGCAGGTCTGGGGCTGTCCAGTGACGCCAATCGTGTTGGTTGCATCCACGCGGCCGGTGATGGTAAACAGTTCGTGCACCGATCCATCAGGCGCTCCAGCACCAGCACCGAAACCGCTTAAGAAACCACCGAACCCGCCGAACCCGCCTTGATTCACGAAGTGCTTGAAGCGCGCCTCGCGCACCGGGCCATCGGCTGTGATGAAGTACGGGATGACGTTGGTTGCGCCACTCAGGTTGGCTACCGCGATCTCGGGGTTGGGTCCGACGAATGGGAAGGCGGTGGTGCTCGGACTCGTGCCGCCGATCGCTG
>CAZSOI010000537.1:0-29837 GCA_964608115.1 uncultured Burkholderiaceae bacterium | reverse complement strand
AGTCGCGGGGAGATCCGCAGCGTTTGGCTTCGTTTCGAGACGAATCGGGTGGCACGGGAAGCTTTCACCACGCTGCAAGCTATGTCTCAATAATTGCGCCACGGTTGGTGCACGGCCTGCTCGCCGGCAGGCCGACGCACCGCGCCGAAACAACGCAGGGACGCGAAGTGCGATTTGATTGCTAGCCACCGCGTCCCATTATTTTGCTAGCCACGGAAAATTCGCCGGACGCTCGCCTGGCAATAACCGATCAATCGTCCAATAGACGCGTCGCAGTCACTTGGCGCATGGCTGCTGTTGGCGGTTTGGACGCCGCCGCCACCGCAATTGGAGAAGGCTTTGCGTAGGCTGGGTCACCGCAATCGGGCAGGACGGTGTCCGTTTGGCTCTCCGCCATGCCGCTTTGCGCTGCCTTGCGGTACCACATCGCTGAGAGTTGCGCATCTTGCGCGACGCCGCAGCCAATAGCGTAGAGACGGCTGAGCATTCGCTGCGCCTGAGCGTTTCCGCCGTCGGCGGCCCGTTGGTACCAGTGAACTGCAAGCTCATCGCTTTGCGCAACGCCGTGGCCAGCGCCGTACATAAAACCCAGATTAAATTGCGCGCTCGCCGAGCCGCCCGCAGCCGCCTTGCGGTACCAGTACAGGGCTTGCTCGTAGTCTTGCTGCGCGCCCTGGCCCCTGTAATACAGGCCTCCGAGATTGTTTTGTGCGTTCACGTGTCCGTGACCCGCAGCCCGCTCATACCAGTGCAAAGCCTGGACGTAATCCACGTTTACACCCCGGCCGTTTTCGTAGATCAGGCCCAGATTGAACTGTGCATTGGCGTCGCCACGCTCAGCTAATGGCTGCCAATTGCGCAAGGCTTCAAAAAAATTCCCCGAGTCGTAAGCTCTAAGGCCTTCGTCGAATCCTGCAAAGGTCGTGGCGTGCAGGCAAATAGCGAAGAGAAACAATGCTTTTTTCATGGTGAAAGTGGACCTCCGCGCCAACCCGAGTAGCAAAGTGCAGCACGCTACGCGATGCTTCGATAAGTCCATTGGACCTACATCAAGTTCGCAACTCGATTGACCACCGGTACTATGTGGAATTAGCGCCGCCGAGTTATGAGCGTTCCCGCGGTTGTGCGTCGCGGTGACGGCTTGACCCATAGCGCATCGAGCCCTCGTGCATCGTGCATGCGTGTTTCACTTTTTGGAAAGGAAGACGGATTTGCCTGAGGGAACTGGCGCTGGAAATTTGCCGCCGCGTGGCGGCCGGCGCGCGCCCTAGCTTGTCGATTCCCAAACGCTTCACGGGCTTAGCAAGCTAAGAGTCAAGGCAAGGTGGCGCACAAAGTGTTCAACCCGAGAGGCCTGGCGCATGCCACAGCCCCCTTTTAAGCCGCGGCTCGAAAGCACGCGCAATGCTCGGACAATGGGCTCGCCTACTTTGCGGGCGATGCGCTCTTGCGCTTTGTTCTGACACTGCGAATCCTTGTGCCCGCGAGTGGGGACAGGGTCGGTCCAAAGTTTTTTTCGAGTCGAATCTGAAAATCCGATGCCACCGGGATCGCGCGAGCCAGCATAAAAAGCCCCTTTTCCGTCAACCACACCGCGCGGCGGCGTCGATCCTGCAAGGCGGTCGTAACCTCGACGAGCTCGGCTTTGACCAGCACGTCCAAATTGCGCGACATGGTGGACTGATCCAGGCCGGCGCGCAGGGCCAGCGCGTTGACAGTGTCGTCCGTAGCCGACGCGATCAGGCACATCAGGATGAACTGTGCGTGGCTCAGACCGGTTGCTTTTAGTCCCCGATCTGCAAGTGCGACCAGGCGACGCGCCAACAATCTTGCGTGCCATGCCTCGTCGCGCTCAAGGGTTCGAGCGGCCCGCTTGGCGATGTCGGGAAGTGCTTGCTTTTTTGCTCGCATGAACTATTATATGCATATACATATTTTTCTTGGGAGTGCGTCAAGCTCGCCGAGGAGCGACGTATGTTCGAAAAAACGATGATGGCCGGCTGGGGCGACATGGACTTTAACGGGCACATGCGAAACACCGCATACCTGGACAAGTCGGCGGATGTTCGCATGCAGTTTTTCTTGGAAAATGGCTTTGGGATGCGGGAGTTTTCCCGCCGCAAGCTCGGACCCGTGATCTTGCGAGACGAACTCGAATACCGACGCGAGGTCGGTCTGCTCGAATCGATCCGCGTTACGCTGCAACTCAGTGGCCTGTCCGAGGATGGCAGCCGATGGTCGATGTGCAATGAGTTCTATCGAGACGACGGTGGGCTAAGCGCTCGCGTCGTGAGTTTTGGCGGTTGGCTCGACTTGGCCACGCGGCGCCTGACGCAGCCGCCCGAAGATCTACTGGCCGCGCTCAAGCGCCTGCCACAAGCGGCCGGCTTCCAAGAGCTTGCCGACCGCGATCCGCAGTAAAAGCGCAAGCGCAATGGCCATTCGCATCGTCCAGCTTGGTTCGGCGCGTCAGAGGGCCGAGGGGCTACGCATTGGCACGGTTCGCCGGCCCCCGCGCGGCGTGCCCAAGAGCGAGTTTGCCAAACGAGATTACTATGACACCTGGCTGCCCGAGCTCTCGCCGAGCCCGGACTTGATGAAAAAAGGCCTACAGGCGCAAAAAGGCGGCGATGCCAAGGCCTGGGCGGCATTTGAGCGCAGCTTTCGCGCGCAGATGAAACAACCCCAAGCCGCGCGCACGCTGGACTTGCTAGCTGCTCTTTCGTGTCAGACGAACTTTTCCCTGGGTTGCTATTGCGAGGAGGAGCGGCGATGCCACCGATCGGTTCTTCGCGCCCTTTTGGCCGAGCGCAACGCAGCATTCGCTTAGAGCAAGGCGACGCGCAAGAACTAATCAAACCATCAGGCTGGGTGGGCCTTGTCGACCGCGCGCTCAAGCGAAGAAAGTAACGTTCACAAGGCAATTCGCGTATTTGCGTGCCCTTGTTGCTGCAGGCAAGAAATGACCGCGCGAGTGCAAGGTCGCATCACGGCGATTTGGCATATGCTGCCCCGCGTAATGCGTCGCTATTGCCGCCGCGCGCGCTCCTACAAAGACAGTGCCGTCACTTCTAATTCCGGCATGATGTACGTCAAGTCGCGCGCACTTGGGGCTTGACGCGAAAAGCCGCGCGCGTAAAGTGCGACTCATACACCAGCGCGATTGCTGGTGCTTTTGCCCCGCCGTCACGGCGGGCTGTAGTACCCTCAGGGTAGATGCCCTGTGTGGACGAAGCGGCGCAGTGCAATGAGCTGCGCCGTTTTATTTTGTGGCGAGCGATGCGAAAGTGCGCCTGTGGCCCGATAGCCAGTATCCGCGAGTCAAAGGGCGCACTGCACGTTCGGTAATCTAGGCTGCGTGTCGATCTCAGATCGTGGGAGCAAGACGCGGGCCTCGCACTGCAAGCCGTGAGCGGCGTTTTGGCGGGGGAGGCGAAGTCATGGCGCTAACTGCGGCACAGACCACATCGCCACGCGTTCTCGCACGCTCGGCTGCGGCCCCAGCAGCCTGGGCTTGGCCCGATCCACTGCGCTTGCTCGCAAGCGCCTGGAGCATGTGTGGCGTTCCGTGGTTGACAGCCGCGGACCGCGACGCGCTGGTGCAACGGCGCTGCCGAGACACGGTGAGCTTCGCCCGGGAAAATTCTCTCTTTTATCGCGAGCTGTACGCCGGTATCCCGCAGGGCGATCTTCCCAACCTTAGCAAGCTGCCCATCGTTACCAAAAACATGGTCATGAGCAGTTTCGATGATCTGGTAACAAATACGGCGCTGCGGCGCCGCGCAATCGAAGCCTTTCTCGCCGACCCGCAGCTTGTCGGCCGCCCGTTCGCGGGCGGCTGTGCGATCTGGACTTCCTCCGGAACCAGCGGCGAGCGCGGGATTTTCGTTCACGATGCCAATGCGCTGGCGGTATACGACGCGCTGCAATTGTTTCGATTTCGCGGTGCGTTTGCATCGCTGGACTGGAGCAGCGCGGGTCTTGTGCTGGAGCGTTATGCGCTCGTGGCCGTAACAGGGGGCCACTTCGCCGGCGTCGCTAGTGTGGAGCGCTTGCGCAGCATCTTTCCCTGGATGGCACAACGCTTGCAGGTCTTCTCGCTGATGCAGCCGCTGGAGACACTGATCGCGCAGCTCAATGCGTACCGGCCGGACATCGTGGCGACCTACCCGAGTGCTGCGGCGCTGCTTGCGCACGAGCAACAGGCGGGGCGATTACGCATTCGTCCAAAGCAATTCTGGACCGGCGGAGAGTGCCTCTCGGAGGCAACCCGCCGCAACTTGCAAGAAGTGTTTATGACCGAGGTACGGGACGAATACGGCGCCTCGGAGTTTGCCTCAATCGCCGTAGGCTGCCCGGCCGGATGGATGCATGTCAACGCAGACTGGGTGGTACTCGAGCCGGTCGATGAACTCTACCAGCCCGTGCCCCCGGGTGTGCCGTCCCACTCGGTACTGCTTACCAATCTAGCCAACCGCGCGCAGCCGCTCATCCGCTATGACCTGGGCGATTCCATCACGTTGCGTGCGCAACCGTGCGATTGCGGCAATCCGCTGCCCGCGCTTCGTATTCAGGGTCGCGGCGACGATTTGCTGGAGTTACACGATCAGCAGGGGGTCTGTGTCCGGCTGCTGCCGCTGGTGTTGACAACGGTGCTTGAAGAGGGGGCGGAGCTTTACGATTTTCAGCTTGCGCAACTTTCCCCAAGCACGTTGAGCCTGCGGCTAGGTGCACGCGAACAGGACAAGGCCCTTCGAGCGCAATCCGCTCTGCGCGCCTTCCTTGATTCCCAAGGTCTGCAGTCAGTGCGAATTGATCTAGCGCCGACGCAGCCGCAGCGTGATGGCGCTGGCGGCAAACTGCGGCGTATCTTGCGCGAAAGAGGCAGCGGTCACGTTCGTCCCCAATCCTAGCTTTGCGCGCCCGCGCGCGGGCAGCGATCCACGCTTTTGAGGTCTGACTGCTGTTTGCGTAGCCCATTTATGCTCAGGATGCGCGCGCCGGCGCAAGCACCAACTGAAATTTTCGAGTGACAGGATTAACGGGAATGTCCTCGACAACATCGACAGCAAACGTAACATTACTCAGACCCTTCTTGTTCAGGATCTCGCGCAGTAGCCTGTGCACGGCCTCGATTGCGCGCGTTCGCTGCGAAGTATCCAGACCGGCATCCAGGCAAACCGCGAAGCGAAAAGATGTCTCGTCCTGGCAGCGCAATTGAAACCGCCAAACGCCTGGCACCGAAACCTCGTCAATGGCAAGCGCGCTGAGGAACTCTGTTTGCCCCAGTGCGTTGCGAAATTGTGGCACCCACTCCTCGCGTCCGACGAGCGGCTCGATCACCGGGTAATGGCCATAGGGGCTCATGCGGTCCGTAAAGCGCAAGGTGTCGCTCAGACGATAGCGAATCAGGGGCATCGTGCGGTTAAACAGGTTTGTCACCAGTATGTGGTCAACTGCCGCCTCAAAGATCAAGTCGTCGTCAAACAGCGTCATGCCCGGATCACCTGGGCGCGCAATACCCATTAACATCGTTTCCGAAGCGCCGTAGATGTTGACGCAAGGGCAGCCGAACACTTGTCCCATCCACTGTTGATCGGCTGCCGAGAGGGACTCGGCCCCGCAAAGTACGCTCTCCGGGTGAATCTGTAACCGCCCCTGCGTCTGCGCCTGCGCCAGAATCTTGTTTCCGGTCGCGTAGCCCGCAAGGATGTGCGGCTGAAACTCGTCAAGTTGCTTCAGGCTCTGCTCAAGTGGCGCGTTGACATCAAGTCCCCGAACGTCAAACGCATAGCGCCCAAAATGCTGTGACGGCGTAAATGCCCAAGAGACCCCGCCGAAATGCCCGCCCGTCGCTCCATAAAACGCGCACTTCGTGCGTCGCAGCCGAGGCTCATAGAGCCGCGTTAGCGCCGCGAAGCCGCGCATCCAATCGGTCCTAGAAAACACAAAATGGCCAACCTCTCCGGAAGAGCCCGAGCTGTGCAGTACGATGAAACGACCCCGGTAGAGCTCGTGCGGCTCGCGTGAGTGCTGCAAAAATTCCACTATCGGCTCGCGCCGGACCCGGCGGTCCGTGACAATTCGGTCGAAGTTCTCGCGCAGCAGGCCTTTGGTGAGCACGGGAAAGTCGCCCGGCTGGCATGTGGCGGCATTGATTCCTTGCGCTTGCATGATCTGGCGGTAATACGGCGAATGGGTCTGAACGTATTGAGCGAAGGCGCGAAACCGCTTCAGGCGTTGGACCTCGAATCGGGAGCGTGCAAGGTGCGCGTTGCGGCGCAGGCGCAGCGCCGCGACCAGCAGCGCCAAAAGCGGCGCGCTCATCGCTGCTCGAAACGGGCCAACAAGCGCATCGGGCTAGGCCCAAGACCCCTGCCGCCGGCCGTCTTGGGACCTGCTTGCCAAGAGGCAGCGTTGGTTTAATCCAAAGGCCATTTGCGTGGGAGCGCGATGGCCGGCATGCGCTCGAGGACGTACTTAGTCCGTACGCATTTCACCCTTGCGTACCCATAGACCGCGCCCCTCGCAGTGGAGCAACTCATTACCACTTAGCACAAACTGGCCGATGGGGTAAGCGACGTTATTAAAGTAGCAGGCGCCGCTTTCGAGTTCCAAATCCAGTGAAAACTCCTGTTCCTCGTCCAGAATTGGCGAGGTGCGCAGTTCCGGATCGACGGCGCCGACTTGGGGTGGATGGGCCTTGACCATGATATGTCCATGGATTGGTCGAAAAAAGCGCTCAGACTGCAGCACCCCCAAGAAGGGCCTGCAACGCATGCGCAAAGATTACGCGATCGCCACGCTCCACCGCAATGCCGATCACAGCCTCTTGATACGCGTCAATGCCGCATCGTGCCTAGGCATTTTCATCCATAATTACCCGGCCAGCGATGCCTAATTTCCATGAGCCGCGCCGTCATCGAAAACACCTCTGAGAATGCGACGGTGGCCGATATGCTGCGCGAAGCGGCCAAACTTTTGGCCGCGCAAAATGCCAATCCCTTCCGAGTGGCCGCCTATCGCAAAGCAGCCGATACGATTGCCGCATTGCCAAGGGGCGTGCGTGATCTGTTCGAACACGAGGGACGCGGGGGACTGGACGCGTTGCCGTCGGTTGGGCCCGGCATCGCCGGCGCGATTGCCGAAATTCTTCTTAGCGGTCGCTGGAGCCAGCTCGATCGCTTGCGAGGCGATGCGAACGTGGCTCAGGTTTTTCAAACGGTACCCGGCATTGGCGATGAACTCGCACAGCGAATTCATGACCAAATCGGCGTAGATTCGCTCGAATCGCTCGAAGCGGCGGCACATGATGGCCGACTCGAGCGCTTGCGCGGCGTCGGGCCGCGGCGCGCAAGCGCAATTCGCGCCGCCCTCACGCAAATGCTCGACCGGCGCCGTGCGCTTCAGCGCGCTCGCACACCCCCGGTGAGCCGTGGCGGACCCACGGTCGACATCGTGCTCGACGTAGACCATGAGTATCGTGCCAAAGCCTTAGCCGGTGAGCTGCCAACAATCGCACCAAGGCGCTTTAATCCTAGCGGCGAATCGTGGCTGCCGGTGTTGCATACGCGGCGTGGTCCATGGCACTTTACTGCGCTGTACTCCAATACCGCAAAGGCCCATGAGTTGCACCGCGAGCGGGACTGGGTCGTCGTGTATTTTTACGATGACGACCACGTCGAACGCCAGCACACGGTCGTGACCGAGACGCATGGTTCGCTGCTTGGCCAGCGAGTGGTTCGCGGCCGCGAAAGCGAGTGCCGCGAGCTGTATGAACGCGGCTAATAAATTGGCGCTTGGAGCACGCCGCTGCTGCGCACTGTGTCGGCCTGCTCGGTTCGCACAAGGGTCCGTCAAGGATTGTCCGGCGAATTCCTGTTGCGAATCTGCGCGCATTAACCCCTTGGGCGCGGACGCCCACGATAAAGCTAGACCCGAAAAAGTCATCGGGCTTGGGGATCTGGCGGTTGGCGCGCTCGCTATTGGCAGGCACAATCACGATATGTGCAGCGATGGGTCTGGCTCAGGAGTCAAAGTGGAGCACGCCCGGACCTGCAAGAAATTTCGAAGCGAGAGGAGAGCGGAATATGCGCAAGCTTTTCTTGTTCAGCATGGTTGGTGTCAGCGTCTTTTTTTGCACGCTGGCGCGGGCCGATGACTACGAGCTTCTGAACACAGCGCGCGGCTTGTTTCGCGCGATACCGTCGGTCGTTCCGGACGTACGTGGTGTCGCCGTGACGCGCCAAAGAATCGAACTGGGCAAAATGCTCTTTTTTGATCCGCGACTCTCGGCGAGCCAAATCATCAGTTGCAACTCCTGTCACAACTTGGCTGCTGGCGGTTCGGATGCCGGGCCAACCTCCATCGGTCATGGCTGGCAAAAAGGGCCACGGCGGGCACCGTCGGTGTTTAACGCGGTTTTTAATATCGCCCAGTTCTGGGATGGGCGGGCCGAGGATCTAAAGGCGCAAGCAAAGGGTCCCGTGGAGGCGAGCATCGAAATGAATGCCAGCCCCAAACTCGTTGAGAGGACACTTGCTTCGATGCCGGAGTATGTGGAGCGCTTCAAGAGGGCCTTCCCCGGCAATCCCTCGCCGGTGACCTTCGATAACGTCACCCGAGCTCTTGGGGCCTTTGAAGCCACGCTGATCACCCCCGGATCGCGCTTTGACCAATTCCTGGACGGCGACGCAGATGCGCTGTCGGCTGAAGAGAAAAAAGGTCTTGCCCTTTTCATGTCCCGGGGTTGTTCCAACTGTCATCGCGGCGTGAACGTCGGCGGGGAGGGCTACTATCCATTTGGCCTTGTTGTTACGCCCAACGCCGAAATTTTGCCTCCCAACGATAAGGGCCGCTTCGCGGTGACGGAAACCCAGGGCGACGAATACGTGTTTCGCGCCGGCCCGCTGCGGAATATCGCGTTGCGTGCTCCTTATTTCCACTCCGGTCAGGTGTGGAGCCTGAAGCAAGCGGTGGGGCTCATGGGAACCGTTCAGCTCGGAAAAAAGCTCTCCGATCAAGAGGAGGATGCCATTGCGGCCTTCTTGCAGTCGCTGACGGGCGAGCACCCGCGTATCGAGCTTCCTGTGCTGCCGCCGCGGACCGACACGACGCCCTTGCCCAAGCCCTGAGAAGGCGCGTGACGCGCAAACCCGAATGGGCCGGCGGCATGCACAGATTGGCTCCAGCGGGGTCACACATTTTCGAGGGCTCCTCGCGAAAGAGCTCCAATGCCGTGGACGATTGATTACTACCCCGCGTCGATGCGTCACTTAAGTCCAGCTACACGCGAAAAGGCAATCGAAATCGCCAACGCACTGCTCGCCGAGCAGATGGAGGAAGGAATGGCCATTCGCGTAGCCATATCCCGAGCCAAGCAGTGGGCGCAGCGTCGGGGCCTGCCTGTGGCCGAGGACGAGGACTGAGGCTGCTGCGGCTGCGCTTTAGGTGTACAGGTCGCGCCGCGTGAGCGGCACCGGCAGCGTTGGCGCGCCGCGGCGCGAGGCCAGAATCTGATAGATCCCCGTGCCACCATCCTCAAATTCGAGAGCGCACGCGGCCATATAGAGGCGCCATACACGATAGGTCGTCTCATCGACCTCACGCAAAGCCTCCTCGTGCGCCTCCTCCAGGCGCCGCGCCCAGTTGCGCAGCGTCAGCGCGTAATGCGGGCGCAACGCCTCGACATCGTGTATCTCGAAACCCGCGCCTTCCATACCCCGCAGTATATTGCTGACAGTATCGAGCTCGCCGTCCGGAAACACATAGCGATTGATAAACTCGCTATCGACGGTGTGGCTCCAGCCTTCCACATCATGCGTGATACCGTGGTTTAGAAACAGTCCACCGGGCCGCAGTACGCGATGCACCGTAGCGGTATATAGCGGTAGATTCGCGAGCCCGACATGTTCGAACATGCCAACGCTCGCAACCTTGTCATACACAGCCTCACTCTGCAGGTCTCGGTAATCGCGCAACTCCACCGTGATGAGCGCTTGCAGCCCCAAGTCGGCAATACGCTTCCTTGCATAGTCCAGTTGCCGCTGACTCAGGGTGATGCCGTGCGCGTGTACACCATATTTGCGCGCGGCCCAGCATACCAGTGCTCCCCAGCCGCACCCGATATCCAGGAGATGTTCACCGGGACGCAGTCGCAACTTGCGACAAATGTGATCAAGCTTGGCGCGTTGCGCTTGCTCCAGGCTGTCGTCTGGTGTCTCGAAGTATGCACAGGAGTACACCATCTGCTCATCGAGCCACAGACGGTAAAACTCGTTGGACAGGTCGTAATGAAACGAGATTGCCGCCCGGTCACTGCGCTTAGAGTGGCGCTTGGAAAACGCCTCAGTGCTGCGCGGTGCACCTGCTTGGGTCTGCGAGCGAGGACGCGCAGGCAATCGAAGCGCTTCGCGCATCAGCGCGATGCGTTCGCGCAGACTTAGCCTCAAGGACTGGAAGTGATGCTTTAGACGAAGCCCGGCGTACAGATCGCCTTCAAAGTCTGCCTGTCCGCGGAAATAGGCATCCGCAAGCAAAATCGGATTTCGCTTAAAAACCAACTGGCGCAGCACGCAGGCATCCTGCAACACGAGCGTAAATGCCGGGCGGCCGCTACCCATACTGTGCGTTACGCCATTGCGAATTCGAATCGCCGCCGAGCCGCGAAAGCCTCGCAGCAAGCCACGGAAAATTCGTCCTACGGCTTCCTCGTGGTCTGACTCAAGAGTTCGCGCGCGTACGTCTTCTACCGTCGAATTCACAAGATCCGCCTGCCTTCCCCACCCTTTTGGGGACTGATGAGCAATTTGCTAAGAACATTTGCTGGGCCGGCGGCTATTCAGCTTACCCGGCCCAGCGTTGACCGCGCCAAAACCCACCCCGTGAGGATGCGTTGTGCGCAGCAGCTTTCTTTGCGACCTAGTCGATCGTGATCTTCTTGGTGGCCGCCGCCCCTTTCTTAGGCAGCGTGAGCTCAAGAATCCCGTCGGCGTACTTGGCTGTCGTCTTAGTGTCGTCGACCGTCTGCGGCAGCGTGAAAGAACGATACTGTTTGCCGTAATACAACTCGCGCAGGACGACCTGCTCGCCTTTTTTTTCTTCCTTCTCTTTTTTTGTTTCCGCACTGATGGTCACTTGGTCGCCGTTGACGGAAACATCGATCTCTTCTCTCTTAAAACCGGGGATTTCGGCGCGCACCTTGTAGGACTTCTCGTCCTCGGTCACATCCACGGGAATCTGCCCGCCGGCCATTTGTTGAAATGGAACGGGGGTCAGGAAAAAGCCCTTGAACAAGTCCTCAAATTCGCGTCCCAACGGCTCCAGTCGGGACAGTCCCCGAAAAGGGTTAAAGCGCACTACATCAGCCATGATGCATCTCCTTCATTTGCACAAGTAAGGTATATCCCGATTGGCGCCTTGCCGCGTCGGCATAGCCTGCCGGCAAGCTTCGCCGCCAATTTGCCGCCATCGGTCCTCGGCGTTGGAATTTCGCCTTCGATGGTGACTTTGTATCGCGATTTTGGCCGCAGCAAAGCTCCCGGCCCCAAACGCTAAGCCGCCCCGAAAAGCCTCGGTGCCCGCCCTCCCTGCGATCACACAATTGAATATTAATGCTAACTCCAGACGCCGCACTTTTGCGGCCTCCCGCTTACGTCGACGCTGCCCAAATTCCCGTGCACCCGCAAAAAAAACGATCCGATGCGGAAAACACCTTCGGACTGTCTTGGTCGCCTGCTTGCATGAATAGGTGCCCGCTCGACGAGAATTTGCGCGCCAACGCAAAAAAACATATACCCAGAGCCTTGCGGCGGTCTTGCGCACAAGCAAAAGACGGCGCGTGCCGTGCCTATTTGAGCCCCGCTATTGCCCAACCGCAAATCGCGGCAGGCAGGGGTGAGAGCCGAGCGAATCAGCAGCCTACGGCGTGCCCCAACTCAGATCCGGATCGTATGCGGTGATCTCACCGGCGAGCCGTTGCGTCTCCGGCCCGAGATTTTTCTCGAAAACGATCCCGTCCTGGTTGATGACAAATGTCATGATCCCTGAGTCACCCCATTTTGCGGGATACGCGAGCAACGCGTAGCCGCCCGTCATATGTCCATCAATAACGTAATCCTTCGCTCCCCCCGGTGCATGCGCGCCTTGGCGTGTAAGGATTCGGTAATAGTATCCGTGATACGGCGACGGACGATCCAGGTTGTCTTTTTCCGTGTAGCCCTCGGCCCGTGCTTTTGCCACAAGCGGTCCAAAGGGACTTGACGCCTCACCGGCCGCGGCCTCCCAGTAAAGCCCATCGTGCTTGCCGGGGTTACTATCGAATCGCTGCGCAAATTGTCCCGGGCCGTTGCCCAAGCGGTCCCTTGCCGCGTACTCCCGTTGTGCAGCTACGTACTCTCGGCAGACCCGAATCACACTGAGTTCATTGCGGCCCACCCGGCGATCGAGGATCTTTTGGACGCCCGCATCCGTGTCGAAGTGCCAGCGTTGGCCTTGTTGCACCACCGGGATGGGCAAGCTCCACTGCTCGGCCCCAACGACCATCAGAGCGCGGGTTGCGCCTTCGGGCTCGATCCGGTGGGCCACATCGTACGCAGTGACGAGCCGAAGTCGCGATTCGCGATCTGCAACTTCGTCACCGGATCGAATCAGTGGCTCTGCAGTCGGTCCAAGAACACGAAGCAGCTCGGCTTGATCGTCACTTCGCATCGCCCTGACCAGCGCCTCCGCAGCCTGCTCGGCTGTCGCAAAGTCCCGCTGGACCTTATCAGTGGCTAACGCACAGGCCCCGAAGCCAATTGCGCCGACTGCTAGGAAGACTGTTACGACGCGCTGTTCCAAACAACGTTTGGCCTGGGCACGCAAGTGGCGAATATAAGGTTGCCGGACCAAATAAGCGCCGCTCATCGCCGCACCCTCGCGCCACCAGAAGGTGCAGAGGACATCCGGCTGCCCGCTCCGCGCTGCTCCTGCGTTCGCACTTGTGCACCACCTCCGAAAGACTCCAGCGCCGGCGGGGCCGAGCGCACCGAAGGCCCTGGCAACGATCGCGGCTCCCCGGCGCGCGGGATCTGCGGCATGCTGCCAGCGTTGCGCACTGCCGGTGCGGGGCCGCTGGTGCGCGGCTCTGCAACAGTGCTAGGTGCAGGCGAGCTGATCGTCGGGAAATACCCCCGGAAGTTCTCCCGTCCCGAACGCAATTCGGTCGGATTGGTAAACCGCGCCTGCGCGTTGTTAGAGCGATAGGGGACGCCACCACGTTGCAGCGGATCGTGACGCCAAGGTCCGGGATGCAGCGGCAGCGGTCGGCCACCGCCGCCATAGCCTGGTACATAGCCTGGTCCCGTACCGATGTTTAGCAGGTGATGGTTCCAGTCCCAATGATTCCATCCCCAAAGCGGAGCAATAATGGCAAAGACCATAAAGCTTCCCAGGGGGTAGCCCGGAACGTCAAAATAATAGGGTAAGTAATCCGGGTACGGCCACTCTCCATAGACAACGCTTGGGTCATAAACCGGTACGTACAGCGTATCTGCGCCTGGCGGCGCAATCTCGATTGCCTGGTCGTTGTTGGACACGGTCTGCTGCGCCGAGGACGTTAGCGTTCGCGCCGCCTGCGCGCGGCCGCGCAGTTGCTGGACGTGATCCATCACATCGGCCTGCTGCACCAAAAACGCCTCACCGAGCTCTTCGGTCCACTGCAGGTTGTTGTCCATGACGCTAAGGATCTGCGGAAAAGCGAGGAGCGCTTTTACGCTCGCATCCCACGGCTGCTGTTGCAGCGCCTGCGCAAGTTCTGCGCCTCGCAAACTCGCATTGGGGGGCACTTGCATCCAGCGGTCTGCTTGGACGACTTGCAGCGGATACGTTGCCGCCATCAGAATCTGACCGAGCAGGTCGTCCGGATACAAGGCAATGGGCGCAAGCATCTGATCAAGTTGCGCCGCCGAATAAACCGGCGTGCCCTGTGGAGCGGACATCGCCGTATCTTGCGCACGCACCTGTGCCTCGAAGAAAATTGCAGCACAAATGGCTGCGCCCACGCCAAGGATCGCAGCGGCACGCTCGAACTTGCGCAACGCGGTGGCAAAAACACGCGCCGCGCGGCCTAACTGCTCGCGCGTCTGATGAAAACTAACTCCGGCTTGATGGTGCATCTTGATCTTGCGCCGGGGGCCACTTCAAAGGCAATACAGGGACAAAACCGGCACAGCATTGTGCTCCATCTTTGAGCTTCGCGCACCGCGCCGGCGCAGTTACAACGCGCATTGCTGCCCCAGGGCACACACGCATCGCAAGTAGCCAATGGCCCGCCGGATATTTTGGCATTAGGAAATCGATGCGCCCTGAGCCTGTTTAGTCCAAGTATGCGTCGCGAAAAGTACGCACCACTAGCGCAGCGACCACTACCAAAAATGCCCAACGGATCAAGCGATTTCCGTAGCGCAGCGCGATGCGGCTGCCGGCTTGCCCGCCAACGAAATTCGCCGCCGCCATTGCCAAACCCAACTTCCAAAGGATGAGTCCGTTGACCGCGAAAACGAGGATTGCGGCTAGGTTCGACGCCAGGTTTGCAAGCTTGGCGGGTGCGGCCGCATTGAGGAAATCAAAACCCAGCACGCGCACAAAAATCAGTTTGTAGAAGGTGCCCGCCCCTGGCCCGAAGAAGCCATCGTAAAAACCCACCGCGCTGGCGCCCGCGGCAGCAATTGCCGCCTCTCGATGTTTCGCGTAGCGCGGTGCGTGCGCGAGTCCCGCGCGGCTAAAGACGGTGTAGAGCAATAGCACCAGCAGCACGAACGGCAAAGCCTTACGCAGCGGATCTGCCGGTACGCGGGAGACGGCAAAAGCGCCCAACAAGGACGCAACGAATGCGCCAACAACTACCGGCGCAACCGTCGTCCAACGCGGCGCAATGGCTCGCGCGTACTGCAGCGCCGCGCCACCTGTCCCTGCGGAGGAAGCCAGCTTGTTGGTGCCAAGAAGCAATGCGGGAGGCACGCCCGGATAAAGCGCAAACATCGCCGGCAGCTGCAACATGCCGCCCCCGCCCATGACCGCATCCACGAATCCTGCGCAAAACGCAGCGACGGCCAGTTCGAGCCATGGGCTCATGCGCAAGCCGCAAGCGGCATCAAGCCACGGTTAACCGCGGCACGGAAAGAATTCGGGAACATTCCTCCGAGAACCTACGCCCGGTGCGAACATCGCAGCTGGACTGAGCCCACTGCATGGCAGCAGGGTAGTAGGGTCCAGCTAGCGGCCCCATAAATGGCCCACCGCACCGCACGGCGTTGCGCTCGCAAGCCTGGCAAAGGAGGTCTTCCGGGCTAGTTGCAGACACAAGGCTTTGCAGCATCGCGGTGCAAAGTCGGCAAGCCCCGAAAAATGCCGAAGCGCTTGCAGTCGCACCGCCCGGCTTGTCGTGGTACCGGCCGCGGCGTCGGCCGCGGCCGGTGCTAGGAATTTAGATTGCGCGGATCTGCGTTGCCTGCGGCCCTTTGCTGCCTTGAGCCACTACGAACTCTACGCGCTGACGCTCTTGCAGGGACTTAAAGCCCGTGCCCTGAATCTCCGAGAAATGCGCGAACAAATCCTTACCGCCGTCATCCGGCGTAATAAATCCAAAACCTTTAGCATCGTTGAACCACTTGACGGTCCCGGTTGGCATGAAAACTCCGTGTGAAATATTGAGAAATTACGCCGAGCCTGGCGCGGCGTGCAGACGATCAAGCGCCGCAAGCTGGGTAAACCGCGGGAACGCGAGCGACGCGACCAGCCGGAAGGACCGAGGGCAAGCAAGACTTAAACGAAAGCGGCGCACATGATACCCGAAACGCAAACACGCAGGCATAGGCACATTGTCGCTTGCGAGCAACTAGCCAAATTGCACTGCGCTTAGCGCTTTGCCCAGCAAAGTGTCGGAATACGCGATTCGCCCCGGGTCGCTTCGTGCGGCTCCCGCAGCAACCATCAGTGGCAGAAGGTGTTCGGCGCGCGGGTGACTTGCGAGCGCACCAGGCGCCTGCTGCCATTGCACCAACGCCTGATCGCGCTGCGCGGCATCGGGCAGACATACCGTTATTGCGAGCCATCGGTCGAAGAGCCGTGCCGCTTCATTGGCCTGTAAGTCTTGGCGGAAGAACTCTCGTAGGTTGTGGTAGCTCATGCCGCTACCTACGATCAGTACGCCCTGCGCACGCAAGCCGGCGAGCGCCGCGCCGACGGCTAAGTGCGCGCGCGCGTCCAGATCATGTCGCAGTGACAGCGGCACAATCGGGATGTCGGCATTGGGAAAGATCAGTTTGAAAGGAATGAACACACCATGATCGATTCCGCGCGAGTCGTCGACATCGCATTGGATCGATGCGCGCGCGAGTAGCTCGCGCACTTTTTGCGCCAGCTTCACCGATCCGTGCGCGGGGTAAGTTAAGTGGTAGGTGTGCTCGGGGAAGCCGTAATAGTCAAAGAGCAAGCTATGGCGTTGCACGTGACTAACTGTCGGGCGCGCCGCCTCCCAATGAGCAGAGATCACCAAGATAGCCTCGGGTCGCGCCGGCAGGGATGCACTGATGCCGCGCAAATAGGCGGCCATTTTGTCCCACAGATCGGGCGGCATCCCGGGCATGGGGTCCATAAAAAAACACGGACCTCCTCCGTGCGGGATATATAGCGTCGGAAGGCGATTCGTCATGAATGCTTACCCTGTAGTCTTCTCGTTGTGGTGTGCGGCCAACGCCAAGCGCTTAAGGCATGCGTCTATCTGCAAAATAGCGCCCGATGCGGCACCGAATCCGGCAACCCGGGCGCGCAGTACGGGCGCGCAGTACGGGCGCGCGGCGGCCAAGGCCCTGGAATGATAAATTCTGCAGTTTGCGGTTGACCGCCGCGCGCAACGGATGCAATTGTGACCAAACGCTTGGCTATTTTTTTGACGATCGCCACCGTAACTTTGTGCGGATGCCTGGGCAACTCTGGAAGCCCTGCGGGGCCACCCACGGGCGTGACCACGTTCTCCGGCGATGGTGATGTCAGCATTACTTGGAATGAGGAACCGTCGGTCATCTACTGGGTTTTCTTCGCCCAGGATCCGACGCTAACGACGCTGAACTGGACCACGCTGCTTGACGCTGGCGTGGAGGTCAATGCTCTTTCGCCCGCGATCTTATGCAACCAGATCAACAACCCTTCGCCCACCTCGCTATTTCCGGCGATATTTTTCACGATCAACGGCCGCACCGGCACCGCGGCCGGCGGACCGGGAAGTGCGCTAGTTAGTGCCGAGCCGCGCCCAGCCGGAGGCCCACTTGCTCCGTGGATCGTCGGACAGAGCATTCCCTCGCCCATGACGGGCCTGGGATACGCTGCCCTCACGCCTTGCGGGTACGGGGGTCTGCCTCCTTCGGGCATCTACGTTGCCGTCGGCCCCGCGGGAACCATCTATAGCGCCACCATAGCGCCCACTGTTGCCGGGCCTTTGGTTGCGTCCGAAGGAAACGAGGCCATGACGTGGACTCAGGGCAGCGTTCCTGCCGGGTTTAGCGAGAACCTGGTCGCGGTCGCCGCGTTTTCGGGCCCAACCAATCCGGCAGCCCCGACCTTGACCTTTGTGGCGGTTGGCAACAGCGGCACGATCCTTCGCAGCACGGATGGCAAAAATTGGGAGCAGGTTTCGCACGTGCCGACCTCCAACAACCTTAATGACGTTGCCTGGGGCGGCTCCAACTTCATATCGGTCGGCGAGGGTGGTGTCGTTCTTACCAGTCCAGACGGACTGAGTTGGACGCTCAATGAGCAAGCAACTACGCTCTCCACCAATACACTGAATGCGATTCACTGTTTCGGGTCCGAATGCGTGGCCGTCGGCACCTCGGGAACGACATTGTGGACGACCACGGGCGGAGCCAGCTGGGTCCTATATCCGTACGGTACGAACAACTGGACTCACGTCGCATACGGCAACAACGATGCAAACGCCGATCCGCCGGTTGTGAATCAAACCGGTGGTGTACTCACGATCAACCGCAGTGCGGAGGCCATCAACACGTGGGTCGTTGTCGACGCACTGGGCAATTATGCGTATACGACTACGCTGGGCGGTTGGCTCGCTGGCAATACACCCATTGCGAGTTCCATCGTTGCAATTGACTACACCACGCGCTTTCTGGCTTTGGATAGCGCCGGTAACGCATACGCCAGCGAGAACGCAGTTGGCTGGATGTCCGTTGGGTCGAGCAATCTTTCCACCCCGACGGCAATACGCAGCAACGGCCAAGGATTCGTCGCACTCGACGCCTCGGGCGCAAATTCGTCCTCCTTTTAGCGCCTTCGAACGCACCAACCGATAGGGTTTGGGCCAAATCCATTGGGTTCGTGCCCCGGCGGCGATTGCGGCAGTGCGGCAAACTGCGTGAGGCAATCGTTGACGCCTTTTTATTTAACTGAGCTCGCGGGCTCCATGATCCGCCCCGTGAAAAGGAGCGCATGTCGGCAATTGGTGGCGCGCGGAACAGATGGGAATGATTCTTATCGGCAATAATCCACCGTGGTCACCACTGCCAGTGCGCGTGTAAAGGAAGTGTTGTCCCTTGTCCACGTTGCCTTGCCTTCGCGCGGGCACAAAGCCAAGCGCCCAGGCTCGCGGGGGCACGGTCTGGCTACAATGTCAAATTGGGCGCCGTTCGTCCCCAGCGCCCGTATAAACAAGCGGGGAGCCGTTAGCACGCCTACGAACTGATGCAGCTGCTTGCACTGGGTCTGAACCACCAAACGGCGCCTTTGTCGCTGCGGGAACGAGTCGCCTTCCTGCCAGAGGAAGTGCGGGGCGCGATTGCGCGTCTGCGGGCGCGGTTCGCACACGCGGATGTGGGCGCGCTGAGCGAGGCGGCAATTGTTTCGACCTGCAATCGCACGGAGCTCTACTGCGCCGTAACCGAACCGGAGCGCGCTGGCGCCACGCTCGCCGAGTTCGTCGCCCAAGAAAAGGGTATCGGTCCAGGCGACTTGGCGCGTGTCTCCTATACCCTGCCCAAGGGAGATGCCGTACGTCACGCTTTTCGCGTTGCCAGCGGCCTTGACTCCATGGTGCTGGGAGAGCCGCAGATTCTGGGGCAGATGAAGCAAGCCGAACGGCTGGCCCGGGAAGCGGGCGGCTTGGGACTGTTACTCAATCATTTATTTCAGCGCACCTTTGCGGTGGCCAAGGAGGTGCGCAGCTCCACCGAAATTGGCGCCCATTCGGTCTCGATGGCGGCAGCCGCGGTAAAGTTGGCCGAGCGCATCTTCGGCAACCTTGAGCAATGCCATTTGTTGCTTGTCGGTGCCGGCGAAATGATCGAGTTGGCGGCGACGCATTTTGCCGCCCGCAGACCCCAATCGATTACGGTGGCGAATCGAACCGTCGAGCGTGCGCACACTCTGGCATTGCGCTTCCATGGGCGATCGCTTCCCCTCTCCGAGCTGCCCGAGGCCTTGGCGCACTTCGATGTGGTTGTCTCTTGCACCGCCAGTTCGCTACCGATCATCGGCCTGGGAATGGTCGAACGCGCCGTACGCGCGCGGCGTCACCGGCCCATGGTAGTCGTGGACCTTGCCGTGCCTCGGGACGTGGAGCCGGAAGTCTCCCGCCTGGACGACGTGTTCGTGTACACGATCGATGATCTGGGCCAGATGGTGCAGGTCGGCCATGAGTCCCGGCAGGCGGCCGTAGCACAAGCCGAAGCGATCATTGAATCGCGCGTGCGCGACTTTGAGAGCTGGCTCGCCGGACGGGCCACGGTGCCCCTGATCCGTGACATCTGCGAGCGTGCGGAGGATATGCGCCGCTACGAGATCGAGCGCGCCCGGCGCCAGCTTGCACGAGGCGATGCGCCCGAAATGGTGCTCGAGAGGCTCTCGCAGGCGTTAACCAACAAGTTCTTGCACGCCCCGATCTCGGTGCTTAACGACGCCGCAGCCGCTCCGGACGAAGAACGCAAACGCCAACTCGAGCTGGTAGCGCGCTTTTATCGCTCTCATCTGCAGCAAGAAGGCCGCTGAACGCGCGCTACACCGCACCAATGAAGGAATCGATGCGGGCCAAACTGGCTCAGTTGGCACAACGCTTGACGGAAATCGACGCGGCGCTGTCCAAGGAAGACGCAACGGCTGACCTAGATCAGTTCCGGCGCCTTTCGCGGGAGCGGGCCGAAATCGAGCCCTTGGTCACCGGCTTTAAGGAGCACCAGCTTGCGACCCGGGAGCTGGTCAGCGCCCAGCAGATGCTTGCCGATCCCGAGATTGGCGCGCTTGCCCAGGAAGAGGAGACGCTCGCGCGCAAACGCATTGCTGCCCTCGAAGAGCATTTGCAGCAACTATTACTGCCGACGGACCCAAACGACGAACGCAATATCTTCCTGGAAATTCGGGCCGGAACGGGCGGCGAGGAATCGGCACTTTTCGCCGCGGCGCTGCTGCGCATGTATATGCGCTACGCCGAGCGCAATCGATGGCAGACGGAGATGATCTCCGAGAGCGCCTCTGACCTTGGCGGCTACAAAGAAGTGATTGTGCGGATCATCGGCCAGGGTGCCTACAGTCGGCTGAAGTTCGAATCCGGAGTTCACCGGGTGCAACGCGTTCCGGAGACCGAAGCGCAAGGCAGGATCCACACCTCGGCTTGCACCGTCGCTGTACTTCCTGAGGCCGACGAAATCAATGACGTGCGCATCGACCCGAGCGAGATCCGGGTTGACGTTTTCCGCTCCTCGGGCGCCGGCGGCCAACACGTTAACAAAACCGAGTCCGCGGTGCGCATTACCCATCTGGCCAGCGGAATTGTTGTCGAGTGTCAGGACGATCGCTCCCAGCACAAGAATAAGGAGCGCGCCCTCAAGGTGCTGGCGGCTCGTCTGAAGGATGCCCAGATGCGTGCCCAGCAACAACAGCAAGCCTCCGCACGACGCTCCCTGGTGGGCACGGGCGATCGCTCGGAGCGCATCCGCACCTATAACTTTCCCCAGGGCCGTGTGACCGACCATCGTATCAATCTGACGCTATACAAGATCGACCAAATCATGGACGGTGACCTAGATGAACTCAGCCAAGCGCTAACAGCGGAACATCAGGCCGAGTTGCTCGCGTCGCTCGCCGAGGCCGCTTAAATGCCTCAGCCCGAGGTCTGTGACGATCGGTTGGCCAGCGCCCAGGCGCTGCTTGGCAATTGCACGCTACCCAAGCGCGAGGCGCGCGTATTGCTCGCTCATGCGCTGGGAGTATCGCGCGAGCGCCTTATCGCGCATCCCGAACACCCAATCGATGAGTGCGCGCGGGCGCGCTTTGCGCGCCTGATAAAGGAGCGTGCTCGTGGGATTCCTATGGCCTACCTTCTGGGCGTGCAGGAGTTCTACGGGCGCCTCATGAGCGTAACCCCCGCCGTCCTAGTCCCACGACCGGAAACCGAGATCTTGGTGCAGACGGCGTTGCGCTTGCTCGACGGCCGCCCAATGGCACGGGTGCTCGAACTCGGGACCGGTTCCGGTTGCATCGCCATTGCGATCGCGCTGGAGCGGCCCGACTTGCAAATCGTCGCCACGGATCGGTCCACCGCAGCGCTGCAGGTTGCCAGAGAAAATTGCAATCGGCTCGGTGCAGCCCTGCAACTGCTCGCAGGCGACTGGTACGCACCGCTGCAAGGGCGCTTTGACCTCATTTTGAGCAATCCGCCCTACATCCGCGTAGCCGACGAGCACTTGCCGCAACTTCGCTTTGAGCCACGCGCGGCCCTCACCGACGAGGGAGATGGCTTAATTTCGCTGCGTACTATCGTTGCCGGCGCCAGCGAGTATCTGACCCCAGGCGGGCACTTACTGGTCGAACATGGCTACGATCAAGCAGCGGCGGTGCGCGAGTTGATGTTATGCCACGGCCTGGCGAAGGTTTGCACTTTGCATGATCTTGCGGGGCACGAGCGCGCCTGTCTGGGTCAAAAACCGGGCCAGACCTAGGTTACAAGTCGCCGCTAGCGGCCAGGCGACAGGTGCGCGCGCGGGAGGGTCTGGGACTGCATCCTCGCCCTCCCGCACTTCTTCGCAACGCCCGCGCGCTGAGGCATCAGGCTACTTTTTATCCGAGACAGCGTTCGGTGCTTACCGAATTTGCGTGACGGCAAAGGTGCAATCCGTCTGATGCAGACCGCTAAAGTTTCCCGCACTTTCGCCGATGCCGCCCATTGCCGATGCAGCTGCGCAGGCGAGTTACTAACGCTGCATGCGCTTTTTCGCTGGTTTGACGGCGGCATGCCTGGTTTTTACACTCCGTGCCACCCTCGCGCGAATTTGCGCAGAATCTTTTTTTCAGGAATTTGACCTCATGGATGCCAAGGAATTTGTTCGTACGACCGTGGCCCAACATCCGATCGTGCTGTTCATGAAAGGGACATCGCAGTTTCCACAATGTGGTTTTTCCGGCCGTGCGGTGCAGATTCTGAAGTCCTGCGACGTGAAAAACCTTGTCACCGTCAATGTGCTCGAAGACGAGGAAGTGCGACAGGCCGTCAAGGACTTCGCCAACTGGCCGACCGTGCCTCAGCTGTACATCAAGGGACAGTTTATCGGTGGCTCCGACATCATGGCGGAGATGTACGAAAGCGGCGAGCTGCAGGACCTGCTCAAGCAAGCTTCCTCCACTTGAACAATCCCGGCGCCAGCGCGACCGGCGAGACATCGCGTCCGTCTTGCCATCGCGTGATCGTGGCCATTACGGGAGCCTCGGGCGCAATCTATGGCACTCGCCTGCTTGCGCATTTGCGAGCGGCTAAAAATAATATCGAAACGCATGTTGTGCTGTCCCATGCAGGGGCGCTTAGCGCGCACCACGAATTGGGACTCAAGCGCAGCCAAATCGAACAAATGGCCAATTGCGCGCATGCCGTCAGTGACATCGGGGCCAGCATCGCCTCCGGGTCCTTTGGCGCTCACGCCATGGTGGTAGCCCCTTGTTCGGCAAAGACGCTGGCCTCGATCGCCACCGGCTACTCCGACAACCTGGTGGCGCGTGCAGCCGACGTCTGTTTGAAGGAGCGGCGTCGGCTTGTCTTGCTGGTGCGCGAGGCGCCATTGCACCTAGTGCACTTGCGCAACATGGAGGCCGTCACACTGATGGGCGGCATCATTTTTCCGCCCTCACCCACGTTCTACCACCGGCCCGCAACGCTTGAGCAAATGGTCGATCAGACGCTGGCACGGGTACTGGATCTGCTGCAGATCGAGCATGATCTGGCGCCGCGCTGGAGCGGCATCTAGGCTCGCAAATATCCAGATGCAGCGTCGGACAAAAGGTTGATGCGAATCCACGGAACTGACCGCCGCGCCACATTGCGATAGCGTAGGTTGTTAGCAGATGCAACACGTGGTGCGCAATAGGAATGCCTCGGGTGTTCTTTGCAGCTGCACTCGTCGCGTTCACAATGAGCAATCAAAGCACAAGAAAATCGCGTGCCGCCCACGGCTGGGGCATTTTGCTCGGTTTATTCGGCCTTGTTCTCGTCGTGATGCTCTCTGGCCTCTTACCCGCTATCGACGTTCTTTGGCAGCTATTGCTTGCCCTATTCGTTCTGATCTTCGTTCGCTCGCTGGTGGGCTACTTGTTTCCAGGGCTCAGAGGAACCAAGACAAGGCGCCACCATACCCCGGCTGCAATGCGCTAGGCGCACTGCCGCGCACTTCGTTGATCTCGTGGCACGCAAAACGAGCAGACCGTGCCAAACGCACATTGTTGTACGCTAGTTCGATCCAGCTGCTGCAGCCGTTCTAGTTTTCGAACGATGCTCGCGCGCGGCTCGTGGCGCTGCCCGCAGGGCCGTTTTGCCGTAGCGCTGCGTTTACAAGAAGTTACGCACGAGTTGCGCCATTGAGGATCTAATTGCAACTGACAGTGCCTAACGGTGCATCGGCGGTCACGAGCTTGGGGGTCAGATCGTGAGCTTCGCAGTTTTGGCGCTATTGCCTCGCTTGATGCGCATCAAGCATGCAGGGCCAATGCACAACGATGATCGCCCCTAGCAGTCAGGGTGCGAAGCGCCGCGTGGCGGCCCTTGGTAGTTTCGTGTTTTCTCATGCATTGCGAACAGGAGTCGGCAGATGCTTGCAAAGAGTCCAGTCCTGGCGGTTTTGATTTGCGCAGCCGCCGCTCTGGCCAGCGGATCAGCATGGGCCCAACACGAAGAGCGCGGCGGTCACTTGGAGATGCGCCACGAGGGGCCTGGGTTTCGCGGCGACATCGCTCGGTTCCACGAGCACGACTGGACGATTTGGCACGAAGGACGCTGGTTTCACGGCGAGCACGGTGGCCGCTTGGGGTGGTGGTGGATCGCGGGCGGTGTTTGGTTCTTTTATCCGTACCCGATCTATCCGTGGCCGGATCCCTATATTCCGCCCGATCTGCCGGTGCCGGCGGCACCACCGCCACCGACACCAAGTGCCTGGTATTTTTGTAAGTCGGCAAATGGCTACTATCCCTACGTGACGTCATGTCCTGAAGGTTGGCAGCCCATGGCGCCGACCCAAGCTGCGCCGCCTCGATGAGACAATTGCTCTGTTGTAGGGAGAACGTTCGCAATGATTCGCTTTTTTCACTTTCGTAGGAGTTCGAACATGCAGCCGTTAAAGTGGGCCGCGGCCTTAGGCCTGGGTACTATCGCGCTGGCCGGATGCGCCGTTGTGCCCCAGGGGCCCAGCGTTCGCGTCATGCCAGCGCCCGGCAAACCATTCGAGGTCTTTGCCGCCGATGATCAGTACTGCCGCAATTACGCCGCGCAGAACACCGGCAATGCCCAGGAGGCGGCGAACACCGCTGCGGTGGGCTCTGCCGTCGTAGGAACGGCGGTCGGTGCCGCCGCTGGCGCGTTAATTGGTGGCAACAGCCGCAGTGCGGGCGCAGGTGCCGGCGTGGGATTGCTGGCCGGATCGGCCATCGGTGCCGGCGAGAGCCAACGAAGCGGCTACTCCGTGCAGCGTCGCTACGACATTGCGTACGAGCAATGCATGTACGCAAAGGGAAACCTGATACCTGGGCAAACGGTGCCGTACAACCCACGGCCTGCGGCAGCGCCCGCGACGCCGCCCCCTGGTTATCCGCCGCCGCCTCCGCCTCCAGGTGGGTATCCACCTCCCCCTCCGCCGCCGCCACCCCCGCCACCGCAGCAGTAGTAGCTCCGTGAGCGCTGCGCACAGCGTGGCGCGCGACGTGCGCAGCAAGCGAGAACTGGCCCGGCCGCAAATTGTGGCCGGGCCGGACGACGAGGAGGTTCTCGCCTATTCGTAGGTACGCTCCGTAACCCATGTGTCCGGTTCGTACACATAGCCGTCGGTGCCGGCAGAGGGACTCGAACCCCCGACCTTCGGTTTACAAAACCGCTGCTCTACCAACTGAGCTATGCCGGCTCGCAGGACTTGGCGTACCTTATTTACTTGATTCGCGTAAGGCGAGGCCGGTCTCCGGAGGGACTTGGGGTCGGCTCCGGCGGCTGCTCATCGGTTTCGCGTGTGGGCAGCGCGCGCAAGGGCGTGACGGTTGCGCTCGCGGCCGGCGTCGCGGGCAGAGAAGTGTCGGGGCTTTGCGGAGCGTTCGATGGCATTTGCACAGGACCTTCAAAGGCCATTCCCTGGCCGGTTTCCCGCGCGTAGATGGCCCGGATGAATTCGACGGGAACGCGCACGTCGCGCGCGACACCGCCAAATCGGGCCTGAAATTCCAGCAGTTCGTTGCTGATGGTTAACCGGTTCGTTGCCAGCGGCGAGATATTAAGGACGATCTCGCCGTCCTTGACGTACTCGGCGGGCACAATCACCTGCTCACCAACTGCGACCGTTACATAGGGTGTATAGCCGCAATCATTGCACCAATCAAATAGGGCGCGGACCAAGTACGGCTTGGCAGAGACGTCTGGCATCGAGGGCATTTCGTCGAGGAAACGGCGCACCGCCTCAGCGACGCATCACTTTCTCGCTGGGCGTCAGCGCCTCGATGTAGGCCGGACGGCTGAAAATACGCTCGGCAAACTTCATCAAGGGCGCCGCGCTCTTAGGAAGTTCGATTTCATAGTGATCCAGGCGCCAGAGCAAGGGAGCAATGGCGACGTCGAGCATCGAAAACTCGTCACCGAGCATGTACTTGTTCTTGAGCAGAATCGGCGCGAGTTGCGTCAGACGATCGCGAATCTGTATGCGCGCCTTCTCAATGGCTTTTTGATTGTTGCTATTTTCAAGCGTCTGCACGTGTACGAACAACTCGCGCTCAAAGTTAAACAAAAACAGGCGCGCACGTGCGCGCATCACGGGATCCGCGGGCATGAGCTGCGGGTGAGGAAAACGCTCGTCAATGTACTCGTTGATGATGTTCGATTCGTACAAGGTCAACTCGCGCTCGACGAGTATCGGCACTTGACCGTACGGATTCATTATGGAGATTTCCTCCGGTTTGTTGAAAAGATCGACGTCCTTGATCTCGAAGTCCATCCCCTTTTCAAAAAGCACGAGTCGGCAGCGTTGCGAAAAGGGGCAGGTTGTACCGGAATACAGCACCATTGTGAAATCGCCTTTTGTATTTCGTCCCACGCGCCGATCGACGGGAGGAGGGAACTTTGCCCCGCCAAGTGAGCCGGGCGCGTTTCGAGGAGCCTGCTATTCTACTTCACTACCTCATAGGCCCGCAAAAACGGGGTGGCAAGCGCCTCGGGGCCGCGCGTGCCCTTTGACCCGGGTCCCATCAGCCATAAAAAGATGAGACTATTGAAGCAATTGCCCTCTTTTGCCGCCAACTGCGGCACAGGGCCGACGTCAAAACCAGGCAGTTACTTGACCCAGACCACAACCATGATGCAAGAGCCGTCGCAATTGAGCGTTATTGCAAACGGGCGCACGCGGAGCAACTGATGCTGCGGCGCATTTGGCTCGTCTTTGCGCAGGCCACTACCGTGGGCATGGCGTTGTTGTTCGTCGTCTCCACGCTCAAACCGCAGTGGATCTCGCGCGAGACGCAAACGAGCCGGGCCCTTGTGGCAAGCGCCGCGCCAGCACGGAGTCCGGTTGCAGGTACGTCAATTCGCCAGATTCCGGCCGATGAGCCGGTAACTCGCGTCAACGCCCTTGGCTCCTACGCCGATGCGGCGATGCGAGCGATGCCCAGTGTGGTAAACGTCTACACCGCCAAGCAAATCCGCCGGGGCGGGGCGGACGAATCGATTGAACGGCAGTTTTTCGGCGAATCGGCTAATTCCGAACCGCAAAGCGTTGCGCGTCTGGGCTCCGGTGTCATCGTGACCGCGGACGGATATGTACTGACTAACAACCATGTTGTGCAGGCCGCCGATGAGATCGCGGTTGCGCTCAGCGACGGTCGCCGGGTCGACGCGCGGCTGGTGGGTTCGGATCCGGAAACGGACCTGGCCGTCCTGAAAATCGATCTGCCCGACCTACCGGTCATGATTTTCGGCCGCTCCGAGACGCTCAAAGTCGGCGACGTGGTGCTTGCAATCGGCAACCCATTTAACGTTGGACAAACGGTAACGATGGGGATCGTTTCCGCCCTAGGTCGCACCAACCTGGGCATCAATACTTTCGAGAATTTCATTCAGACCGATGCTGCGATCAACGAGGGCAATTCGGGAGGCGCCCTGGTCGATAGTAATGGCCATCTGGTTGGCATCAACACCGCAATTTTTTCGCGCACCGGGGGATCGATTGGTATCGGTTTTGCGATTCCGACCTCGATCGTCACGCAAGTGATGGACCAGATTGTCCAAAATGGCCGCGTCAAGCGTGGCTACTTCGGCATTGAACTCTACGACATCACGCCCGAGCTGGTCGATGCGCTGCGCCTCAAGCGCAAGGAGGGGGTGGTTGTGCGCGGCGTGCTGCGAAATGGTCCGGCGGGCAACGGTGGCATGGAGCCAGGGGACGTGATCGTATCGATCAACGGAGTCAACGTCAGCGAACGCCGCTCAATGCTCAACCAAATCGCGCAGCTCGAACCCGGCGCTATGGCAACCGTGCATGTGCAGCGCGAGGCCAAGGAGCTGAACCTGAAGATTCGAGTTGGCGAGCGCCCGCCGCCAGCTACACGCTGACGGCCCTGCTGCGCGCCAGTATCACTCTGCGCGCGCCTCCTGGTGCCGGTCTTTACCGCCGACAAGCGTACCTAGCAGCACGCCCAATTCGTACAGCAACCAAAGCGGCAGCGCCAACAGCATCTGGGAGAGCACGTCCGGCGGGGTGACAATTGCCGCGACTACAAACGCGCCCACAATCACGTACGGACGCACATGGCGCAGCTTCGCTACGGACGTAATGCCAAGGCGAACGAGCAGCATGACGGCTATGGGCACCTCAAAGGCCAAGCCAAAGGCGATGAACATACGTATAACAAAATCAAAATATTGCTCGATATCCGGTGCCACGTTGACGTTTTCCGGGGCAAATCCGGCGATGAAGCGAAAGACGACGCCAAAGACGACAAAATAGCAATACGCGACTCCGGCAAAGAACATCGCAACGCTGGAGATCAGGACGGGCAATGCGAGGCGTTTTTCATGCTGGTATAGGCCTGGGGCGATAAAAGCCCATGCCTGGTACAGGACGAAGGGCAATGCCAGTAAAAACGCCGCAAACAAGGTGACCTTCAGGGGCACAAGAAAGGGCGTTATGACTCCCGTGGCAAGCAGCTTGCTGCCTTGTGGCAGGGCACTGATCATCGGGCGAGAAAGCAGGTCGAAAATCGGTCGCATGAAGGGCCAAAGCACCAAAAACACGACCAGCACCGACAATGCTGCGCGTACTAGGCGGATGCGCAATTCCACCAGATGCGAAAGAAAACCCTCCTCTTGTTCCGGCGCGCTCATCGGCATGCCTGCCGTGGTTGCCAACCACTGTGCCTGCTCATAGCGCTTCTCGCTTAGCGCCGCACGCGCACACGATTGATGCGAGCGCGCGGCGCCCACTTGCGGCGCGCCGCCGATCCTGCGTCGGGCAGAGCCAACTGGCGCTTCAGACGCTCAATTTCCAGTGTCAGATCGTCAATCGACGGGCGCGGTTTATAGCGTCGCGCAAAGTGCGTAGGCAGTGGCGTGGGACCACCGCTGCTCCAAGAATTCTCGCCAAACGCGACCATCGTATCCGACGCCACCTTACCAACCTCCGATTCGACGCCCGAAGCCACCGAGCGCAATTCCGTTTCCACAGAACGCGCACTCGCCCGTGCCTCCTCGCCAAGGCGGCGCAGGTCAGCCAAATGAAATTCACGATCGAATTCGACCCGCATTTGGCCAACGTAGTGCTGGAGCTTGCCGATCCATTGCCCCAACGTGCGCGCCGCCTGCGGCAATCGCTCCGGCGGCAGCACGATCAGCGCCACAACACCGATTACCAAAAGCTCACCAAAGTCGAACATGGGAACCCCGGGCTCAAATGACAGTGCCCGATGATTGGATCCGATTCACTGAGGCGCGGCCCACCGCAACGGGCGCGCGCCACAGGCGTCCAAGGTCAGAGTCAGCTGCCGCTTTTTTCCCGCGCAGCCACGTCAATTGTGTGTGCAGTCGAACGCGACGAATCTTCGACTTTCTGCGACGGGGTCGAGGAGCCGGGCGAGTCGGTCCCCTCCTTCATTCCTTCCTTAAATCCTTTGATCGCTCCGCCCAGATCACGGCCCAGGTTCTTGAGTTTTCCGGTACCGAAAACCAGGACGACGACCAGCAAGACAATGAGCCAATGCCAAATGGATAGCGAGCCCATAATTACCTCCCGACAGACATATGGCGCCAAGGCCGTGGGCCGCCAAGCACGTGGAAGTGCAAATGGAAGACT
>CAZSOI010000536.1:0-1895 GCA_964608115.1 uncultured Burkholderiaceae bacterium | reverse complement strand
CCTCGCAATCATTGGAGGCTTTGGAGCGTGGTTCTTTGGCTTGATTGCGTTTTCGCGATCGCTGGCAGGAGTTATTTTCGTCTCGTTGTTGCTCCTCGCATACATCCAAATCGTAGTTGCCATCTCCTCGGCGACGGCGTCAATTTTCAACGTGGCGCTCTATCGCTACGCGCTCACAGGCAAACTGCACGGCGGCTTCACGCAAGAGCAACTTCAGTCGGCCTGGGTCCCAAAGGGCTGAGGGTCAAACCTCGCTGCAGGTCTGATCAACGCCAAAGAGCGCCGACCGCCGAATCTGCACAAATGAGCTTCTGGCGGGAGTAGAATCTTCTTTGGCGCAAGACTCAGCCGTCTACTTCAAAGGAGATCTCCATGTACGTTGTCACCGGCGCAACTGGGAATACAGGTAGTGTCGTCGCGCGAACACTTCTTGCAAACAATCAAACTGTGCGCGTCATTGGACGCAATGCGGACCGGCTGAAAGAACTGGCAAGTGCCGGCGCTGAAGCCTTTGTGTGCGACCTTAGCGACCAGCTTGCACTCACGAAGGCATTCACCGGCGCGCATGCGGTGTATGCGATGATTCCACCACATCCCGCTGCTGAGGACTATCGCGACGATCAGGATCGAAGCGCGGATTCGATTGCGGGTGCGATCGAAAAAGCGGGCGTGCGACACGCGGTAGTGCTAAGCAGTTTCGGTGCGGACAAGCCGGCTGGGACTGGGCCCGTCGTTGGGCTGCAAAGGTTCGAAGAGCTTCTCAACAAAATTCCAGCCGTGAATACGCTCTATCTTCGCGCTGGCTACTTCATGGAGAACACGCTTGCGCAGATCGGCATCATCAAACAGATGGGCGTGGCTGCAGGGCCCGTGCGCGCCGACCTGAAGCTGCCAATGATCGCGACGCGAGACATCGGGGCGGCCGCCGCAACCGAACTGATGAAACTCGAATTCCAAGGTCATCAGACGCGCGAGCTACACGGGCAGCGGGACGTCACGATGGCGGAAGCTGCGGCGATTATCGGCAGCCAAATCGAAAAGCCGAACCTGCAATATTTCCAGGCTCCGGACAATCAAGTGCGGGCGGGCATGATGAGTATGGGAATGTCCGCGAATTTTGTGGACCTGATTCTGGAAATGGCCGGCGCGTTGAATTCTGGCCACATGCGCACCCTCGAGCCTCGCGATGCGCGCAACACCACGCCCACCTCGTACGAAACATTCGTGAAAGACGAATTCGTTCCTCGATACTTTGGCAAAGCGGCCACCGCGTAGTTCGCATGGAACCTGGGCTCGCTCGTTCCGGTGACCGATCCGCTCTACTTTGCGGCGGGCAGCACAGCGATGTGACCACGCAGAATGGTTACCGATGCAGGCGGGAGCGCGTATTTCACACTCGGGCCGCCAGTCACCGTAGATTTCGCTGGTGGAAGATCCGGATCAGCGTCGCCGGCTTTTCGGTTCGGATGCCACTGATACTGCGCGCTGCCGAATGTAATCATCGTCACGGGTCCTGCGAACGTGCTGTCGGTCTTCGCTTCCTCATCGTGAAAAGTGACCTTCAACGAGTGCGGATTGTCGTGGTCTTTATTAATTAGCATCAGGGACCACTGGCCATCCGGTCTTAGCACTGCGTACGCAGTGACGAGGACATGGCCATCCGAGTCCTTCACGTCCACCGCTGCTTTGAACACGCGATGCGGCTTGTCTCCGGGTTCGGCCCACTCCTGCGTGATTAACCGCGCGCCATAGAATTGCGACGTGCGCGAGCGAATCTCATAATTCTTATCGACCATGAACATATGATAGGTGCCCCAACTGTTGGGGCACGCGGGATGCGGCGGCGAGTAGGGCAGATCGTGATAATAGAAGGTGCCCTCGCCGCCGGCGGTGAG
>CAZSOI010000535.1:0-9520 GCA_964608115.1 uncultured Burkholderiaceae bacterium | reverse complement strand
TGTCGCAGTACAACGTCGGCGCTCAGACCCGCAGAACGGCCAATGTGGCCTGGCACCAGGAGGATCGCCTGGAAATCCATCCGCACGACGCCCAGGACCGTGGTATTTCCGAGGGCGACTGGGCTGGTATCGCCAGTCGCGCGGGTCAGACGGTATTGCGCGCGCACCTGAGCGAACGCGTGCAGCCGGGGGTCGTGTACACCACCTTCCATTTTCCGGGATCCGGGGCCAATGTGATAACAACGGAGAACTCGGATTGGGCGACCAACTGTCCGGAATACAAGGTCACCGCGGTCCAGGTGACGCTGGTCTCGCATCCCTCGGAGTGGCAAGAGCGCTTTCGTCGCTTTTCCGAACAGCAAATCGGCCTGGTCGAAGCACGCAAACCGGTGCCCACATGAACGTGCAACACCTGGTGACGATGGCCAACCAGATTGGAGCGTTCTTCGTCTCGCAGGCAGAACGCGAGGAGGCGATCGGCGCCATTGCGGACCATCTGCGGCGTTTTTGGGAGCCGCGGATGCGGCTTGCGATCATCGGGCACGTGGCCGCCGGGGGCGCCGGGCTGCTCGATGAGGTTGCCGAGGCGGTGCGAAGACTGCCGCTGCCCCCCGACGCGTCGGATGCGCGCAACGAAACCGGTTCTGTCGTGCGCAAGGGTGCCAGCGGCTGAGGCTGTCGACTGATATTCTTCGGGCCGTGCGCAGCCATTTGTCTACGCACGCGTCCGCTCTGTTCAGGTTCCCTCGAGGGATAGCAATCGACTGCGGCGCTTCTCCTGATTTTCCGGTCCGCCGCCGATGAGTGACACGACACCGCTACCCGTCTCGAGCCGACACGACCCGCTGCGCGAGGATATTCGCTTCCTGGGGCGCATTCTCGGCGATGTAATTCGCGAACAGGCCGGCCAAAAGATTTTTGATCTGGTCGAAACCGTGCGGCGCCATGCCGTTCAGTTTCGCCGGGGCACGGATCCGGATGCGGGCGCCAAGATGTACCGCCTGCTCAATCGCCTCACGCCGGCGCAGACCAACTCCGTCGTGCGCGCGTTTAGCTACTTTTCGCACCTGGCTAACATCGCCGAGGACCAGCACCTTATCCGCACGCGCCGGGCGCAGGAGCTAGCGGGCGCGGGGCCAGAGCCGGGCACTTTGGGCTTTGCCCTCACGCGCTTGCACGCTGGCAAGGTGTCGACAGATCGGATCGTCCAGTTCTTCAACCGGGCACTGGTTGTTCCGGTACTAACCGCACATCCTACGGAAGTACAGCGCAAAAGCATCCTCGATACCGAGCGCGAAATCGAACGACTGCTCGCTGAACGTAGCACTCCGCTTACCGAGCGCGAGCGCGAAGACAACGAATGGCTGATCCGGGCGTGTGTAACGACGCTTTGGCAAACCCGGATGCTGCGCGACTCGCGCTTGAGCGTTGCCGACGAAATCGAAAACGTCCTGTCCTATTACCGGCTTACGTTCCTGCGCGAGATCCCACGCCTATACGCGGATCTGGAAGGACAACTGACGGCCGCCGGCTCCGCGAGTTCGGGCAGGCCGCGACGCAAAAGCACCGTCTACCTGCCAGCGTTTTTGCAAATGGGCTCATGGATTGGCGGGGATCGGGACGGCAATCCGAACGTGGACGCCGCGACACTGGAGCAGGCGTTGGACCGACAGGCTGCGGTCGTGTTTCAGTTTTATCTGGAGGAAGTGCACGCGCTTGGCGGCGAACTGTCGGTTTCGTCCTTATTGGCGCCGGTGAGCGAATCGTTGCTTGCGTTGGCGGACAAATCGCCGGACCGCTCGCCACACCGCGCCGGCGAACCGTATCGGCGCGCGCTGGTCGGCGTATATGCGCGTCTTGCGGCCAGTGCTCGCTCCTTGGGGCACACGACGGTCTTGCGGCGGGAGGTAGGTCGCGCCGAACCTTACCTTTCGCCGCAGGAATTTGCTGCGGATCTGGACATCGTGGTGCAGTCGCTGGCCGGCCATCGCAGCGCATCGCTTATCAAGCCACGCCTTGGAAGGGTACGGCGCGCGGTGGACGTTTTCGGGTTTCATCTGGCGTCGGTAGATCTGCGCCAAAGTTCTGACGTGCATGAGCGAACGATCGCGGAGCTGCTGCGGGGCGCGGGCGTTTGCGAAGATTATGGGGGCCTCGGTGAGCAGGCACGGGTTGAATTGCTTACCGCCGAGGTGCGCTATCCACGTTTGCTGCACTCACCCTATGTCCAGTACTCGGAGGAAACGCGCAAGGAGTTGGACGTCTTTTCTGCAGCACGCAAGGCTCGCGAGCGCTACGGTGCACCATGTGTCCGCAACATCATCATCTCGCATACCGAGACACTGTCCGATCTGCTCGAGGTCGTGGTACTGCTCAAAGAGACCGGGCTGGCCAGAATCCTGAAGCGGGGCGCACCAGCGGAAGTTGATCTGCATGTAATCCCGCTATTCGAAACCATTGGTGACCTTCGCAATGCGCCGCAAATCATGCAAGCGACGCTCGCTTTGCGCGACATCGTGCGGTTTTATCCGATGGGCGCCAATGCCGCACAAGAAATCATGTTGGGGTACTCCGACAGCAATAAAGACGGCGGTTTTCTGACATCGAATTGGGAACTGTATAAGGCCGAAGTCGCTCTGGTTGAACTGTTTCATAAGGCGCAGATCCTGCTGCGCCTGTTTCACGGCCGCGGCGGTACGGTGGGGCGCGGCGGCGGTCCCACGTACGAGGCCATTCTTGCGCAGCCGCCAGGAACCGTCGACGGCCAGATCCGCATAACCGAACAAGGCGAGATCATCGCCAACAAGTTCTCCAGCCCGCAAACGGGCCGGCGCAACCTCGAAACGCTCGTAGCGGCCACACTGGAGGCGTCCTTTGCGCCCCTGCTGCGCCACAACTCAACGGCCGTTGCCGTAAAGCGCCAGTTCGAGTCGACGATGGATGCCTTAAGCGCGCTGGCGTTTCGCGCGTACCGGGGATTGGTCTACGAGAAGCCGGGTTTTGCCGAGTATTTTTTCTCGGCGACGCCAATTGCGGAGATTGCCGAGCTCAATATTGGCAGTCGCCCTGCCAGCCGTCCGCGAGCGGAGAAATCAAGCCGGCGCATCGAGGATTTGCGTGCCATACCTTGGGGATTTTCCTGGGGGCAGTGTCGGCTCCTATTGCCCGGGTGGTTCGGATTTGGCAGCGCAGTGGAGACGTGGCTCGCAGAACGTCCCGAGCAGGCCTCCGAGCGCCTCGCTGTGCTGCGTCGCATGGCGCGCGAATGGCCCTTCTTTGCAACCTTGCTGTCAAACATGGAGATGGTGCTCGCGAAGACCGATTTGGGAGTCGGATCGCGCTATGCGGGGCTTGTTGCCGGAGCGCGCTTGCGCAAGTCCGTGTTTGGAGCCATCGAGGCCGAGCATGCGTTGGCATCGCGGCATTTGCTTTCGATCCTTGGCCAAACGGCAAACCTGCAGCGCAACCCGATGCTGGCTAACTCTATCCGTGCTCGGTTTCCGTACATTGATCCGCTGAATCACCTGCAGGTTGAATTGATTCGGCGATACCGCGCCGATGCGGCTGCTATGGACGAACGGGCCCGGCGTGCGATCCATATCTCGATCAATGGCATTGCGGCAGGACTGCGCAATACGGGCTAGAGTGGGGGCGGAGTGCCAGCGGTGGTCCGCGCCGCAATGGCGTTTGTCGCGTGATGTGTTATCGAAGGAGAACGCCGCTCATGCGAGTTGTCGAGATTTCTGCACCAGGAGGCCCGGAGGTACTTCGCTTGGGCGAACGCCCGCGCCCCGGGCCGGGGCCAGGCGAGGTGCTCATCGAGGTTGCCGCTGCGGGGGTAAACCGCCCCGACGTAATGCAGCGTCAAGGCAAATACCCACCGCCGCCAGGCGCGTCCGATATTCCCGGCCTTGAGGTAGCCGGCCAAATCGTAGAGCGTGGCGCCGGCGCCAATTCCTTTGCCCTTGGCGACCACGTGTGTGCCCTTGTAACCGGTGGCGGTTACGCTGAATTTTGCGTCGCCCCGCAAGAGCAGTGTCTTCCCGTCCCCACCGGCCTGACCGACGTGGAAGCCGCATCCCTGCCAGAGACGTTCTTTACCGTCTGGAGCAATGTCTTTGATCGCGCTGGCCTTCAGCCCGGGGAGAGTCTTCTGGTGCAAGGCGGATCGAGCGGGATTGGAGTGGCCGCGATCCAGATCGCCGCTGCCCTGGGAAGCCGAGTCTTCGCGACGGCTGGTACGCAGGACAAATGCGCGGCCTGCGTGCGCCTGGGCGCACAGCGTGCGATCAACTACAGCAGCGAGGATTTTGTTGCGGTCGTTAAGGCCGAGACCGCCGGCCGCGGGGTCGATGTGATTCTGGACATGATTGGCGGTGATTATCTGATGCGCCAGACAGCCGCGCTGGCCGAGGACGGCCGCCTTGTGCTCATCGCCACATTGGGCGGGGCCCGCACGACGATCAATTTGCGTGAAGTCATGGTGAAGCGTCTGACGATCACGGGATCGACCATGCGCTCTCGTCCGGTCGCGGTAAAGGCGGAAATTGCGCGCCGCTTGCAGCGGCACGTTTGGCCGCTAATCGAAGTCGGCAAGGTCAAACCGGTCGTGTTTCGCACCTTTCCTTTCGCCGAGGCTTCAGCGGCCCACGCCATGATGGAGCGCAGCGAGCATATCGGCAAGATTGTTTTATTGGCGTAACAAGGGGTCCTTGCTGGCCGCAGCGACGCGCTTGACCAAGGCTATTGCCCTTGCCTCGGGTTTGGGCCATGCTGCGCGTCGCTTCAAGACACCATTATCGGAGGATCGGATGCAAGGGTTACGGCGCTTTGCGGTGATCATAATGGCCAGCTTGTTGGCCGGATGTGGATACAACGGAATTCAATCCAGGGACCAGGCCGTAAGCGCAGCTTGGGCGGAAGTGCTGTCACAGTACCAACGCCGCGCCGACCTGATACCAAACATCGTGAATTCGGTAAAGGGCGAAACGAATTTTGAGCAGGAGACGCTCACGCGAGTCGTCGAGGCGCGTGCGCGCGCAACTTCGATTCAGGTGACGCCGGAACTGGCCAATGACCCAGTGGCTCTGCAGAAATTTCAACAGGCGCAGGGCCAGTTGTCCTCGGCGCTCTCGCGCCTGCTGGCGGTCTCAGAAAACTATCCGAATTTGAAGTCCAACCAGGGGTTTCAAGATCTGCGCGTGGAACTCGAAGGAACGGAAAATCGCATCGCAATTGCGCGCAACCGCTACATCAAAGCGGTACAGGACTACAACGTCTTTATTCGTCAAGTTCCCCAAAATTTCACCGCAATGGTATTTGGTTACAAGGAAAAACCGCAATTCACCGTGGAAAACGAGCAGGAGCTAAAAAAGCCGCCGACGGTCGATTTCGGCGGCACGAAGAAATAAGGCTCCACGTCGGCGCGCGACGAGTCAAGGCCCATGCATCGTTGGATCGCTAGCTGGGTGGCGCTGTGTGCGCTGCTGCTGTCCCTAGGGGCGGCTGCGCAAGCTCCACGCGGGGCCGACGGCTTGCTCGCGGTGCCGCCCCTGGCGCGGGTCTACGACCCGGAGCATTATCTGGCCACGGCCGATCGCGCAGCGCTGGAGAGCAAGCTTGCCGCATTTGAGGCCGCTCATGGTTCGCAAATTGCGATTTTGCTGGTGGCGTCGACCAAGCCCGAACCGATCGAGGACTTTGCTCATCGTGTCGGGGAGGCGTGGAAGATCGGCCGCAGGGGCATCGGCGACGGTGTACTGATCGTTGTCGCGATCCAGGACCGCGCCGCGCGCATCGATGTTGCACGACGCTTGGAGGGCGCAATTCCGGACGCCGCGGCCTACCGATTGATCCGGGAGCAAATGTCGCCGCACTTTCGGGCTAAGGACTATGCAGGCGGGTTGATAGCGACACTCGATGCCATGTTCGCTCTGATCACCGCAGAGGGATTGCCCGCGGGAGCCGGCGGCATCGAACCGGCGGGCGGCGCGCCGCCGAGCACGCCTGGAGAGGACGCGATACGTTCGCTAATTCCCTTTCTCATCGGCGGCATGTTCTTTGGTGCCGTCTTGCGCCGCTTGCTGGGTGTGCTGGGAACTACCTTGGCCGCGGGGGGCGTTGCTGCGATCGTGGCGTACCTGTTCTCCTCGTTAGTGCTCGCGGCTGTTGCCGGTCTGCTGGTGTTCGTACTTGCCAGTTTTGGAGGACCGATGATGGCAGCGACCCAAGTGCTTGGAGGCCGCGGCGGAGGTTTTCTGCCCGGCGGCATGGGTCGCGGCGGCGGCTTTAGCAGCGGGGGCGGTGGCGACTTTTCTGGTGGCGGTGCATCAGGCAACTGGTGAAGCACAAATGGCGCAAAAAGCCGGTTCGCACACAAGGCTCAAGGCACGACTTCGTCGTTGGATCTCGCACGCTGTTATCACGCCGCTGGCAGTGCGGCGCGCATATCCGCCGCGTGTGCTCAAATCGATCGGCACCGCAATCGAACTGGCCGAGGCCGGACACACAGGGGAAATCCGCTTTGTCGTTGAGGGTAGCTTGCCCTGGGTATTTTTACGGCGCAACGCCCCCGTACGACACCGGGCGCTCGCACTGTTTTCGGAATTGCGGATTTGGGACACTGAGCACAACAACGGCGTTCTTATTTATGTTGAGCTGGCCGACCGCGGCGTGGAAATCGTCGCCGACCGAGGTATTGCCCGGCGAGTCGATGGCGAGGTGTGGCATCGCATTTGTCATGATTTGAAGGAGAAATGCAAAGAGGGCCAGTTCGAGGCTGGAGCCGTTGGGGCCGTGGGCGAAGTTGGTGCATTGCTGCAACGCGAGTTTCCGCTCGCGCCCGGCCAAGTGCGGATCAATGAACTACCCGATCGCCCGTTGGCGTTGTAAGGAAAATCACGCACGTTGCCTTGAACTGCTGCGTCGATTGGCGGTGTCTTTGGCACAATGGGCGTCATTGATTGCAAGGAGGAACATCCGATGTCCATTACCATGTACAGCGCGAGCGCTCCGCGCTTTGTTCATAGCCTCAAAAGCCTTTCGGGTATCTTGACCAAGGCCGAGAGCCACGCTGCCGCACGCAAAATCGATCCCATGGCGCTACTCGGGGCGCGTCTTTTTCCCGATATGTTTGCGCTCACCAGGCAAGTTCAGATCGCGACAGACAATGCAAAAGGCGCTGTAGCCCGCCTGGCCGGCCAGGACGTCCCAAAGTACGAGGACACGGAACAAAGCTTTGCTGAATTGCAACAGCGCATCGCGAAGACGACGGCATTTGTCGAATCGGTGCCCGCCGATCGCATCAACGGATCGGAAGAGCGCAAGATCGTACTGACACTGCGTGGCGAAGAGGTGACGTTTAGTGGCTTGCAGTACCTCATGGGGCATGCGCTGCCCAATTTTTATTTTCACGTCGTCACAGCGTACGACATCCTTCGGCATAACGGCGTCGAGATCGGCAAGCGCGACTTTCTGGGCAAACTGTAGCTTCTCGCCGCGGTCCTAAATGCCGCCATCGGCAGGCGCAATCGTCCATGCGCCAGTTCGTACGCCCGAGGTCTTGTCCGTGCGGGCGGCCGACGGCTACGCGCTTGGCGCTTACCATTGGCGACAGCCGTCAGAGCGTGATAATGAACACTCGATCGTGATCATCAATACGGCAACTTCAGTTCGCTGCAACTACTATGCGCGCTTTGCCAAATTCTTGTTTGACCGCGGCTTTGATGTCATCACGTACGATTACCGCGGTATTGGAGCTTCGCGCCCGCGCTCGCTGCGACGCTTCGACGCATCGTGGGTGGATTGGGGGCGGCTCGATTTTGAGGCCATGCTGCAGTATGCGGCGCGCAACATTCCCGGTCGGCCAATTGATGTGGTCGCGCACAGCATCGGCGGTTTCATCTTAGGTTTCGCCCCATCTGCCCACCACATCCGTCGTATCGTCGCCGTCGGTGCACAACATGCGTATTGGCGCGACTACGCGCCCGCGGCCCGATACAAGATGCTGGTTAAATGGCATGTGTTCATGCCGGCCGTCACGGCGCTGTTGGGATATTTTCCGGGACGCAGACTTGGTTGGCTCGAAGATACGCCCCGCGGCGTAGTGCGCGACTGGAGCAAGGCCGGCAAACGTTTTACGAGCGCGCGTCGGCGTGGCGCGACGGCGCACATCGACGAGGAGGAGTTGATGCGGCATTTTTCCGGTGTGACCGCCGCGATCTTGGCGTTGAGCGTCACCGACGATGAATTCGGTACTGTGCCGGCGATCGAACGGCTATTGCGGTATTTTCCGCACAGTTTGGCCACGCACGTGCGCATTGCGCCCGAGTCCGTGGCCCAAGCGCAAATCGGGCACTTTGCTTTCTTTAACGACTGCTACGAGGCAACTCTGTGGCCAATTGCGCTTGGCTGGCTGCGTCATGGTCGTTGTCCTGCGAATACCCCGGGTAGCATCCTTGCTCGCGGCATGCACCGGGATTGCGCGTAGCGCCACTACGCGTCTGTTGCCGCGAGCTCATCAAAGAGCGACACAGGCGCCTTTGCATCCAGCACAAAAATCGTGCGAAGGTCGTTGACATTCATCTTGAATCGAACCCCTGATAGTCGAGCCAGGGCGCGTCGGAAAAGACCGTACGCGTCGCTATTGGCAAGATCCATTAGCCGCTTGCGTCCTAGGGCGCAAACGGTGCCAGCGAGTCTGGGCATCTGCAGCCGCTAGCGAAATGTCGCGCACGTTTTCTCATTGCAAGCGTTGGCTAAGCCATCGGTCTGCAAGACAGTAAAGCACTGCGGCGGCAGGCGTCGATGTAGCTCGCGGGCGCCCGTGCCGAAGTCCTCGCGCAGCCGGGCGCAGCAATTGCTGTTTGGCACTGCGCAAGTTTTGCCCGGGCGTCTACCGAAATTGTTGGTAAAAACCGGCTTTGGCAAATTGCCAACCCAAGCAAACAATGCGGTCAGAGCGTATCTTTCGCGCTGCACAAATTGATCGCAATCAAGAGCAATCTGTCGCCGGTTCGCGTAGTGTCTGCGGTTCCAAGCCGACGCGCAGCCCGGCTGCGGGTTGTCCCAACGCAGCCTGGCCTCCGTGTGTCTGCCGGCCGGCAAGTGCATAGCGCGCAAAAATCGAGGAAAAAAATGCACGCAAGAAGACCGCACTGGGTACGAATGCAATGAGTATTACCTCGGGGGAAGCGCTGACGCGAGCGGCCTCGTATCGTTGGGTGCAGCTGCTTCTTGGCATCATCTGCATGGCGCTGGTCGCAAACTTGCAGTATGGATGGACATTGTTTGTCAATCCGCTAGAAGCGAAGAATCATTTCGGTCTGTCCGCAATACAGCTCGCTTTCTCGATATTTGTAGTTGTTGAAACCTGGCTGGTTCCGCTGGAGGGTTGGCTTGTCGATAAACTCGGTCCACGCCCGGTGGTTGCGGTCGGCGCGGTGCTGGCTGCCGTGGGGTGGGTGATCGACTCTTACGCGGACTCGTTGCCGGAGTTTTATGCGGCAGCTATCGTCGCGGG
>CAZSOI010000534.1:0-1945 GCA_964608115.1 uncultured Burkholderiaceae bacterium | reverse complement strand
CGAAACCGCGATCAAGGTGATCGTCGCCAATCCGGTAATGATGGAGGCCTTCAGGAACGGCCTTCCTAGCGATGGCAAGCTTTTCCCCGACGGCTCCAAGGTGGCAAAGCTCGAGTGGACGTTCAAAAAGAATACGGTGGCACCCTATTTCGTTAGCGTGCCGGACACCCTGAAAAATGTTGGGTTCATCGAAAAGGATACTAAGAGGTTCCCGAACACGCACGGGTGGGCATATGCCCAGTGGACTTATGATGCAGCGACGGACACGTTTAAGCCTTCTGAACTTGATCAAAGTGGTGCCGAATGCGGGTACGCGTGCCACACGACAGTGTCAGCGCAGGACTACATTTTCACAGCGTATCCAAAAAGGTGAATTGGACGCGCCGACACTCAAGACGCCGAACCGCTGACCTGCGTCGGCACGATCTGGCATCTTGCCCTGGCGGCAGTTATTTTTTGTCTAGCTGACTTAAGCTCGCAATCTGAGTGCGATGATGTTTCCACATTCCGTAAGGCGCAAAAAATGGCCGAGAAACGCCCAAACAATCATCCACGTTACCGCTACCCAATTCGGCAACTCGAGTAATTGCGTCGACAAATGTCCGCTTTCAGGGACAAAGCGGACATCATAGCGGCGTACCGCAATGTCGCATTTTGACCCGAACCGGAGGTCGCGCGGTCCGCTTTGCTGTGATGCACAATAGCACCGCTTTGATGTGGTAGGGTGTCGTTCTCGGGCTTTGGGAAAGGTCATGAGACGGCGGGAATTCATCACCCTGATCTGCGGCACGGCGGTGTGGCCGCGGAACGCCCGCGCGCAGCAGGCGGGAATGCCGGTGATAGGACTTCTGCACAGTGCATCACCGGATGCCTACGTGTCGCAGATGAGCGCATTCCGTCAGTCCCTGAAAGAAGCGGGCTATGTCGAAGGCCAGAACGTGGCAATCGAATATCGCTGGGCGGAAGATCAGATCGCCCAATTGCCGATATTGGCCGCCGAACTGGTTCGCCGACAGGTGACGGTCATCGTTGCGGGCGGCAGCCCGGCTTCGGCTTTGGCCGCAAAATCTGCGACGACGACAATTCCGATTGTATTCATGAGTGCTGCCGATCCGGTAGCGATCGGCTTGGTTGCAAGCTTCAACCGGCCGGGCGGCAACGTAACCGGCGCTACGCTGCTGAGTGCCGAGCTTGTGTCGAAGCGGTTGGGAATTCTTCGCGACCTGCTGCCCGGCGTAACCAAGATCGCCGTGCTCGTGAATCCGACGCGGCCCGGAGCCGACGCACAAAAGGCGCTCGTACAAGAGGCCACCCGCGCACTCGGGTTGGCTCTCCATATCCTAGACGCCAGCAGCGAACGAGACTTGGATGCGGCGTTCCAGGCAGCGGCCACGCAGACGGATGGCGCGCTCGTCGCCACTCCCGATGCCATGTTTCTCGATCGGCGCATTCAAATCGCCGACCTGGCAATGCGCTACAAAATCCCGACGATGTATGAACTTCGTAACTTCGTCGATGCCGGCGGTTTGATCAGCCACGGCCCGAGCCCGGTGGATATGTACCGGCAAGGCGCAACTCTAACTGCCCAGATTCTCATGGGTAAAAAGCCCGCCGAACTGCCGGTGCTGCAGCCGACCAAATTTGAGCTAGTCATCAACATGAAGACCGCCAAGGCGCTGGGCCTAACCATCTCGCCTGGTCTACTCAGCATAGCGGACGAACTGATCGAATAAGCCCCCCATTTTGCTGCAACTGCTTGCAGCCGCTTTTGGCACAAAGCAGACACGGCATTGCGCCGACGAAGGTCCGCTTTCGGGGGCAAAGCGGACGTCGCAGCGACATACCGCAATGTCGCCTGATGACCCGTTGCGGACATGAGGCCGGATGCGCCCTCGTTCACCGCGGCGGAATGATCGCGATCCGGTACCGCATCGGCGTGTTGGCG
>CAZSOI010000533.1:0-5161 GCA_964608115.1 uncultured Burkholderiaceae bacterium | reverse complement strand
AAGAACTTGATATTCTGACCCATGGCTCGTCTCCGGAAGGTCTGCGGTTGGCCCATCCATCCGCATGTGGCTCGGCACACCTCGGTGCGCAACCCACGTTGACGGAGACGAGCCTCCTAGCATGCGGCCATTCTGTCTAGACCGGACGCGCGGCGTTGGCTTAAGCTGCCGCCGGCGAAGCGACCCAGACGGCCAAAAGCCGGTAATTTGAGCCGCGGTTGAATTTTCCCGGTAACCGACATGGCTACACGCGCCCAATTTTCTAGCGAACATTAATGCAGGACGCGGAAATTTCGTAAAAGTCAAGAATCACAATTTTTTCATCTTTCGCTCGATGCCCTCTGACAAAATCTTGCGCCCGCACTCGCCTGGACGCGGACTGCGCCACTTCGTGAGAGGAGCTCTGGTTGTCGTGGCGGGGGTCGCGTCTTCGGCGTCGGCGGAACCTCCAGAGTCGGGCGATGAACTGGAAGCTATTTTGGGTATTAGCTGGCCGGAGTTGAGGAACTGTAAAGTGGACAGCGACTGCGTTGTGATCAACAGCTTTGTGCATTGCTGCGAACGCATGTCTATAGGCAAGAGATATCAAGATGCCGTCAGTAAGAAGCAAATGGAGTTGTGGCAGAAACTCGCGCCGCCTGAAGTCAAGCGCTTTTGCAGCTTAGTCGAATGCGCGGCGCCGGATGTTCAGGCGCGCTGCCAACAAGATCAATGCATTTCAGTAGCGCTTCCAAAGCGCTAAAAACAACGAAAGCGCGAGGTGAATTGGCGGCCACTGATCGGGTTATGTCCCAGCCGATGATTTGGGACAAGGATCTCGTGGGCCAACCTGCGCGGGCATGCTCAACCTCTATCGTCACATCGGCTTGCGCAGAATGCTAACGTGCGCCTCCGGAAGCACCACCAGATGACCGGAGAGAGTCGAATTGACCCACTGGGGTGGTTCGCTCGCGAGCGGTTAAAGGTTTGCGGTACCGTTGGTCAACGGGACGGGAATGATCTTCATGCGGGCGGCGGTTGCCTTGTTCGCCTCGCCCTCCGCGCTGCAGGGGATCATCCGCGAGGTCTCAGAGCCGATGGAGGTGGTCGGCCGCGCGCAAACGACTCTACCCGCGGCCGCTCGGACTCTCTGTGTACCAGTTCCGCTTTCGTTCGGACGATTTTCATCGCGGCATCTCCGCCCCAAGGCACCGCGAACAGCGGCAAGATTAATGCCGGTTATTTTCGGGACAGGCATTAGGCTCAGGAAACGCACCCTCGATGCTGCCGACGAACTTGATGCGCCGCTGGATCCGGATGATCCAAGTGCAACAGCCCGCGAGGCGGGTCGTCCTCGACGTCGGGCTGTACGCTCTTGCCGTAAGCGCGGACCTGCTGCCGTCGGTCCGCCAGCGAATGGCCGCTAGCCGCCTCGTCGAGGACGTTGAATATGCGCAGCACGGCGACGTCTCCCTGCGGCTCGACCTGTTCGTCCCGCAAGCGCCGCCGCCGCATCCGGTCCTGGTCTACCTGCATGGCGGGGCCTTCGCGATCGGATCCAAGCGCACGCACCGGGCCCTCGCCGCTGCCTACGCGTCGCGGGGCTACCTTGTCTGCAATGTCGACTACCGCCTCGCCCCAGAGCATCCGTTTCCCGCCGCCGTCGAGGACGCCTGCGCCGCGTGGCGCTGGGCGGTCGACCACGCCGCGCAGCACGGAGGCGACCCGCAACGCGTCGCGCTCGCTGGGGAATCGGCAGGCGCGAACCTGGCACTGGCCGTTACACTGGCCTGCTGCACGCCGAGGCCGGAACCGTACGCAGCGCCGCTGTTCGAGCGGGGCGTCGCGCCGCGCGCTGTGCTGCTTTACTGCGGTTTTTTGCAAGCCAGCATGCCAAAGCGGCACCGGCGGCCCGGCATCTCAGCGCTAGCCGCGCGCGTCGCGCACGACGCCTCGCGCTCGTACTTGGGCGAGTCCGCCGAGCGCCCCGGACCAGAGCACGCGCTTGCGGATCCCCTGCTGGCGGTCGAGGCGATGGCCGCCGCGCCACGGCTGCCGCCGATCTTCATCGCTGTAGGCCTCGACGATCCGGTCGCCGAGGACTCACTGCGCCTCGCCCGCGCATTGCAGCGGCTGCGGTCCCCCCACGAAGTGCACGAATACCCTGGCGAAACGCACGCCTTTCATGTGATGTTCTGGCGAACGCAAGCGAGGCGCTGTTGGCGCGATACTTTCACGTTCCTCAATCGATGCTTGCCTGCGCAGTCGTGCCCAGGGCAGGCATCGGCAAAAAAGACAAAACGAACCCGCTGATCGATTCGACAGACCGATGCGAAGGACCACGTCTTGCACTGGCGAGCGCCTAGCGCGCCTGCCCAAGGAGCACTTGTTTCTCGCGCATATCGCGACCGCACGATAGCAGCCGCGAAGTCTCCCATAAACATTGGCCGCGGTTGCCACAACCCTGCCTCGGGAAAGCACTACGGGCAAAGCCAGAAAGCGTCCGACCCGGACTCAAACGGGAGGTCGAGATGGCGCGAATCATTACGCTGGGAAAAGACACATCGGACGCGTTGCGCGACTTGAGCGGCTGGCGAACGGACTGCAGGCCACGACTGCGGGCAGTACCAGCGTTAGGCCTCAATCCTGAGGGCCATTTAGTTAGTGGAGCTCGGTGTAAGTGCCTTTTTGACGGCGTAGGTGCGACTCTTTGGACGGGTGTATCGTCGACGATTTTTTCGCATACGTTCGAGAGGCTGGTCGATCGGTCTCAAGGTGCCTTTGTCTTTATGCCGCGACACGAAATTTCTTGATTGAAAGGGTGGCAAATTCAATTTCGCCACCTCGGAAAATGATTTAACGCGTTGATTTAATTCGTGCGTTCAACGGCCTGCAGATCCGTGAACGCTGGTTCGATTCCGATCCCCGCCTCCAAGAATCCAACTCATGAGCCCGAAAGCTCACAATTTGGGTCCTCTCAACATTGTGCGCCGGCGCGCGTTTGGCTGCCTGCCAGGTCAAGCACTTGGGAAATTTTTTCCACCTCCCAGTGCACTCGCCGATGTAGTTGCACCACAGAGGTTTGACATCAACTGACCTAACCAATCGATGTGTTCGCGCAGCATTGTGCTGCGGGCGCTGCGGTCACGAAGCAGTACTCGCGAGAGTGGAAAGAGAAGGGCGCGTTATCGCAGTTAAATGCAACGCAGACATTTATCCACCGCACCAACAGCGGAGGTGTTTTGTCGCACTCAACTCCTTATCTGCCGCCCGACCAGTCGCAAAGGAGTCGCTTGAGTGTTACCCCTTACCGGTCGCTCTTTGTCGCGCATGGACGGGCAAAGTTACTTGGCAGCCTACTTTTGTCGTTGCCCGTGCCTCGGACTCAAATTCGAACTCAATGCTCTGAGGCCACCGGCAAGGCCTTACTTAGAAGCTTGCCGGCGGTCCTGCGTTAGATCAATTTCTCGCCAATTTCAGATCGTTAGCGGCCTTTTTTATAACTGCGGCAACCGCCTCTGGCTTCGACACGTAAACCGCGTGACTGCCTCCCACTTCGACGACTGTTGAGCCTGCGCGCTTAGACATGAACCGCTGAGCAGCGGGGGGAATCATCTTGTCCTCGGTTGTGACCAGGTACCAGCTCGGTTTGGCCTTCCACGCTGGTTCGCCGATTGTGCCGTTGAGCGCCGCCACGCCAAACGGAACCTGCGAGTCGGACATGAACTCGGCTTTTTCTTTAGGCACGTCGCCTGCGAAAGAGCCGGCGAACTTGGTTCGATCGATAAAAAGATAGCCATCCTGCGGGGGAAGTATCGGCGGGACGGGTGCGCCGGGCTGCGGATCCTTGATCAGCGCGGCCACGGACTCCCCTTTGTCGGGAGCAAAAGCCGCGATATAGACAAGAGTGGCGACCTTGTGGTCGTTGCCAGCCTCGGTGATAACGACCCCGCCATACGAGTGGCCGACAAGGACAACGGGTGCCTTTTGCGCTGCGAGGGCGCGCTTTGTGGCCGCCACGTCGTCGGCAAGCGATGAGGTCGGGTTCTGAACGATGCTGACGTTGTACCCGTCCTTCTTCAGGATCTTGTAGACGCCCTCCCAGCCGGAGCCGTCCACGAAAGCGCCGTGCACTAGCACGACTGCACTCGATGCAGCGAAAACTTCAGACATGATGATCTCCTTCTCCAATTACCGTTCACCGTAATTGCAATCGACATACACGCAACCGCACAAGGGCTAAGTGCTCTAGATCTCCGGACGGTTGTTTACGCCGCGGGCCCTCAGGAATGTAGCTCGCTTCAAGCAGTTTCTGACCACGTTCGACTTGCATGCAAAGGCGCTAGGGTTAAGTGCCGTAGACCTCCGGACAGTTGTTAACGCCTCGGGCCGTCAGGGATCTGGCTCGCTTTTAGCAGGTACCAGACTCGGGACTCGCCTTCGGCAAAAAAATTTAAGCCCTCTCAACATTGTGTGGAGGCGTGCGGTTCGCTCTCTGCCAACTCAAGTGCTTTGGAGATTTTTTCGAGCTCCCAGTGCTCTCGCCGAAGTAGTTGCGCCCCAGGGCCTCGGCAAGAGCTACCTTAACGCTTCGATATGTTCGCGCAGCATTGTGCTGCGGACGCTGCGGTCACGAAGCAGCGCTCGCGAGAGAGGAACGGGAAGGGCGCGTGACCGCGGTTGAATGCAACGCAGACATTTATCGGCCGCACCGACAGTGGAGGTGTTTTGTTGCAACTGGTCTTACCCATGTTCGGTGTGTCGACCGAACATGGGTAAGACCAAACCAACCTTAAGCAGCTCTCGAGGCGTGAGTGCTATCAGGGGGTACGGAAAGTCGAGGCAGGCTATGTCGAGAACCTAGCCGCGTGCTAGTGGCCAGCTCCGCCCGTGCTATGGGAAGTGATGTAGCCGTCGCCGGCGACTTCGGCCAGGCGCTCGGACGAGACCTCAAGGATTTCGCCGGTTTCGTCGCCGACGAATTGCACTTTGACATTCATTTCGACGTTGTAGTCCATGGCAGTCTCTTGGTTGAGGTTGGTCTTCCTTGTTTAGACACCGTCTGGGGCGCAAAAGCGACATTGGCGCAATCCGCCTCATCGCGGCCATCGCCCATCGTTGCCGGTAGCGGCCGTCTTCCCACAAAGCCGACCCTCTGCCAACATCGCGACTGGCCAGAAGC
>CAZSOI010000532.1:0-3601 GCA_964608115.1 uncultured Burkholderiaceae bacterium | reverse complement strand
GAAGGATCCGCGCCGGCGGCTTTGGCTGCGGCGTCTGCCCTCAGACTTGCGACGTTCCACACTTGGTACCCAGACGCATTCGTGAGCAGCAACAGCCGTCCATCGGCGCTAAACGAAAGCGCGCTTGCGCCATTGTCCGTCCCGCTGATCGTGTCCAGCAGCGGAACTTCTGATGTTTCGTCCGGCGGCCCCACGATCTGCCGACCTGTGGCCAGATCCCACAGACCCTGAAGAGTCAGTTGCGACATCGTCTTCTGAAGAGTATTTTGGACGCTAATCCTCAGCGGAACCTCTATGGTTGTCTTTGCCGCCACCTGCCGACCCGTGGACAGATCCCAAAGAGTCAGTTGGTACTTGCGCCCCACCGCCGCCATCTTGCCGTCGCTCGTCACCGCAAGGGCCAGCACTTGGTCCGTCGAGTAATTGAGTCTCGCGACCTGGCGCTCCCTTAGTCTCTTCAACGAGGCTAGATATTCCTCCGGCGTCTGATTATTTAGCCCGGCCACCCAGTTGATTTGCCATTTCGAGACATCCTCCATACGAAAGCCTACTGGCCACGACACAATCCTTGGCGACGGCGGCAGCGTGAGCCGCAGCAGCGGCTCACCCCCCGCCGCATCCCGCACTTCGAGCTCATCCTTAACGACGCTCACCAAGCGGTGCCCATCGGCGCTGAAACGCACGACCGCATCGACTGCTGTGCCCGCAGATCCTTGGCGCAGCACCTGCACGGCTCCTGCGGTGCCAAGATTGGCTTGCAGCAAGGAGCCGTCCGCACATCCAACCACGATCCTGGGCCGAATGGGATCGGAAGCCACCGAGCGCGCAGCGCTTGCATTCGGGCAGGCAATCGATGCCGAGAGTTCGCCAGTGGTGAGGTTCCATATCTTGGCTCCGGACACCCCCGCGGCTGAGGCCACGGTGTTGCCTGCGTCGATCAATGCCAAATCGGTGACCTCTGCCACACTGCTTGCAACGACCGTTTCCCCGCCGCTTGCCACATCATGCAGGACGGGTGCGCCGCCTTCGGCTCGGCCCAGCACGAGCGTGCGGCTGTCGGCCGAAAAGCTCACTGCCGATGCCTTCAGATCCGCAAGCGGCGTGCCCTGCGGCATGCGCCACACGCGGCCGACCTCGGCTTCCGGCGATGCCCACGCCAGAAAGTGTCCGTCCGGACTAAATGCAAGCGAAGATCTCGTGTTCTGTCCCCCGGTTATGTTGAAAATCGCTCCGGCCCCGGTCGCGAGGGTCGCGCGCCGCGTTCCGCTCGCCGTGTCGTACATCTGCAGCGTTCCATCCACGACGCGCTCGACGGCAAGCGTCGAGGCGTCCGGGCTGAGCGCCATTTGATCGGAGAGGGAACTGGGCGGCGTCGGGAAACTTCCCTTTACTTTGGCCGTTGTCAGGTCCCAGACTTGCATGTCTTTCCGATCGTTTCGCACCGCAACCGCCTTTTCCTCATCGCTTAGTGCGAACGACAAACCGGCGACGTCAAGCTTCCGGAGGAGGTTTCCTGTCGATGGGTCGACCACACGTAGTTGTCCCGACGACTCATTCACTACCGCAGTGCGGCCGGTGGAATTGACGGCCGCAGGGCGAAGAACGCCTTCGCTACCCCAATGAGCGATTTCGGCGCCAGAGGCGATGTCAATCAGGGAGGTGCCATCGCGAATAGGCGCGGCCAAAAAGCGGGTCGCGTCCGAATTAAATCCCAGCACCTCGATGGGCGAGCTGGTCGAGAAAGCGCGAACTTCCTGCCCGGCGATGACGTCCCAAAGTCGAACTGAATCGTCCAGGCCGGCAGATAGGACATAGCGCCCATCCCTACTTGCGGCTACCGCGGTCAACGATTGGCTGTGACCGGCGCCTATCACCAGCTCTATCGCATCTTTCTTCTGTGATGGCTGTGCCTCGCCGAGGCGATGGCCCGCTATGCCCGAACGTTGCGAAGTAGGAGTGTTCGCCTGGGGTGTGCCCTCCGCCCAGTCAGGTCCGAAACACCTGAGGCAACATCCCGTCAACGCAACGATCATGCAAAGACAGGCGCCGACCGCAGCGCGGCACGATAGCTGGCACACACGACTGGAAAATCGATCCCCACGCCCTTTGGGTGCTGGCAGTGATCGAAATTTCTCCCTTTGTGACATTTTTTCTTTGCTTGCCCCTAATAAACGACAAAGTCAAAGTCGGAGTTTTCTCTTCAGAAAGTTATATTCTGCGCTGCGTTAGTCAAGCGGGGCAACATTCAAGTGAGGGATCGCCGAGGGCACAGGAAAGAGCAAACCAGAGTTCCCACCTTGAAGCCGCACAGTCAACTTATGTTCGGTTTCAAGAATGCCATGGCAGTTCCCAAATTTCCGCTCATGGCCGATTGTGCCGTTGCATCATGTTCGCTCTGTCGTTCATCCAACGACCGGTACGCACAGGAGAGCGATCATTCCGAAGCTGCATCACGCTTGGATTATTGCCTGACCTACTACGCGCCGACAAACCCCGGCCTCGGTTGCTCTGAAGTAATTCTTGGACCAGAAAATCGAAGGCCCTCAGCGCTTCAAGCCTGAGGCATTTCCCAGGAATGAACGGCTCGAAAATCCCGGAGCTGGTCAACGGTGTAGGTGCGACGCTTCGCAGGGTGAGTCGTTGAGGATTTTTTCGTCTACGCTTGAAAGATGGCTCGACCGATTTCGGGTTGCCTTTGCCTTCATGCCGTGATCCGAAATTTCTTGATTGCAACGCTGGCAAATTCAATTAATTTTTTGCTACCCCAGAAAGTGATGTAACTCCTTGAATTACTTAATGCGTTCAACTGCCTGCAAAATTCGTGTACCCCGGTTCGAATCCGACCCCCCGCCTCCAAAAATCAACGGTCGAATTGAGTGGGCGGTTACCAGCCACCTCTACCGCATCCCCATCGTTTTGACTTTCCTAGGAAAACTGACCGGTCGACGTTAGCAATTCTGCTGTTGCATGTCGCAAGACGCGATATTTCTGTGGGGGGTGTCGGTTTTAGACGCAAAGCTGTGTCTTATAAGACAAGGGAAGGTTGTTTGGTGTGCTTTCCCGAGAGGCCCGGGCACCACTTTCGCGTGCCGAATGCGTCCACTCAAAATCAAATACAAGGGAGACTGACATGGAACACGGAAATACGGAACTGAATAATGAAGCGGTAAACGGTGAAAATTTCGAATCGGTGATCGAACTGTCGCTCGAGCAACTCTCACTTATCGGCGGGGGTTTGTCGGATTTCTCCTTTACTTGCGCCAAGTAATTCCGGCGCCAGTCGGCAGGCGCCGTCCGGAGGATCGTCGCAGTCGGCGCGGACATCCTTGGGCGATTGGCAATCGTGGGGCAGGAACCTCGAATCGGGGCCTCCTAAGATCGCCGCGCTCGACAAGGACGCGTATGCGATGGTCTCCGGTGGTATCAGCAATTTTTTTGGGGACCTGGTGAAAACCTACCCGGGCGGACTGCCAATCCGTCCGTAATTTCCGACATCGACTCAAGCAGAACGACCAGCGATCTGATTCCGACCCCCGCCTCCAAATATTCAATGTAATGCGACGCACGGTTGACGTGGATTGTGCACTTGTGCCACCCCTAA
>CAZSOI010000531.1:0-13972 GCA_964608115.1 uncultured Burkholderiaceae bacterium | reverse complement strand
TTTAACGACGTGCGCGCTGCGCTGCGCGTGGTCACCTTCGCGCACGAACTCAACGCTCGTGTTCCCATCATCGTGCGAACCCAGGACGATACCGATCTGGAACGATTGCTTGCCGCCGGTGCAACCGAGGTGGTTCCCGAGGTATTCGAAGGCAGTTTGATGCTGGGCTCTCACGCCTTGGTCCTGCTCGGCATTCCGCTTGCGCGCGTCATTCGGCACGTGCGCGACGCGCGCGATACGCGCTACCGGTTGTTGCGCGGGTACTTTCACGGCGCAGACGACACACAAGACAGCGTCGAGGAGCCGCTGCAGGTGCGCTTGCACACCATCGTGCTCGAGGCCGATGCCGCGGCGGTCGGTCGCAGTCTGAGCGACTTGGATCTTTGCGCTACCGGAGTGGAAGTTACGGCGGTGCGTCGGCGCGGCATCGTTGGAGACAATCCCACCGGGGACCTGGTCTTGCAGCCGGGCGATGTGGTTGTGCTACGGGGCACGGTGGCTGCCCTGGAAGCCGGCGAACAGCGACTTTTGTTGGCGGCGTAGCAAAGGCGCTCCCAGCGATTGACCAAGGCGATTTCGTCTGCGACGATGTGCCGACAGGAGACTTGCCAGCGTGACTGCCCCGACCGCATCCTTGCTGCCAGAGCTTCGCAATACGAGCGCCGGTGATGGGCTGCGCTGGTGGACCGACTCGTTTTCTTGGCTTTTTGGCGACCTTTCGCGCCTTGGGGTTTGGATCGGCATGTTGCTGTGCTCTTTCTTGATCCTGATCCCGTTGCACTGGCTGCCCTTTTTGGGCTTCGTTGCCTCGCATCTGCTCATGTTTGTTTTTACCGGCGGCCTCATGATTGCCGCGCGCGATACGCAACGCGGACAAGTGCCGCAGTTTCGCGACCTCTTTGCGGGTTTTGGTCCGCAAGGCGGCGCGCTCGTCGGAGCCGGGCTGCTCATCCTTGTTGCGTCGCTGGCCGTAGTCGGCTTGATGCTGCTCATCGGCCTGGGCGCAATGCTAGGTTCACTATCAGCAACCGCCTCCTATGAGCAGGTTAGTGCTCGAGGGTTTGCACTGGAAGGCATCGGCGTGGGATCGTTGCTGCTGCTTTTGATCTGCCTGTTGCTCTTTGTGCCCATTTTCATGGCCGCGTGGCTCGCACCAGCGCTGATCATGTTGCGCGGTGCGGGGCCCTTGGATGCACTGCGCTGGAGCCTGATTGCCTGCCAGCGAAACTGGGGCGCTTTGACTGTTTACGGCTTGGTTGGAATCGCACTGGCCATGATTGCGACCCTGATGTTTCTCATCGGCTGGTTTTTCCTGCTGCCGCTGATGTATTTATCGAGCTACGCCGCCTATCGCGATATATTTGCTGGCGACATCGAGACCCAAAACCCGTCCAGTGCGCCCGGCAATTAGCGCGGCGCACAGTGCGATAACTCGCTATAGCGGTGGCGCGAAACTCGGCGCCGCCAGCGCGCGCCGCAGGTACAGCGCTGTGTGGCTGCCCGTAGCCGCCGCCACGTCTTGAGGAGTTCCGACAGCAACAATGCTGCCGCCGTTTTGGCCTCCTTCAGGACCGAGGTCGACGATCCAATCGGCGGTCTTGATCACGTCCAAGTTGTGTTCGATTACCACGATCGTGTTGCCTGCGTCGCGCAAACGATGTAAGACCGTAAGCAGCAACGCTATGTCCTGAAAGTGCAAACCCGTCGTCGGTTCATCCAGGACATACAGGGTACGGCCGGTATCGCGTTTGGACAGTTCCTGTGCGAGCTTGATGCGCTGCGCTTCGCCTCCAGAAAGTGTCGTTGCGCTTTGCCCCAGGCGCAGGTAACCCAAGCCAACCTCGGCGAGCGTACGCAGCTTGCGCTCCAGCACCGGAATGGCGCCGAACATTTCGCGGGCCTGGTCGACGCTAAGGTCCAGCACTTCTGCGATGTTGCGCCCCTTGTACAGGACCTCCAGGGTTTCACGGCCGTAGCGCTTGCCCGAACAGCTTTCGCATGTGACGTAAATGTCCGGTAAAAAATGCATCGCCACCTTGATCAACCCGTCGCCCTGACAGGCCTCGCAGCGTCCGCCGGCCACGTTGAACGAAAAACGCCCTGCGTCATAGCCGCGCTCGCGCGCGGTGACGGTGCCTGCAAACAGTTCGCGGATGGGCCCAAAAACGCCCGAATACGTTGCCGGATTGCTTCGCGGCGTGCGCCCGATTGGCGCCTGGTCAATGCACACGATCTTGTCGACTTGCTCCGCGCCATCGATCGCAGCAAATGGCGCCGGCTCGGCCCGCGCACCGTTTAGCTGGCGCTCCAGAGCCAGCGCCAGCGTGTCATTGATGAGCGTCGACTTGCCAGAACCCGATACCCCGGTAACGCAGACCAATCGGCCCAACGGTAATTCCAAATCGACGCCGCGAAGGTTGTTGCCTCGAGCGCCCCGCAACCGCAACCAATTCGTCGGGGCGGGCAAACGAGCACGCGCCTGCGAAATCTGCCGGCGGCCCGACAAAAATGCGCCGGTCACCGATTGTTCCTGCTCGATGAGCTGCGCGGGCGGGCCCTGGGCAATCACGGCACCCCCATGCTCTCCGGCGCCCGGTCCCATATCGATGACGTGGTCGGCGCTGCGAATCATCTCCACGTCATGTTCGACGACAAGCACGGTGTTGCCCATATCGCGCAGGCGTCGCAGCATTTGGATGAGGCGCTCGTTGTCGCGCTGATGCAAACCGATCGAAGGCTCATCGAGCACGTACAGCACCCCGGTAAGTCCCGAGCCAATCTGCGAGGCGAGGCGTATGCGTTGCAGTTCCCCACCCGATAAGCTGTCGGCGGCACGGTCTAAGGACAAATACCCCAGCCCGACGTCGTTTAAAAAGCGAAGTCGCGCCGCAATTTCCGCGACAATTGGCTGAGCAACTTCGCGGCGCGCGCCCTCCAGTTCCAGCGACTCGATTACATCGCGCGCCTGCGCCAGTGACTGCGCCTCGATCTCAAAGATGGCGCGTCGCTGCACGCTTTGCCCTATGAAGACATAACGCGCCTCCCGCCGCAGTCGCGTACCGTGGCACTCGGGACACAGCCGCACTCCCCGCAGGCGCGCCAGAGCATCGCGCACGCTCGGCGAATCGGTTTCGCGCCAGCGCCGCTCGAGCGTTGGCAGCACTCCCGCAAACTGCGGCAGCGGTACGCTGCGAGGCGAACTTGAATCGGCTGCGGTCGCTTGGCTACCGTACAAAACGAGGTTGCGGAAATACTCTGGCAGCCCTTCCCAAGGCTGCGTCGCGTCCACCCCACATTGGTCCGCTAGCGCAAGCAGGCGCGCGTGGCTCTGGCGATTACGCGCATCCCATCCGCTGATCGCACCGGCGCCGAGCGTCAATTGCGGATGGGTAACGACTCGCTGCGGATCGAAATACTCCACCTTGCCCAGACCGGCGCAGCTCGGACATGCCCCAAAAGGACTGTTAAAGGAAAACAATCGCGGCTCCAGTGCCGGCGCCGCGTGACCACAGCGGGGGCAGGCGTAGCGACTCGAAAAGCAAACCTCCTCCCCCCGGTCCACGTCCAGCAAGTGCACTTTGCCGTCAGCAAGTCGCAGCGCGGTCTCGATCGACTCGGCCAGACGTGTTCGTGACGAAGAACGGATCCGCAGCCGATCGACGACGACATCGATGCTATGCATTTCGCCGCGCGCCATATTCGGCAGATGATCCGCCTCGACGATGGCGCCGTCGACGCGAAAGCGTACAAATCCGCGCGTTCGCAAATCGTCCAGCAATTCCGAATACTGGCCCTTGCGGCTTTCGACCACGGGCGCAAGCACCGTCAAGGAGGTGCCTTCCGTCATTGCCATCGCGTGGTCGACCATTTGCGTAACGCTGTGCGCGCTCAAGGCCAGCTCGGGATGATTCGGACAGTACGGCTGTCCGGCACGCGCAAAGAGCAGTCGCAGGTAGTCGTGGACTTCCGTAATGGTGCCGACCGTGGAGCGCGGATTAGCGCTTGCGCTGCGCTGTTGGATCGCAATCGCGGGGCAAAGGCCTTCAATCTGGTCGACATCGGGCTTCTCCATGATCTGGAGAAACTGCCGCGCGTACGACGAAAGTGACTCCACGTACCGGCGCTGACCCTCGGCGTAGAGGGTGTCAAACGCCAGCGAGCTCTTGCCGGAGCCAGAAAGGCCCGTGATGACCGTCAGCCGGTTGCGCGGCAGATCGACATCGACGTTGCGAAGGTTATGCGTGCGTGCGCCGCGCACGCGAATCTGATCAATCGACACCAAACCCCCGAGGGCGGACTCCGGCCGGCGCAGCCGCCGCCCGGACTATTCGTCCTGGCCGGAGCCGGCAGCAGTGCCCTTCTCGGGCAGCGGCGGGGTCTCGTAGCGCTCGGTGCGTCTTGCACCCCGCCCCAGCTCGACCCCAAGCTGCTTGAGCTTGCGGTACAAATGCGTGCGCTCCAGACCGGCACGATCGGCAACGCGCGTCATGCTGTAACTTTCTTTGGAAAGTTGGTATTCGAAATACACGCGCTCGAACTGATCCCGGGCCTCGCGCAGTGGTTGATCCAGATTGATGGCCAGGCCTTGCGTGCCCGAGGAAACGCGTTCCCGTGCGGGCGCTTCGCTGACCGAGGCGCGCGTGCGAGGCAACGGCTGCTCCTCCGTGGCGCTGGATACTGTGGGTGCAAGCCGCGGCCCACGCAAGCGCTGCGCCTGATCAAGCCCGCTTCGCACGGCCCCGAGCAAGCGAGACAGAGCGATTGGTTTTTCCAGGAAATCCAGTGCTCCCAAGCGCGTGGCTTCCCCCGCCGTCTCCAGCGTTCCGTGACCGGACATCATGATCACCGGCACGGTGAGCGGCCCGTTGGCGACCCACTCCTTGAGCAATGTCAAGCCGTCGGTGTCCGGCATCCAAATATCGAGCAATATCAGATCGGGCGCCGATTGTCGCCGCAAATCGCGCGCCGAAGTCGCACTGTCGGCGGTTGTCACCACGTGCCCTTCGTCGGAAAGAATTTCCGACAACAATTCCCGAATTCCGATTTCGTCGTCTACAACCAGTATGTTTGCCATGGATACTTCGTACGCTTCAAAGAGCCTCGGCCACGGGCGTTAGGGCCCGCGCCAGACGATGCAATACGATGGTCACAATTGCACCGGCGGCGCCTTCGCGATTGATGATCTCGATTTTGCCATCGTGTTCGTCGATGATCTTTTTCACTAGAGCCAACCCCAATCCCGTGCCTCGTGGCTTCGTCGTAATGTATGGTTCGAATGCGCGCCTAAGTATATTCGCCGGGAAGCCGGGGCCGTTGTCCTCGACCGATAGGCGCACCGCCCGCGCGGCAGGAAGCGTTCCCGTGCGTCCCGGATGCTCGATTGCGACAACTTCGGTGCGAACCACCACCAGTCCGGCACGATAACTCTGACCCCTAGCAGCGGCATCGGTCTGGCCCCCGGAAATTGACTCCAGCGCGTTGCCAAGCAGATTATGGATCACTTGTCGCATCTGGCCCGCATCGGCCTCCAGGAGCGGCAACCCCGACGCCAGACGCAGCTCGACCCGCGATGGCACCTCCCCGCCAACCGCGGATCCGGAGCCCGTTTCGTCGCTTTCGGCACCATAGAGTGCGCCGATCTCCTCGACGAGCGCATTCAAATCCAGTGGTGCAGGACGCGCCGCGGGCAGCCGTGCGTAATCGCGGAACTCATCGACCATGCGCTTTAGTGCGGCAACCTGGTTGACAATCGTTGCTGTACCGCGTTCAAGTACCTGCAACTGCTCTTGGCCTAGCGCGGGCCCGAGCTTCATGCGCAATCGTTCAGCGGCGAGCTGAATGGGCGTGAGCGGATTTTTGATTTCGTGCGCAAGACGCCGAGCGACTTCTCCCCAGGCAACGGCGCGCTGTGCGGAAATCACCTGGGTGATGTCGTCGAAGACCACGACATACCCAAGGCCATCTTCCAATGGCAAACGCGAACCGCGTACCAGTAGCGCCAAAGGGGCAGCGTCGGCCGGTGAGCCAACGCGTTGCAGCTGCATTTGTTGTTGCCAGGAGTCCTTCGGAGTGGCCACCAGCGCCTGGTCCCGGAATGCGCTCGAGAGCAGCTGTGCGAGCTGCGGCAACTGTTCGTGCAGCAAACGGCCGGCGCGCGTAGCGAGCGGCATGCCCAGAATCCTGCCCGCACCGTAGTTGGCCGTAACGATTGCAAATTCTTGATCAAGAACGATAACACCGGCTGAGAGGTTTGCAAGCAATCGCTCAAGATAGGCCCGCGCGGCCTCCAGCTGGCGAGAGCGCGTTTCCACGGCATTGCGCGCCTCAGCGAGCTGGCGCGTCATGGCATTAAACGCCTGAGGCAGCAAATTCAGTTCATCATTGCCGCGAAATTCGCGAACGGGACGAAAATCGCCCTCAGCGACCGCCTTGGTGCCTGCCGCCAGTTCTACCAGCGGCGCCGTCATAGAGGAAGCCAGCAGTACCCCGGAAGCGATCGCGGCAAATACCGCTAGCAGCAGCGTAAGCGCCAAGGTAAGCCGGTAGATCCCCTGCAATCCGGAGCGCGCTAGCGACAACTGCTGGTACTCCCCGTAACCGGTTTGCAGCGCCTTGGCGTTGGCCGCGACCTGCGGCGCGATGGCTTGCGTCAACTGCAAAAAGCGCGGTTCCTCGATGCGAATACGAGCCGCGCCAGGAAGGCGCAAGCCGCCGGATGCCTGCGCGCCCGAAGAAGACAGCGAAGCGCTGCCGAAACTGCGCCCGCTTGCGGCAAGCGGGATTGGTACGATCACGCGAGTACGCAGCCCGCGGAGCGGCTCCGTCGCAAGTTCGTCGCCCTCGATCAGTGCATAGCCGCCGGCTGCAAGAGCGATTCGCAAAATGCTGGCACTGGGTATCGCCGGGGCCAGATCGAAGCCCGCCGCGCTGCTTGACCAAACGAGCTTGCCGCTCGCACTTACGACCGTCGCCTGCTGAACCCCCAGACGCTCGCGCAACCGCTCCAGATCCCGGGGGCCTTCCGTGGCGGACGCGTCGCTCAATTCCAGTGCCATCGCGCGTGCCTTGGCCTTTAGTTCGTCGCGCTGCGTCTCCAGGACGGCACGGCCTAGCGCCAAGCCCGATTCAAGGGCACTTTCGACCTTCACGTTAAACCAGGATTCGACCGAACGAAGAAGAAACTGCGATGAAACGACGTACACGAGTACGCCCGGGACAACCCCCATGAGCGCGAACGCGATCGCAAATCTCGCCATCAGGCGCGCGCCAAAGCGCCCGGCGCGCACGCGCCGCAACAGCCGCACCGCAAGCGCGATAACCAGCACGAAGAGCACCAGCGCGATTGCGCCGTTTGCCACCAGCAATATGGGGTAGTTACGCTCGAACGTGCGTGAATTGCTGCTCGCGGAGGTCAGCACGAACAGCAACACGCCGGCCAGGGACAGACCGCCGATCAGACCGTAACGGATAATGCGAGACATTGGGCTTGGCCAGCTGCAGTTCGTGCGCGGAACAGTGTCAGGGCGGATTGTCGCTCGAGAGCGCAAGTCTGAACCAGTCAGACGCTAGCACCCAGTCGGGATCTGTCAATGCGTTGACCTGAAAGGGCTTGGGCAACATGGAGGTGTCCAAGCGCATGCGGATTTGCCCCCACGTCTTGCCGCCAGCGAACAACGTGGCGTCGGCCACGCGCCACTGTGTAACCCGTCGCATGGTGGCCAGGGCCTGGTCAAGCGAGTCAAATGGCTGCGCCAACGCACCTCGCGCCAGCCGGTACTGCCGGGTAAGCGGGCTAAAGCTCAGGCGGTATTCGATAGAGTCGTCGAGCAAACGCTTGTCGAACCAGTACCAGCGACTACGCGAGACTTCCAGTTCAATGACGAAGTACAAGGCCATTCCGTGATCGACCGCCTCGCGCAACGACAGAGGAAGTTCAAAGTCGAATTGGGCATCGACGAACGTGCCCGGGTCGGCGCCGGAGCGCACACTCACGGTTGCATGCGAAACCGAAATCCGATCTTCGGCGCGCACTAGCCAGGAGGTGCTCATTAGCGCGACCAAAAGCAACAGCCGACAGGCGCGCGCCCAGCATACGCGCACGCCAGCCAAGGCCGAAGGACACTGGCAAACTACGTCCCGCTCGAGACGAGCCGATGCGCGCATTTGGGTCTTAGATCTTTTCGAGCAGCGCGTAGAAAAAACCGTCGTGCAGAACGGGTTCGGCCCCTTCCAACCTCCGCAATGAAGCGCCGGTAACGGAATTGGGCAGCATTTGCAAGCCGGTTGGACCGCCACCAGGCAGGCTGATACGGCGCACGCCGGGCTGCCGGCGCACAAACGCTGCAATCTGTCGTCGGCCTTCTTCGGCAAATACCGAACACACCACGTAGAGCAATCTACCAGCCGGAGCAAGCAGCGGCCACAGGACCTGGAGCATTTTGGCCTGCCGCGTTGCCAATTTCGCAACATCGGAGGCTCGCCGCAGAAGCGGTATGTCCGGATGGCGGCGCACCACACCGGAGCCCGAGCAAGGGGCGTCAAGCAGGATCCTGTCGTAGGGCACCTGGTCCCAGTAATTTTGCGTTTCCAAGATGTCGGCAGCCAAAACGCGCGAGTTTGCGCGCGCCAGACCGAGTCGACGCAAGTTTGACTCAATGAGCTCCGCGCGCTGCGGGTCCACATCAACTGCATCCAGGCGACAATCGGCAAGCTCCAAAAGATGTGCGGCCTTGCCTCCGGGCGCCGCGCAAGCATCCAGCACACGCATCCCGTCGGAAACGCCTAGCCATGGGGCAGCGAGCTGAGCGCCTGCGTCCTGAACCGACACCAGCCCCTCAGCAAATCCGGGAATCCGCTCGACACCGACGGCTCGATGCAGCCACAGCGCGGAAGGCCCTACCATGCTTGCCTCCAAGCCTTGGGTCGCAAAACGCGCGAGCACCTGCGATGGTGTTGCTCGTCGAGCATTGACTCGCAAAACGAGCGGCGGCTCCTCGAGCTGCGCGGCCAGCGCCTCTTGGGCGCGCGCACCATACTGCGCGTGCAAGCGCTGCAGCCACCACAGCGGCACATTAAATCGCCGAGCCGGCTCGGCGCCGGCCTGCGCCTCTAGCTCCGCCCTTCGGCGCAAAAATTCGCGCAAAACGGCATTGACCAAAGCGGCAGCCCCGGAAGTCTGTGGCCGCAATCGCGCCGCTCGTACGGCCTGATCAACGAGTGTGAACGGTGTGTAGGAGTTTGCTAGCAGCTGTGCGAGCGACACGACAAGTAGCGCGCGTACCGCCGGATCGGACGGCCGATGCAGCAGTTCGCCGATCAAAAATTCCAAAATCGCGCAGCGGCGCACTGCGGCCGCAGCCAGGTCGCGCACCGCACCTGCCATGCGCACATGGACCGCTTTGTCCGACGGCGCGTGTTGCCGCAGCACAAACTGCAGCGCCTCATCCAGAGAGTGGCCGCCGCGCAAGCGCAACCACGCTGCGCTGGCAAGCACCAGCGCGTCGGCCAGCGCTGGAGCCGATGGGTTTTCGCGCACCTTAGTCGGGTCCACCCATTTGCTCCGGCAGATCCCACTTCGCGCCCACCGCGATTGGCGTTCGCGCGAGAAATTCGCGCGCCTCGAGTCGTCGGCCGCCAGGACGCTGCAACTGTTCCAAACGCAGCAAACCCTCTCCGCAAGCTACCAGCACACCCGCGTCATTGGCGGCCAGCACCGTTCCGGGCAGCAACGAAGCAGCGCTCAAGGAGTCTTGGGGCGCAAGCATTGCGCGGGCGCGCCAGAATTTGATCGTCTGGCCGCACAAGCGCCCGCAGGCACCGGGAAACGGATCAAAGGCGCGTATGCGCGCCGCGAGGCGCTCGGCCGGCTCGCGCCAATCAATCCACGCTTCGCGCTTTTCGATTTTTCGGGCGTAAACGATGCCCTCGGACGGCTGCGCGTGCGATTGCAGCCGGCCCTGCGCGATCTGCGAGAGCGCCGTGACGATCAAACGCGCGCCAAGCAGCGCGAGGCGCTCGGAAAGTTGGCCCGCCGTTTCCTCCGGATCGATGTCGACAGATTCCATCAGCAAAATCGGACCCGTATCGAGCCCGGCATCCATCTGCATGATGGTGATGCCGGTTTGCCGGTCCCCCGCCTCGATTGCGCGCACCACGGGCGCCGCCCCGCGCCATCGAGGCAACAGCGATGCGTGGATATTGATAGCTCCAACCGAGCCGCTGGGTAGCGCAAGTCCACGCGGCAATTGCAACACTTGCTCGGGCAGCAAAAGACCATAGGCTGCGACCACTAAGACATCGGCTTGCGCCGCGCGCAGTCCTGCCAACGCCTGCTCGGCCTCTTGCCCCCCGCGCTCGATGCGAAGACTCGAAGGCGTCATCACGGCAATTGCGCGCTCCAGTGCCAAGCGTTTGACCGGGGACACTTGCAATTGCTGGCCTCGCCCGGCGGGACGGTCGGGCTGGGATAGCACGAAACAGACCTCGTAACCGGCGGCAAGCAGTGCTTGCAAAGCAGTTGCGGCAAAACCCGGAGTGCCGGCAAAAGCGATGCGCATGAACGTGAGTGCTGCTGTCAGCTCAGCGCCGCGCGCGCTGCTTGCGCAACTTTGCGCGAACCCGCGCCTGTTTTAACAGCGACAGGCGCTCGACAAATACCTTGCCATTGAGATGATCGATTTCGTGTTGTACGCAAACCGCCAGTGTTCCTGAGCAGTCGAGCTCAAAGGCCGCACCCTGGACGTCCTGCGCGCGCACACGAACCTGCGCTGGGCGTTGCACTGGTTCAAACACTCCCGGCACCGACAGGCAGCCCTCCTCGCACGTTGCTAGCTCGGGCGAGCTCCAGAGCACTGTCGGATTAACGAAAACGCGCAACTCGTTCTTTGCCTCCGAAAGGTCCATGACAATCACCCGTTGACCCACGTCGACCTGAATAGCGGCGAGCCCAACCCCCGCGAACGCGTACATCGTCTCGCCCATGTCCTGAACGAGTTGCCGCAGACCTTCATCGAAGGCCGTCACCGGCTCGGCAACACGGTGCAGGCGCGGATCTGGGTATTCGATTATTGTGCGTACGGCCATATCAGACGCGCTAAACGATCGAATTCCGGGGGAATAACCCAGTACCGTGATCGAACCGTCCGTAAAGACTCGTTGCGACCAAGCAATATTCGGTGGAAAATTTCGACTCTGAGTCCACTGCGCATAACGTTGGTGCGAACTGCGCTCGCGCTGTGGAGCATTTCAATGAAGGCCCTAGCAAACATGACAATTCCCTGCGCGTATCTCGCAACTACCTCGCAACGCACGCTTAGCGGCGCCGGTGGCGCACGCGAGTCTAGCGTTCTTGCCGCTGCCAGTGTATGCGTGCGCTTAATCCGCCCTTGGCGTCCGACGGCGAAAAACCTGCTGCTCGGGGCGCTCATCGGCTGGTGTGTCGGCACCGCTTGCCAAGCGGCCAGCGCGGCCGCCGGGGAGCGTTACCCGATTACTCCCGAGCAGCGTGAAACAGCGGAAAAAGTCGCCAGTCGAGGTGTGCCGATCTCCGACCTTGCGCCGGGAGCGCCGGCCAGTTACACGATCAAGCGCGGCGACACGCTATGGTCGATTTCCACGCTGTTCCTGAAGTCACCGTGGCGCTGGCCCGAGTTATGGGGTATGAACCACGCGCAGATCCGCAATCCGCACCTGATCTACCCAGGGCAGACCTTGGTGCTGGTAAAGACCGCCGATGGACGGGCGCAGCTCGTTCTTGCGGGCGGTGCGCCCGCCGGCAAAGAGCCTGCTGCGCCAGAGGCTGCGCCGCCGCCACCACCTCCGCCCCCGCCGGCTGCGCCGCCCGTTCCCACCGAGAAATTAAGCCCGCGTGCGCGCGATCTGGGTGCTGAGGCAGCCGCGGCGATCCCCAGCATTCCGAACAATCTGATCGAGCCCTTTTTGTCGCAGCCGATCGTTGTCGCTGCCGCCGAGCTGGACAGTTTTCCGCGCATCGTTGCAACCCCGGAGGACCGTGTCTTTCTCGGTGCCGGCGATACCGCGTACGCACGCGGCATCGGCAACGATGCCGTGCAGACTTATCACGTGTTTCGCCCGGCCGAACCGCTGTTTGATCCCGACGATATTGATCGCAATTCGCCCATCGCCTACGACGCGCTGTACCTTGGCACTGCCCGCGTGACCAAGCGCGGAGAGGTGACGACTTTATTGATCGTCGAGAGCAAACAAGAAATTGGGGTGGGCGACCGTCTGGTACCCATTGGGCACCAGGAGCTTATCAATTACGTACCGCATCGTCCCGAGAAGGACGTCGAGGGGCGCATCGTTTCTGTCTATGGGGGCGAGGCATCCGTTGGCACAGGCAGCGTGGTGACGCTCAATCGCGGCCGCAACGACGGTTTGGAAATCGGCACCGTCCTATCCGTGCTTCATAACGGCGACACCATTGACGACCGCACCCAATCGGGACACGAGAAAGTCAAACTCCCCGACGAGACCATTGGCAATTTGTTCGTCTTTCGCCTCTTTGACGGCATCTCCTACGCGCTGATGGTGTCGGCCAGTGGGCCGGTCGCGGTCGGCGATCGCTTCGCGCAGCCCGATGGCAAGCCCGTCGCCGCGCAAGCCAGACCGGTTGTGGGTTCCGCGGGTCGCTAGAGCGGCGGCTGCGAAGCAAGGCGCCACAGGGCTCGGAGCCCACAGGAAATTCGCGCATCGGCACGGTCAAGTACCGTGCTCGGTTCCTCGCGCCGCTTGCCCTTGGTGCGCGTGATTTTGACCGTGTGGCATTTTCGCGCCTGGGGCGGTATCCCGGGGAGGGCAAGGCGGCGCACAGACGCAACCGATTGCAAGTTGCGGCCAGGGGCATTACAGTGCCTGCATACATGTTTGATGTCCTCGTCTATTTGTACGAGAACTACCGCGCGTTCGAGGCCTGTCGCGACGCTACGGCCCTCGGCCGCACCTTAGCCGACGCGGGATTTGACGACGAGGAAATTCGCGAGGCGCTCGCCTGGCTGCAGGGTCTGGCACGCATCGTGCAGAATGCCGATTCAAAGGCACTCGACCACAGTCGCAGTCCCCGAATCTATTCACAAGCCGAGACAGAGAAGCTGGGTGCGGCGGCGGTGGGATTTTTGATGTACTTAGATTCGGCTGCCCAAATATCGCCAAGCCAGCGAGAAATCGTCATCGAGCGGGCGCTGGCGATCAATGATCCAGCGATTTCCGTTGCGACGATGAAGATCATTGTTCTCATGGTGCTTTGGAGCCATTCGGCTGACGTCGACTTCCTGCTTCTCGAGGAACTGCTCGACAACGACCCTGACCCACGCGCGATGCATTGATCCGCTCGCCTTACGCCGGGCGCGATCCTTCTGCTCGCTCTTGGCGTGCAACGTTTTCATTTCGTTGTTATCCTGAAAAAAGGGAGTCGACTTTGCGCAACCCCCGCCGGGGCCTTGCGTTGACGAGGATTGTCAGCGCCGCGTGACGGCGCTGGTCAATTTGTCAGTAGTCGGTCGGAAATCGATGAGCAAGAAGACCTTAATAATCGCCGAAAAGCCGTCGGTCGCTGCCGATATTGCTCGTTCGCTGGGCGGATTCGAAAAGCACCAAGACTATTTTGAAGGCGACTCGTACGTACTAACTTCGGCCGTCGGCCATCTGCTGGAGCTGCACGAGCCCGAGCAATATGAGGTTAAGCGCGGCAAATGGAGCTTTGCCCATTTGCCAGTGATCCCGCCCCAGTTCGTTTTGCGGCCTATCGAGCGCTCGGAGCCACGGCTGAAGCTTCTCACCAAGCTCATCCGGCGCAAGGACGTGGGCGCACTGATAAACGCCTGCGACGCCGGACGCGAGGGCGAGCTGATCTTCGCCTATGTCTACGAGAAGACGAATTCACTTCCTTCAGTTTTTCTAGCCCATGGAGTGTATAATGCCATAGCACTTTCAATCCTGTGGGTTGTATGAGCCT
>CAZSOI010000530.1:0-10102 GCA_964608115.1 uncultured Burkholderiaceae bacterium | reverse complement strand
GGTGATGACAGCGAACGCTGAACGCTTCAGGCTTCGATTCGGCGACGTCCGGTTTTCGATAGCGCGGAAAGATGGCTTAGGGTCGTCCGCCTCATTCACTAACGGATTCAAATGTTTCGGCATCGCCTTGGCGCGTGACGCAGACGAAGCGTCTCTCTAAGATTGGTGCCTTTGCGCTGCACACGTGAGATTTTGAACACGCACTTGAGTCCACTGGCCACGAGGCTGCGTATCGCCGGACACGCCCTCGTGATATCGCTCCTGGCTCTACCCTGCATGTCGCTCGCACAGGCCGTAGACGAGCCAGTCCATGGACTCTGGGTTTGGAAGGGCCCCAGCATAGTTGACGAAGCAAGCCGCGCTGCGTCGCTGCGCGACTTCTGTAGCTCCCAAGGCATTAACGAGGTTTATATCTCCGTGACGGCGGAGGGCGCGCCACGTTTGCGGATGCAGTTCGCGCAGCTCATCGGGCTTCTGCATCGCGCGAAGGTGCGGGTCGAGGCACTACTTTCAAGCGAGAACGCTGATGAGCCCGGCGAGCATCGTGAGAAGTTGCTACAGCGTGTTCAGGCGGTGCTTCAATTCAATCAGCAGCACGACCGGGAAGATCGCTTCGATGGAATTCACCTGGACATCGAACCCCAGCAACGAGCCGAGAACAGGGGCGCTGACGATTTCAGGTTTCTGCCAGACCTTGTGGATACCTACCGCGCCGTGCGAGCCCTCGCCGAACCGAGCGGTCTGATGGTGAACGCGGACATATCGCGCAAGCTGCTGCGGGCGAGCGCTGATCAGCGCAGGATGCTTCTGTCATCGTTGCCGCGGCTCACATTGATGCTTTACGGGCTCAGCCGTCCGGAGGACGGTGACAGCGTCGCGCGCAAGAGCGAGAAACTGCAAGACACGAGCGGCAATTTATTGGCCACGGCTTATGAGGGTCTGCACGAGTCTCATCTCGCAAAGCTCATCATCGGCTTGCGTACATCAGATTACGGGCCGCTGATGCCATCGATGCTTGCAATACTCGACGATTCGTATCATGCCCAGGAGCACTATCAGGGTTGGGCGTGGCATTCATACGGCGATGCTCGGCCATGATCACCAAACGCACTAGCGTCCCTTGGTTGGGGGTCGCGCCAATTGACCTAATGCCATATCGCAGATCTGGTTGCGTCGGGAGCGGCAACCGTTCGATCGCATTGTGAGTGTCAGCGTCGGTTTCGCGTCGAACATGGAACATTCTTTTCAGCACCGGGTTATAGGGCGCCCGTTTCGCCCTTGGCAGCCGATCACTCTGCGCAGAGCGGCCTGCCTCGGCGCGCGGTGCGCGAACAGTGCTTCCTAGGCCTCACGTTCACTCTGGGTTCGGATTATGCGAAACCGTAAATGCCCACTTGCAAGAGGAACTGATATCAACTTTCGCCGACTTGCGAAAATTGCCCGGAGCCGATTTCCCTCGGTGCGAGGGATGACCTCCGCACTCTCCGCCCTTTGGCGCCAGGCGATCCCGTCCGTGGCATTCCTAGTGCTAGGTTGCAATGCTACGAATCTTCCATCCAATTCGTGGGACGCGGTTCCGGAGGCTATTCGTGACGCCTGGCCAAGGTCGGATATCGAGTCGCCTTCGCCAAATGTTCCACAGGAGTTTGCACGATTTTCCGGTGCGTGGATTGCAGAGCTAGTGACCGGATTGCCCACTCGATTTCAAGGTCGCACCGTCATTTCCGTCCGCGCTGTCACCTCCGACGGCAATGTCGTGCTGTCAGTTGCTTCGATTAACCATCGTTGGGGCGGTTGGCAATGGGATGTGGTCCATTACCGAGGGCAAATTGAAAACGGAGTCCTCCGAGTGGGGGCATCCATATCGCCTCAGTTTTGGCTCGACTTCATGAAGGACTCGGATGACTTTCTCAAACAATGGAATCGGAAATACCGATCCCTGTCCATCAAATTTGAGGACGCCGAAGAAGGAATGACTTTCCATCGTGAGCGAAACTCAGATAATCGCAGTGGGTGACGATCAGGTGAAGACCCTGATTAGGATCTCGCGCGCCCATGCGCAGTCGCACAGCGGACCTTTGAAAATGTCGCCTGCTGCGTTTACTGCAATTCGGTCGCGAACGGCAATGAGCAAGATGGCTGCAGTGCGGTCGATTGCAAACAGAAATACTGCGAAGCACCTAGGCCTTGGCACCGCGCGTCCAGAAGCCTCCCTCGGCGGTAAGAACCGAACTATGCAAATGACGGTTTGTCCCAACCTTCGGCACGGTGGCTCGGCCGTGAGCGCGCGCAAAGAAAATATTCGCCGACGTTAGCTTCCAGCGGCACGATCGTCCTGGTCGATTTCTCGGGGCCTCTCAAGTCAGCGTTCGAACCATGGCCGTTCGTATGAAAACGAAAAGCAGTCGCAGATTCTTTGATTGGTGGGATTGCCGAGAGGCAGGAACTGCTCAATTTCTACGGCAAGCAGCGCATCAATTCCAACATGGAGGTGATCCGCATTCGGCATATACGTGAAGCGTTCGAGAAAATGCTCAAGAGCGATGTCAAGCATCGCTTTGTTATCGACCTCGCGTCATTGAAATCCGACGTTGGAACCGACTGATTTGAAGGATACCGATAAGGGGAGATCGCCATGAACAGCGTCATCGTCGTCATTGGGGCCGGTTCGATAGGCCAGGCCATCGCTCGGCGTGTCAGCGCCGGCAAGAAGGTTCTGCTCGCAGATCTTCGAAGAGAGCATGCCGATGCTGCCGCGGAAGTCATGACAAACGCGGGCTTTGACCTGAGCACTGCGATGGTCGACGTTTCCTCCCGCAAGTCTGTTCACGAGCTCGTGCGAACTGCAATCGCCACGGGTGAAGTTACCGGCGTGATCCATGCCGCCGGGGTCTCGCCCTCCCAGGCGTCGCCGGCGACGATCTTTGCCGTTGACTTGTATGGGACGGCACTGGTGCTCGAGGAATTCGGAAATGTCATCGCCCGCGGAGGCTCTGGTGTTGTCATCGCCTCGCAGTCGGGACACCGGCTTGGTGCACTGACGGCCGAACAGGATGCGGCCCTAGCAACGACCCCAGTGGACCAATTGCTGACGCTCCCGCTGCTGCAACCGGACAAGGTGAAGGATTCGCTCCACGCATACCAGCTGTCAAAGCGAGGCAACTCGCTGCGGGTAAAGGCCGAGGCCGTCCGTTGGGGCAAGCGCGGCGCCCGGCTCAACACCATCAGCCCGGGCATCATCTTCACGCCGTTAGCTCGGGACGAACTCAACGGGCCTCGCGGCGAAGGGTACCGGCGCATGATTGAGTTGTGCCCCGCTGGGCGCGGCGGCACACCGGATGAAGTCGGGACGGTCGGTGCGCTACTTATGGGTCCGGACGGTGGTTTTATTACTGGCAGTGACTTTCTCATGGACGGGGGAGTAACCGCTTCCTACTTTTACGGTGAGCTCGCACCAAGATAAAACGAACGTTGCGGGCGAATCGCGCGCTGTTCGAAAGATAGCTACGACAAGGCGAGACGTGGAATTCGCCAGCGCGCACGCAAGCTTGCCGCCCACGGTCACTAGAAATGATTCTTGTTTTGCGGGAACTCGAACGCTGCGCGCAGCCTCCTGGGGAAATTTCGTTTCGACTCAATGGTCCCGCAGATCCCGGCGGGCTATTTGCAGTGCAGCACCTCGGCACAAACTTCTGGCAAGGTGCACTCGAAGCCTGCGCGCGCGCAAATTAGGTAGACATCGCTCCTGAGCTTTTGTGTCTTATTCTGGTATGGTAAATACTTGTTTTATCCGCTCGCGCGCTTTCGTGCTTCGCCACTGAAATCGCGGTATTGATACATCTTCAGCCAAGGAGGAGAGACAGTGTTTTGTTATCAATGCGAACAAACGAACCGCACAGATGCCTACGTCGGTTGCGGTGGTGCCAAGGGAACCTGCGGCAAGGATGCCGCCACGGCCGACCTGCAAGACGTGCTGGTGCATCTATGCAAGGGAATCGGACAATACTTAGCGCGCGCGAGGTCCGTGGGGGTGATCGACGTCGAGGCCGACCGCTTCGTGCTCTATGCCCTTTTCACGACGCTTACCAACGTGAATTTCGACGCCGCCCGCTTCGTCGAGCTGATCAAGGAGGCGGCACAGGTGCGCGACCGTGTGGCCGCCGCGTATACGAAGGCAGCGGCGACAAAGGGGCAGCAAGCGGAGCAGCCTGCCGGTGCCGCGCGCTTTGTGCCAGCGGCAACAATGTCTGGCATCTTGACACAGGCGCCGGAGGCCGCGGTGAATCGGGGCGCCGGACAGGTCGGTCCCGAAGTTATCGGACTGCGAGCCCTGGTGCTCTATGGACTCAAGGGGGTGTGCGCGTATGCGCACCACGCGCAGTTGCTCGGCCAGGAGCCGCCAGAGGTCTACGAAAGTATCGAGAAGACCCTGGATTTTCTTGCCTCAGACCCGACGGACATCAACAAGCTGCTTGAGACTGCGTTGGCCGTTGGTCGCGCGAACTTCACCACTATGCAGGCGCTAGACGCCGGTCACACGGGTCGCTTCGGCACGCCCGAGCCAACAAAGGTGCGTACGACCGCCGTCAAGGGCAAGGCCATCGTCGTCTCGGGGCATGACCTTACCGACCTGAAAGCTCTGCTCGAGGCGACACAGGGCACAGGCATCAACGTCTACACGCATGGCGAGGTGCTGCCCGCCCACGCCTACCCCGCCTTGAAGGCATATCCTCATCTGGTCGGCAACTACGGCGGGGCGTGGCAAGATCAACAGCGAGAGTTCGCGGAGTTTCCCGGCCCGATCTTGATGACATCGAACTGCCTTATCGAACCGAACCCGCGCTATCGCAACCGCCTGTTCACGACTGGACCGGTTGGTTGGCCTGGAATCCGCCATATTCGCGATCACGATTTCGCAACGCTCATCCAAGCGGCAAACGCGATGCCTGGCTTTGCAGCGGACGCGCCGGAGGAAACGATAACGGTCGGCTTTGGCCGCGACACGGTACTTGGGGTTGCGGGTACCGTCATCGATGCGGTCAAGTCTGGGGCGATCCGCCACTTTTTCCTCATCGGGGGCTGCGACGGTGCCGCGCCGGGTCGCAACTACTACAGCGAGTTCGCCGAGGCCACGCCAAAAGACACGGTGGTCCTGACGCTGGGTTGTGGCAAGTATCGCTTCAACAAGAAGGACTTCGGCACCGTTGCCGGGCTTCCCCGATTGCTGGATATCGGGCAGTGCAACGACACGTACTCCGCGCTGGTTATCGCCACCAAACTTGCAGAAGCCTTTGGAGTCGGAGTCAACGATCTCCCGCTGTCGCTGGTCGTTTCTTGGTTCGAGCAGAAGGCTGCAGCGGTGTTGCTGACGTTGCTCGCGTTGGGAGTACGCAACATCCGGTTAGGGCCTACGCTGCCGGCGTTCCTCACGCCACCACTCATTGACGTGCTCGTCCAGAAGTTCGGGGTCGCACCGATCGGTGATGCAAAGCGGGACGTTGCCGCATCGCTAGCGCGAGCAGCTTGAGCCGTGGGGGCCGAGCGCTCCGACTAGACATGCCGGATCGATCGGCCGCAGAGCCTGCGGCGGTGGGACCCTCGGGTCACGCCGCCGCTTTTTCGTGAGAAACCAACACGATGTATCAGATCGACCTTATCACGCGCGATGGCGCGCAATTTCGCTTTGCAGCCGAACCCGGTGAAACGCTGCTCGACGCCGCTGCAAGAGCAGGACATTACCTGCCCTCGGTCTGCCGCGTCGGCTGCTGCGGCAGCTGCCACGTCACCAGCGAAAGCGACGCGGTGGTAATGGATACGTTTTCTGAAGCGGCGCTGCCAAAGACCGAGCGCGACGCGGGCGGCATTCTTCTGTGCCGCGCGCGCGCGCGCGGAGACCTGCGGTTGCGAGGCGCTTTCGACCAAGACGCCGTAGGCTCCGTGCCGATACCGCGGCGCTTCGCGAGCATCGTTGCCCTGGAGCCTCTAGCAGCACGCACGATGCGACTGGCGCTGAAATACGAGGACGATCCGACTTGGGGTTCAGGGGCCGATTTCGTGCCCGGACAGTTCGTCGAGCTCTATATACCGGGTACGGACACGAGCCGCGCATACTCCATCGCCAACACGCCGAATTGGGACGGTCACCTCGAATTCCTAATCCGTCTTCAACCGGGCGGTGCCTTTTCGCAGTTCTTGACGCAAGGCGCGCGCGTCGGAGACCGTATCGGCGTGCGCGGTCCGGAAGGCACCTTCACCGCCGACGATGCGAGCCAGGCACCGCGTTGGTTCGTCGCCGGCGGCACAGGCCTGGCTCCCGTGCTTTCAATGCTCGGCCACATGGTGGAGTTCGCCGATCCGCGCCCCTGCCACTTGTTCTTCGGCGTCAATTCGGAAGAGGAACTTTTCGGCAGGCAACGCATCGCGCAGATTGCGGCCGCACTGCCCGGCCTTGCTGTCACAGTATGCGTCTGGAGACCGTCGCCACAATGGAGCGGCTTCAAAGGCACGCCAGCCGATGCCTTCGCCGATAGCCTCGCGACCTGTTCGACGCACCCCGACGTCTACGTTTGCGGCCCCCCAGCTCTTGTTGATGCCGTCATCGGACACGCCGGCCGCGCCGGCATCTCACACGATCGAATATTCAGCGAAAGGTGCCTGCCCGCTGCGAAGTAGGCGGCCTGAGCCTCGCTCCACCAGAGTGCACGCCCACCGTGCAGCGGCGCGCATTTAAGCGCGGGGCAGTTACCGGTCTGCAGAAGTTCGTTACACCGCGCAGCCTGTGGCACGCGTTCGCCATTTACCGGCAGCCAGCCGCGCAGCCGGTTCGAAGCAACCAAATCCGCGTTATGCAATTTCAGAACCAACCGACCGGCTGCCGCCGACTGTCTCCGATCGAAGGATTACTTGGCCCCTTTTTCAGCCGTTGTTACTGCCTTCGCACGAGCCCGTCGCCGTGCTCGCCAAAGAGTCTTTCTCGCGCAGTAAGAATTGACGTAGCCGACTGACTGCGAAAATATCATCAGAAAAGTTTCTGGCGGAGACAGACTCCGCATGTTTCCCTCTGAAACTGTGTCATTTGCGCCTGCGGCCCATCACCTGACCCGTTAATCTCAGCGCCACTGACAGCGATAATCTGAGACGGCATGCGACGAAAAGGCTTGAACGGCACTCGCCCTTTCCTACTTCACCCCGCTCCGCGCCAAATCGCCGGCTAGGGCGCGTCTGCTATAGGTGCGCGTTTCCAGAGGTGCTAGTTTGCTAAGCCCCGCTGTGGGAGCTAAGTGGTCGGCCTAGGGCTGAAGATTACTTCTCCGGAGTCCAATCCATTGCACACCTACATGTCCCTGCCTCTCGGGCCGGTTGTCGAGCATCTGCAGCTCTTCGCGCCTCAGCCGTGAAGTCGGCCGATTTCTTCTGCGGGTATCTGCATCCGGGTGTTGGCTACTTGAATGCCGTCGAACCCGACTTTCCTGCGATCGCCAAGCTCAAGGCGCGCGAAGGTGCGCACGAAAGACCAGTAGGCCTGCGATTCGGGCTATGGTGCGGCGCTCGTGACTTGCACGGGCGATGTAGCCTCGTTTGCTCCAGAATGGACGTCTTCCGACGGCCGCTAGCTCGAGCCGACCAAAGTCGTTCGCTTCCGAGCGCTACTTGCCTCAGCAACGGGCCCCACACCGGACAGCGCGACCAAACAACCCGCTAAAGCGATGCTGGCTGGATTGCCTCGTCGCAATGCTTGCGCCTGGCGCATATCGCCCCCATCTATGCTCGCTAGCGTCGAGCGGTGGCCCGTCGGACGTTGCCGATGGCGCCATGTCAAGCTATTGATTTATAATGCGTTTCTGTTGGGCCGCCAATCGCGGCTTGGTAGACATCGAGAGGAACCAAGAAATGTTCGACACCATCGCGCAGCGTGTTCAAGCTACTTCAGCCGAATCGCGCGTTCTGAAGAACACTTACACGCTGTTGTCCGGCACCTTGCTGCTGACGGCTGGAATCACGTGGCTCACGCAAGACGTCCATCTGTCGCCCTGGGCATATCTGGGCAGCATCATCGGCAGCTTCGTACTGCTGTTCGTCACTATGGGTTTGCGCAACTCCGCGCTGGGCGTGCTTGCGCTAGTGGGCTTCGCCTCCCTAGAAGGCCTGAGCCTGGGACCGGTCATTAGCTTTTACCTGCATACTCCACAAGGCAGCGCGACGGTTGCCGAGGCCTCGGGCTTGACGGCGCTTGCATTCGTCTCGCTGTCGGCGTACGTGCACACTACGCGCAGAGACTTCAGTGCGATGCGCGGCATGCTGTTCGTCGGCCTCATCGTGGTCGTGGTCGCCAGCTTGATCGGGATCTTCGTGCCATCGCAGGCTTTCCAGATGGCGATCGCCGGCGTCAGCGCGCTGCTGTTCTGCGGCTACATCCTGTACGACACGTCCGACATCATCCACGGCGGTGAAACAAATTACATCATCGCCACGATGCGCCTGTACCTGGACATCCTGAATCTGTTCCTGAGCCTGCTGCGCCTGCTTTCGCGGCGCGACTGACCCTGTACCCTCGTTTCGAGTCGGCCGGCAGCCATGCCCGGCGGCGGTTCGAATGCGTCATCCGTTCTGCTCGAACGGCAGGTCCGGTTTTGATGTCGTCAAGAGACCGGAGAGGGTCAGGTTTGCCGTAACACGGCCGCTATGGGTGACAAGGGACAATGGCAGCGAAGCGGCGGATTGCGGAAATGCTGTAAACCACCTACGCTTTAGCGTCGCACGGTGAAAAGTGCAACGTCGGCCGAAGTTCAGATCCGCTCAAAAACGCGATCGTATTGGAATCGACTTGAAGCTAGTGCTCATCGGTGCTAGTGGCACCATTGGCCAAGCGGTAGCCTCGGCACTGTCGCAGCGCCACGAGATTGTCGCCGTCACGCGTCATACCGAACCAGTGCGCGTGGACATTTCCTCGGCCACGTCCATACGCATGCTGTTCGAGGCGCTCGGGCCGGTCGACGGCGTCATCAGCGCCTCAGGTGCGGCGCGGTTCAAGCCACTAGCACAGTTGGATGATGAGGACTTCGCGTTTTCCTTGCACAACAAACTCATGGGGCAGGTAAACCTCGTGCGTGAGGGTTTACGGCGTTTGCGCGATGGCGGCGTCATCGTCGTCACGAGCGGCATTTTGAGTCGCCTTCCCGCACCTGGCGGCAGCGCCATCAGCCTGGTGAATGCTGCAGTGGAGGCGTTTGTGCGCGCGGCAGCCTTGGAGGCCCCGCGCGGCATCCGCGTCAACGTGGTGAGCCCGCCTTGGGTCTCGGAAACCTTGACCAAACTCGGCATGGACCCGAAGGCGGGACTGCTTGCATCGATCGTTGCGCAAGCCTACGTTCGTGCTGTTGAGGGTTCGATGACCGGCCAAGTGATCGAGCCGTCGGCATGAGGGGGTCCATCTTTCCCAGGAGGTCAATGGCTCGCCTCAACCTGCGACGTTTATGCAACACGACGGCGGCGAAAACGCGATGCGAAAACACGCGAGTGGAGAGGAACGCGCCTAGCACGTGATTCGGGCCCCTACGTTCGCCAAAGCCCAAATTAGTAATATCGCTTTGCGGCGCGCAGCGCGACCTTCGGTTCCCTTTCAACGATCCTCAGCAAGGCTTTGGCCGGACCTGTCGGTTCGCGCCGTGCTTGTTCCCAGTTTTGCAAAGTCCTTACGCTGACATTCAGAAGGCGCGCAAACTGCGCCTGCGAAAGATCAGCTTTCTGGCGAACCGCCAATACCCGCGACGGAGTAAATGCGCACCGGCGCGCGGGCTTACGCTCGCCACGGGTGATCGCACCTGCCTGGTTCACGCTCCGAGTTAGTTCCTCAAACAGCTTGCGCTTCATTAGCCAAACTCCGGTCGAACGAGAGCACGCAAGGTCTTTAATTGGTCCTCCGTTAGATCATCCTGCACGTTTTTCGCATACGCGAGAAGCATCTAGACAGAATGGCCGCATGCTAGGAGGCTCGTCTCCGTCAACGTGGGTTGCGCACCGAGGTGTGCCGAGCCACATGCGGATGGATGGGCCAACCGCAGACCTTCCGGAGACGAGCCATGGGTCAGAATATCAAGTTCTT
>CAZSOI010000529.1:0-15765 GCA_964608115.1 uncultured Burkholderiaceae bacterium | reverse complement strand
CAACTACATGTCGCCGGAACAGGCCCTTGGCCGCGCCCTGGACGCACGCAGTGATGTGTTCTCGATCGGCGCGATACTCTACGAGCTCGTCACCGGTCAACGCGCCTTCGACGGCGCCGACGTTGACGAGACGCTTCGGATGGTCGTCAAGACCGACCCGCCGACCTTGTCCAGCGTGCGCCCGGGTATTCCTCCGGCCTTGGGCGAGATCATTTTTCGCGCACTGGCCAAGGACCCCGCGCATCGATACCAGACCGCCGGGCAACTTCGCAATGATCTGGCGGCCTTTGCTGGGCGCCCGGTCCCACCGTCGACAACGCCATCGGCAGGCGAATCCGCGGCCAAAGTGGTTCCTCTTTCGCACTGGCACCTGCCGGGCCCGGGAGCGATCGTTGCCACGGGCCTAGCGATCGTCGGACTGACGCTCACCTTTGTGATCTGGTATTGGAGCCATCGAGTCGAGGAGGTATCAGCCGACGCTGCCGACGCGAGCGCGCCCGCGGCCCAGATGGCACCGCCGGTCGTGACCCCCGTTCCCGTCAAAGCGGAGCCAACACCAGCGCCTGTCGTAACGACACCGCCCGAGCCGGCAAAGGAGACCCGTCGAGCCTCAAATCTGGCGCGCACACGTTTCAGCGTTGCCCCTGCGCCGACCGTGGCCGCGCCGCCACCGGCTCCCAGCGTCTTGTCGCTTGCTATCGCGCCTTGGGGAGAGGTTTTCCTGGACGGTAGCAGCGTGGGAGTGTCGCCTCCTTTGAACCGTATCGAGCTTGCCCCGGGCAAGCATTCCGTTGAAGTACGCAACGCCAGTTTTCCCGCGTACACGGTCCAAATCGAGACCGAGACGGGCAAGACGCTGGTCTTGCAACACCGGTTTTGAGTGCCGCGATGCAAGCCGCGTCCACTTCGCGCAAAATGGCGCCGGCTGCCGATCCGCCACGGCAAAACATGACTGAAGCGCTTCCTCCTAAAACCCGGGTCATTGGCCGCTACTCAATTTTGCGTGAGTTGCGCCGCGAGCGTCATAGCGTCTCGTACGCGGCAGTCGACCCAGTGATGAATCGGCATCTGGTAATCAAGGCCGTCGAGCTGCTGCCGGCCGGCCCAAAACTGTCTTCGGAAGAGCGCCGGCGCGTCGAGCAGGCCTTTGTGCGACAGGCGCAGGCCGCTGGCCGACTGCAGCACCCGCACATCGTTACGGTCTTCGATGCGGGCTTGAGTCACGCCTTCGGTTTCTTAGTCATCGAGCGGATAAACGGCAGACCCTTGCATGAACTCATTGCCGGCGGCCTTCGGCCCGCGTTTGTCCAATGTGCAAGCATCGCCGCCCGAATCGCCGACGCCCTGGAGTGCGCGCACAGCAACGGCGTGGCGCACGGGCACCTGGGCCCACAGCACGTATATTTACTCGGGGATGGCTCGCCCAAGGTCTCGGGTTTTGGCGGATGGGTCGACGACGGGGCTACGGGCGACGAGGCGCTGGCAGGAACAGCGCGCTTGCTGCCGTTTTTTCAAAATGAAATTACCGAACAAACGCGTCAGCGCGACATTCGGGCAATCGGCGAACTTCTGTACATGATGCTGGTCGGGCGCGCACCTGATGCGCGCGGCAGCAGCGGCAACGGATCGGCGCAAAATGGCGCTTCGCCAACCCTGGCGGCGCGACCCGACACACCGCACGTTCTGGCACGCATCGTTGATAAAGCACTGGCTGTCGGATCAGGCAGCGGACCAAAGACCGCGGGCGCCTTGCGCGATGCCTTGACATCGTTTATCTGGAACGAGCGCACCGACAATGTTTCCCCTGCAACGCTGGGAATCCCGCTTGCTGCGCCGCCGCAACGCGCCCCCGTGCACGTTGCGACGCTCTCACCGTCTGAAAGCGCAGCAACTCTGCGCGAATCCGCACCGACGCTTGACATCAACTTGCCGGCCCCGGCGGCTGCGGCCCCTGCCGTTGCTGCCGCTCCTGAGGCGCCCGCCAAGTCCCACCCCAAGAAGGCCCCGCCACCGAGCGCGGCCCAGGCGCTATCTGACCCCATGGGCCCCGACTGGCATGCATTGCTCGAGCGCTTGCGACCATGGGCCTTGCGCAATCGGCTGGCACTGTTTGCCACAGGTGCATTGTTCTCTGTTGGCATCTTCCTGGGAGTTTTGCTGGGCAACGTGCATCATCGCGAAAGCACTGAGGTCTCTACAACGGGCTCGCCGGCCACAAGCGCCGCCAGCCAGGCGCAAGCCGACGCTCTTGCGTCGATCAATGCGCCGGTGTCTTTCGATATTCGGCCTTGGGGTGAAGTGTTTATCGATGGCAAGGCCGCAGGTGTCGCACCGCCGCTGACCCGTATCGATCTGCCCGGTGGCCACCACCATATCGAAGTGCGCCATGCAAGCGCTGCGCCGTGGCAAACCGATATCGATATCCAGAGCACCAACCCCGTCAAAATCGACCATCAATTTCCATGATGCACAGCCAACCCGCGGCGCCTGCCTTGCGCCTGGCCGGCGCATTATTTCTGACCTTGCTAGCGGCGTGCCTAGGCGCCTGCGCAACGCCGGAGCCGCCGACCGTCAGTGTGGCCGAGCTATTACAGCGTCCGGCCGAGCGCGCTTTGGCCAACGGACTTCGCAGCTATGACGACGGTGCCTTTGACGCCGCGGATCACGCCTTGCATGAGGCCCTCTCCAAAGGTTTGCGCGACGCCCGCGATGTCGCGGTCGCCCACAAGTACCTTGCCTTTATTGCCTGTGCCTTTAATCGCCTAAGCGAATGCGAGGCAAATTTCCGCGACGCGTTTACGGCCGATCCGAATTTCCAGCTCTCCGCGGCCGAGATTGGCCACCCTGTCTGGGGACCCGTATACCGGCGGGTCTGGGCATCGGTGCATGGCTCCTCAAAACCCAATTAGGCGCCTGCCGATCGACCCGCTTTACCGAACTTGCGCGCGTCCACTCTTGGGCGAAGCGGATGCTAGTATTGCCGCCCCTTAGGGTTTCTCGTTTCCGGGACGCACCGGGCAAGGACAGCTGCAATGGCCGGGCATTCGAAATGGGCCAACATTCAATATCGTAAGGGTCGCCAAGACGCAAAGCGCGGACAGGTCTGGACAAAAATCATTCGCGAAATCACCGTCGCCGCGCGCATCGGCTCCGACCCGACTTCCAATTCGCGCTTGCGCTTGGCCCTCGATAAAGCCTCCGCAGCCAACGTACCAAAAGATACTGTTAACAAGGCAATCGCCCGCGGTAGCGGCAAACTCGAAGGCGCGCATTACGACGAAGTCCGCTACGAGGGCTACGGTATCGGGGGCGCTGCCGTCATCGTCGACTCGATGACCGATAACCGCACCCGCACGGTCGCGGAGGTGCGGCACGCATTTGGCAAGTACGGCGGCAACCTGGGAACCGATGGTTCCGTTGCCTTTCAGTTTCGCCACTGCGGGCACTTTGTATTTGCACCCGGAACCAACGAAGATAAGGTCATGGAGGCGGCGCTCGACGCCGGTGCCCAGGATGTCATCAGTGATCCGGACGGTTCCATAGAAGTGATCTGCGAACCGGGCGAGTTCGAGGCCGTGCGCAAGGCCCTGGAAGGCGCAGATCTAAAGCCCGCTGTGGCCGAGGTGACGATGAAACCGCTTAACGAAATCGTTTTGCACGGTGGCGAGGCCGAAAAAATGCGTCATCTGCTCGATGCCCTGGAAGATCTCGACGACACGCAGCACGTGTACACGTCGGCAATCCTCGAAACATGACAAGCGCTGGCGCACACCGCGCAGCTAAGCGGCCAGCAAGCGGGCCGCAATGAAAGTCCTGGTTGTCGGCTCCGGTGGCCGTGAACACGCTCTTGCCTGGAAGCTTGCCCAGTCCTCGCGCGTGCAGCGTGTATACCTAGCGCCGGGCAACGGCGGCACGCAGGCAAACGATGCGTTCCGAAATATCGCCTTGCAGTCGCAAGAGGAACTGATTGCGTTTGCGCGCAAGGAGCGCATCGAGATTACCGTCATCGGGCCCGAAGCGCCACTTGCTGCCGGCATCGTCGATGCCTTTCGCGCGGCCGGCTTGCGGATTTTCGGTCCAACACGAGCCGCAGCCCGGCTCGAATGGTCCAAAGACTATGCCAAGTCCTTCATGGTGCGCCATTCGATTCCGACGGCAGCCTACCGGACGTTTAGCGATGCAGCATCGGCGCATGCCTACGTGAGCGAGCGCGGTGCACCGATCGTCATCAAGGCCGACGGATTGGCCGCGGGCAAAGGCGTGGTCGTGGCCCACACGGCCGAGCAAGCCCACGCCGCAGTGACCTTCATGTTGGAAGAGGGCAAGCTCGCGGGTGCGGGCGCTCGTGTGGTCATTGAGGATTTTCTCCAGGGCGAGGAGGCAAGCTTCATCGTAATGTGCGATGGCCGGCACACGCTTGCACTGGCCACCTCGCAAGATCACAAGCGATTACTCGACGGCGACCTTGGTCCCAACACCGGCGGCATGGGGGCATACTCGCCGGCACCGGTAATTACTCCCGCGGTGCACGCGCGCATCATGCGCGAGATCATCGATCCGACGATCGCCGGCATGGCAGCTGAAGGAATCGAATACACGGGATTTTTGTACGCGGGACTGATGATTGGCATCGACGGGCAGCCACGCACACTGGAATTTAACTGTCGGCTGGGGGATCCCGAGACCCAGCCCATACTAATGCGCATGAAATCCGATCTGGCTACGCTGCTAGAAGATGCCATCGAGGGGCGGCTGGAGCGCAGCGAAGTTCTGTGGGACCGACGTACCGCGGTGGGCGTGGTGCTGGCCGCACACGGCTACCCGGAGCAACCGCGCCAGGGCGATGAGATTACGGGGCTGCCGCCCGATGTCGAAGACGCTGTTATCTTTCATGCGGGCACCCGCAGCGCCGATGGCCGACTGCTAACCAGCGGCGGGCGGGTGCTGTGCGTCACGGCGCTTGGCGATAATCTGAAGGCGGCTCGCCGGCGTGCGTACGATTTGGTCGCGCAGCTGCGGATCGATGGCGCACAATTTCGTACCGACATCGGCAATCGCGCTTTGCCGGCTTCGCCGTAAGAGCTCATGCCGATCGTGCCCAACGCCTTGCCTGCAGGATCATTGACAGCAGCGGCTTCTGCGACCCGCGCGCAATGAACGACCCCATCGACACTGCGCCGATACGCGCATACCTCGTGCAGTTGCAGCAGCGCATCGTGCGTGAACTCGAGCGCATTGACGGAGGTCGATTTGCCTCAAGCAACTGGCAGCGGCCCGAGGGCGCACAACTGCGCGGCTCGGGGACTACTTGCATACTGGAAGAAGGCGCGCTCTTTGAGCGCGCCGGTGTGGGTTTTACCCAGGTAAGCGGCGATCGCCTGCCGCCGTCGGCAAGTGCGGCCCATCCTGAGGTCGCAGGTTGCGGCTTTGACGCTTTGGGTGTCTCGCTGGTGCTGCATCCGCGCAATCCCTACGTGCCGACCGTGCACATGAACGTGCGCTTTTTCCGTGCACGCGCGCTAGAGGCTACTCAGGGGGAAGGCGCGGCGTGGTGGTTCGGAGGCGGCATGGATCTGACGCCCTACTACGGATTTGAGGAGGACGCGCGCCACTTTCACAGCTGCTGTCGCGACGCGCTCTTGCCATTTGGAACCGAGTATTACGGCCGCTTCAAACGCTGGTGCGATGAGTATTTCTTTCTCAAGCATCGCGGCGAGCCACGCGGCATCGGGGGAATTTTCTTTGACGATTTCAACGAACTGGACCCCGAGCGCAGCTTTGCCCTGTTGCGATCGGTCGGCGATCATTTCCTGACTGCCTATGTGCCAATTGTCGAGCGTCGCCGCACGATGGCCTACGGCAAGCGCGAGCGCGACTTTCAGGCGCTTCGCCGCGGGCGCTACGTGGAATTTAACTTGGTCTATGACCGGGGAACCCTCTTTGGACTTCAATCGGGCGGACGGGCCGAGTCGATATTGATGTCTCTGCCGCCAACGGTGCGTTGGAGCTACGAGTGGAGCCCGACGCCTGGAACCGAAGAGGCGCGCTTATTGACCGATTTTCTGCCGCCGCGCGATTGGATATCGGCAGCATGAGTGTTGCTGCGGGCGCCCCGTTGGGCTTGCTGGGCGGCTCTTTTGACCCGGTTCACGCCGGACACTTGCAGTTAGCCGCCGATGCCCAAGCGGCCCTCGGCTTGAGCCAGGTGCGCTTTCTTCCCGCGGGCCAACCCTGGCAGAAGGGTTCAATTACGCCGGCCGCCGAACGGTTGCGCATGCTGGCCCTTGCACTGCAAGGGCGCACGAACTGGCAGCTGGATACGCGCGAAATCGAGCGCCCGGGGCCAAGTTACACCGTCGAGAGCTTGCAACAGTTTCGCGACGAATGCGGACCGCAGCGCCCCTTGGTTTGGATATTGGGCTTTGATCAGCTGCGCCAGCTCGCGACCTGGCACCGCTGGCAGGAATTGATCGGTTTGGCTCACATTGCGTATGCGCGGCGCGCCGGATCGGCCAATGTGCTAGATGGGGCGATGAGCCAGTATGTGCAGCGACACCGCGCAACGGCCGAGCAGTTACAGCAAAGTGCCTGCGGTCGCGTTGTTGAATTTGCCATGCAAGCGGTCGACTGCTCGGCCACACAGATCCGCCGATGGCTGGCGGCGGGCGAGCGAGAGCAGGCAGCGCGGTTCTTGCCCGAAGCGGTACTCGCATACATCGACGAGCATCGCCTGTATTTGCGGTCTCATGGAAAATAGAAAACTGCAGCGGCTAGTAGTTGACGCCCTCGAGGACGTAAAGGCGCAAGACATCCAGGTCTTCAACACGACCCGGCTGTCGGACCTTTTTGACCGCGTCGTGCTCGCCAGCGGCACATCCAATCGTCACACACGCGCACTGGCTGCAAACGTTGCGGAGAAGGTCAAGCACGCGGGCGGCACCGTCGTCAGCATCGAGGGCGAGGAAAGCGGCGAATGGGTGCTCGTTGACTTGGGCGAGGTAGTCGTGCACATCATGCAGCCAGCGGTGCGCGCGTACTACGCGCTGGAGGAGATCTGGGGCGAGAGGCCGGTACACGTCAAGTTGCGTACACCGGTGCAAGCCGCTCGGGTACAGCGCGGTAAATCCGCGCACCGCCGTTAGTCCTCGACCATGAAGATCTGCGTCGCCGCCGTCGGTCAGCGCATGCCATCGTGGGCGCAGGATGCCGTCGAAGAATTTATCGCACGCCTGCCCAAGGATTTTCAGATCGAGCTGCGCGAGGTCAAAGCTGAGCCGCGCAAGGGACAGGCGCTGGAGCGCACACGAGCTGCGGAAGCTGCGCGACTGCAGGCGGTCTTGCCGACGGGCTCCTTCGTGGTTGCCATGGACGAACTCGGCCGGGAGTGGACTAGCGCGCAATTTGCCGCATCGCTGTCGGCCTGGCGCGAGGCGGCACGCCCCGTCGCCTTTGTTCTGGGTGGTGCCGACGGGCTGGATCCGCGATTTAAACAGCAAGCGGCCTTGTGCCTGCGCCTCTCCAGCATGACGCTGCCCCACGCCCTGGCCCGGGTAGTATTAATCGAGCAGATCTACCGCGGCTGGTGCATCTTGTCGGCGCATCCCTATCATCGCGGCTAAAAGCGCACCGCTGTCCAGCTAGAATCATCCCGGAACCGAAAACATGGCCGACTTTTACCTTGCCTCCCATAGCGCCCGCCGCCGCGAGCTGCTGCGGCAGGTCGGCGCGCGCTTTGAGACCTTGTTGCTGCGGGTTACGCCGCCGCGGGGCCCCGACATCCGCGAACAGCCGCAGCCCGGGGAGGCGCCAACGGACTTTGTTGTACGCGTTGCGCGCGAGAAGGCCGAGCAAGGTCTTCAGGCATTGGTCTCCCGCTCGCTGCTCTCACGCCCGGTGTTAAGCGCCGATACGGTAGTGATCGTCGATGGCGACATCCTGGGCAAACCGCAAGACGCCGATCAGGCGGCGAATTTTCTCCAGCGCCTGTCGGGGCGCACGCATGAAGTGCTAACCGCCGTTGCGCTCGCGGTTCCTGGCGGCCGGACCAACAACCTTTGGACCAGTTTGTCAACGTCAAAAGTGACGCTGCGCGCACTCGATGCAGGCGAAATCGCGCGCTATTGCGCCAGCGGTGAACCGTTCGGTAAGGCCGGCGGCTACGCGATCCAGGGGCGTGCGGCGATCTTTATTGATCGCATCGAAGGCAGCTACTCGGGCATCGTTGGACTGCCGCTCTCGGAAACCGCAGCGCTGCTCTCGCGCGCCGCAGTGCGCTTGCTCTAGCGCTCAGGCAGCCCAAAGCGGCGCAGGAATTTGCCGTTTTACCCTCATGTCCGCTGAAGACATCCTGATCAACATCACACCGCAGGAGACCCGCGTCGCAATACTGCTTGCCGGCGTGGTGCAGGAGCTGCACATCGAGCGCACGGCAACTCGCGGAATGGTCGGCAACATCTACGTTGGCCGAGTTGTGCGCGTTTTGCCCGGCATGCAATCGGCGTTTATTGATATCGGATTGGAGCGCGCCGCGTTCTTGCACGTCGCCGATATCTGGGAGACCCGGCAGTACGTCACCGAAAAGCCGCCCATCGAGCACATGGTGCACGAGGGCGATGCGCTGAGGGTGCAGGTCATCAAGGATCCGATCGGCACCAAAGGTGCGCGCCTATCGACCCAGATCAGCCTGGCGGGACGCAATTTGGTGTTCTTGCCGCAGGAGTCACACATCGGCGTTTCGCAGCGCATCGAAGATGAAACCGAGCGGGCGCTGCTTCGCGAATTGTTGACGCGGCTGGTTCCCGCGGACGAATCGGGTGGATTTATCGTGCGAACCAGCGCCGAGGACGCCAGCGCCGAGGACCTGAGTAACGACATCGAGTACCTGCGCAAGCGCTGGACCCAAATCCGCTTCGACAGCACGCAATCGGCGCCGCCGGCTTTGCTCTATCAGGAGCTGTCGCTGGCACAACGCGTGTTACGCGACCTCGTTACCGACCAGACCGAATCGGTTCAGATCGACTCGCGCGAGAATTTTGCCGCTTTGATGTCATTTGCCGCACAGTTCGTTCCCGGTGTGCAATCCAAGCTGGTGCATTACACAGGCGAGCGGCCCCTGTTCGACTTGCATATGATCGATGACGAGATCGAAAAGGCGCTGGCAAGGCGCGTGGATCTGAAAAGCGGGGGGTACCTCGTCATCGACCAAACCGAGGCGATGACGACGATCGATGTCAACACGGGGGCCTTCGTTGGCAAGCGCAACTTCGACGACACGATCTTCAAGACGAATCTGGAAGCTGCCCACACGATCGCGCGACAGCTGCGCCTGCGCAACCTGGGCGGCATCATCGTTATCGATTTCATCGACATGGAAAATCCCGAACACCGTGACGCGGTGCTTTCCGAATTTCGCCGCGCGCTATCGCGCGACCGAACTCGCATGACGATAAGTGAGTTCACCCAGCTCGGATTGGTGGAGATGACCCGCAAGCGCACGCGCGAGTCGCTCGCGCACGTGCTGTGCGAACCTTGCCCGGTCTGCAACAGCCGAGGCGAGCTCAAGACCGCGCGGACGGTTTGCTACGAGATTTTGCGTGAAATTCTGCGTGAGGCACGCCAATTCGGCGATGCACGCGAATTTCGTATCCTCGGATCGCAAAAAGTGATCGACCTGTTCCTCGAAGAAGAGTCGCAGTCGCTGGCCATGCTCTCGGACTTCATCGGCAAGCCCATTTCGATGCAAGTCGAGACGCTGTATAACCAGGAGCAGTACGACGTGGTGCTTATCTAGCGCGCCGGTGTGCCGCGCGGCACAAATGCCATGGCGGGATGAAGGCCTCACATGGCAAACTGGATGCGATACAAGTTTGCGTACAGTCCGTTGCTGGCCAGTAGGTCGGCGTGCTTGCCGACTTCCATCACCCGGCCGTGCTCCAGAACAACGATGCGGTCGGCACGCTCTATGGTCGAGAGGCGATGGGCAACGACAAAGGTCGTGCGCCCGCTCATCAGACGCTCAAGCGAGAGCTGGATGAAGCGCTCGGATTCGGAATCTAGCGCCGACGTGGCTTCGTCAAGCAGCAAAATGGGAGCATTTTTCAACAGTGCGCGGGCAATGGAGAGGCGCTGGCGCTGTCCCCCGGAGAGCTTGACCGCGTTTTCGCCGATTCGTGTGTCAAAGCCCGCCGGTAGCGACTGAATGAGCGGCAGAAGAAAGGCCGCCTCGGCCGCAGCGCGCACTTGGGCCGCAGTGGCGTTGCCGCAGCCCCCGTACGCGATATTGGCAGCAATGGTGTCGTCAAAAAGCACTACGTCCTGCGATACGAGCGCAATTTGCCGGCGCAGGCTGGAGAGCGTCAATTCCGACAGCTCGATGCCATCGAGTCGAACCGCTCCGCTTGTTGGCCGCAAAAAACGAGGAATGAGATTAATGAGTGTCGTCTTGCCGGCACCCGAGGGACCCACCAGCGCAATCGTCTCGCCGGGACGAACCTCCAAATTGATGTCCTCCAACGCCGTGCCGCTTGCACCAGGGTAGCGAAAACTGACGTGACGAAACTCGATTGCTCCTCGCGCGTGTTCGATCTCGCGTGTGCCCGTCTCCTCCTCGGTTGCCGAATCGATCATGCCAAAGACGCTTTCGGCCGCGGCGGACATGCGTGCGATCGGGCTGTTGACCGACGCCAAATGGCGCAACGGCTGCAAAATCAGCAAGGCTGCCGTGAGAAACTCAATGAACTGATCAGCCGTCAAATAGCCGTTGCGTGCCTGCCACATCGCGATCCCTATGACGATCGCCAGTCCGACGGCAGCAATAACCTGTGTGGCCGGGGTCGCGGCGGACCAGGCCACCTGCATCTTCATTGCGAATCGGCGCAGACGCTGATTGATGCGCTCGAAGCGCTCGGTTTCATAGCGCGCCCCATCGTAAACCTTGATCACACGGCTGGCCTCGTGCGCCTCCTGAACGGCACGCGTCATCTCGCCCAGCATTGCCTGGCTCTCGACGTTTAGCCGTCGCAGCCGTGCGGCAAAGCTGCGCAGAACAATGGCAATAAGCGGGCCGACGATTACGGTCAGCAGCGTAAGACGCCAGTTGTCGTACAGCAGCAGTCCAAGCAGCGCAGCCGTCGTGAGCGATTCGCGCACCACAGTGGTAAGGACCTCCGCGGCCAGGCTCAATGCGTTGCTCGCTTCGTTGATGAACTTTGAAATGACCAGGCCCGAGGGTGTGTTCTCCAGGGTAGCTTGCGGCCAGCGCAGCAGGCGCTCGAACATCGACTGACGCAGCGTAACGAGCACGCGCTGGGAGACGGCGCTGACCAGAAACGAACTGGCATAAGCGGCAAGACCACGGATCAGAAACACGCCGACAAAGGCGACGGGCATCCAATAGCCGTAGGCGGGGTCCTTCTCCACGATGCCCCGCGCCAACAACAGGCTGGTCAAGCGCGCAATCACCCCTTGGCAGGACGAATCGATCAGCATCGTGCAAACCGCCAGCGCCAGAATCGACCGGTGCTCGAAGACCATCGCGGCCATGCGCCGCAGGTTGGGGTCGGCAAAGCGCGCAGCGCGCTCGGGTGCGTTCATACAAGTGGGTTTCGTACAATGCGGCCCGCCGCCGACTGGGCAGCGCGTGCGCTAGTGTATGCGATCCCTTATCGTCTCTTGCTGCGGTTACGTAATTTCGTTGGCTGCCAACCCATCCGATGCGCTCGCTGATCGTTCGACTGCCCAATCATCTCGGTGACGCCTGCATGAGCTTGCCGACCCTGGATCGGCTTGCTGCGCAAGGTATTGAACTGACTCTCGCGGGACGCCCCTGGGCCAAGGAGCTGTTTGAGGCGTACGGCTGGCGGGTCATTGCACTGGGTGGCGGGCGGTTTGATCGAATCGCTGCGCTGCGCGCCGCTTGCTCCGGCAAACCGCAAGAGCGCGATGCGCTGCTTCTCACGAACTCGTTCTCCAGTGCTCTGGATTTTCGACTCGCGGGACTAAACAGCGTCGGTTACGCAACCGATGGCCGCCGTCTGCTGCTGCGTCAAGCCTACGCCGTCCCATCAGCTTGGTCCGACGCAATGCACACGGTGGAGTACTACTTATATCTGACAAGCAAACTGCTCGGCTCCACGGCCGGGGGCCCACCGCCACCGCATCTAAAGCTCTCGAATGCATCGCGCGAGCGTGCAAACGTCGCGCTCGCGCGCGCCGCTGTTGGCTCCCAGTACATCGTGTTATGCCCAATCGCGCATGGTCGCCATCACGGCCGCATCAAAAGTTGGGACGGTTTTGGCCGGATGGCGCAAGATTTGCGTTCGCGCGGGCACGAGGTCATCGTCTGCCCCGGTCCGGGTGAAGAGGCCGCGGCCCGCGCTGCGGCTGCCTCGGCGCGCGTGATCGAGCCGCTGGATCTTGGCGCCTTTGGCGCCTTGTTGGCCCAAAGCCGCCTGGTGATCGCCAACGACAGCGGACCCGGGCATTTGGCTGCGGCCGTGGGCGCGCATCTGGTCGGGGTTTTCGGCGTCACCGACCCCACAAAAACACGTCCCTTGGGCCCCCAGGTGCAACTCGTTGGCGGCGCCAATGGATGGCCAGGTTACGAAGAAGTCGCCGCGGCGGTAGCTGCGCAACTCACGCGGCGCTGAGCCGGCGCTTGCCCTGCCAGTAGCACTCCCAGTACCAGAGCAAGAAGGTGTGCCTCTGCAAAAGTCTGAAAGTTCGAGTTAAACACGCTCGTAAATAACCACGCGAGAAGCAGCGCCTGGGCCGCGCCGCGGTACGGTGCTCGGGCCTCCTGACGAAACACGCTGAACACGAACGCGACAAATGCCAGCGCGCCGGGGATACCAGCGTCGACCATCACACGAAGATACTGGTTTTACGGATCCTTGACTTCGGCATGCCAGCCAAAGTTGCGATCCTCCTGAATGCGCTGGGCGTAGGCCGCGGCAAATCCACCCGTGCCGTAACCAAGCAAAGGTCGGCTCTCGATCAGATCGCCCGTAATCTTCCAGATGACAATGCGCGAACCAATGGGCGTTTCAACTTTCACGCTCGCCGCGGTACCAATCTCCTCAAAGCCCTCTGTAAAGCGATCGCGCACCATAGAGGAGGAGGCCAGGATCGCAACACCAAAAAGCAGCACCGCTGCGGCCGCCCACCAGCGCCATCGCGTCTTTGCCAAGAAAATCGCGCAAAAGCCCCCGGCGACCAAAATGGCCACATGGGCGCTTCGTCCGCTCGCGACCAGAGCCAGATTGGCGATAAACAACGCGATTACAAAGGCATGCCCTGCGTCGTGTGGTTGCGCAGAATAACGCCCGGCTCACCAACAAATATCTTCGAGGAAAAACATAGCGAAAAATGAGGCCACGGCGCACAGCACAAGCACAACGACGAGCGCCAGTGCGAAGCGATCTTTGGTCTGCTCGACCGCGAACAGGGGCGTCAGCAATAGCAGCAATGGCCACCAGCTCCATCACTCGTCAAAGCGCCGCGCCCAAGGCGCCTCGGACCAGCACATCGCTAGCGCCATTACGGCAAGCAGCACCAGTACGCTCCTTCCCATGGGTTGCGCGGCAGCGGCGCGCAACGCACTCCACGCGCCCGGAATGAAAAAAGGGCTATCAAACCCAAGGCCGCATCAATGTTGGTAAGCGGAGGAGAGGTCAAACAACCGACCGCGGAAAGAAGCATGCACACGCGGGCCACTTGTGCCCAGCGCTGCCCATCCGGAGCTGCGAGCGTTGCCCCAGGGAGTCAGACACGCGACGCCTATTTTTGGTCGGTGGGTACGATCCGACCACTGACCGCGCGGTGTCGCCAGCGGTCCCAGCGAAAGCGCAACCATGCATACAGACGACCGCGGCCGCGACGCTTTTCATCAAGCAAGCTGGCAAATTTTCCGTTCATGCTGCCTTGTTCGACCACCGGTTCGCGTAGCCAATAGTGCGGTATGCCCAGTTGCGCGTCGATTTCGCGCAGCAGCCAGTCGGGCGGCCGAGTTACTTTGTGTTGCTCGAGCCAGGCCAAGCGCATCGCGGCGGACTGCTCGTCAAACACGATCGCCTCGGCCGCCGGCAGCGGTCCACCCTCGACCAGCATGGTTGGCGATTTTTGGGCCCCAGGCGCGTAATAATTTTGCCCGCATCCCAGATACACAAGGTAGGGGGTGCGTAGCAAATCGACTTCGGCCATAGCCTGCGCTAGAACCTCGCGAAAATTCGCCGCGAGCACCACATCGTCTTCGAACACCAGGACCCGGCGATACTTGCGCTCCACGCAGATTCGCCAGGTCGCAATATGCTTGAGAACCGCGGATTGATGCGGAAGCCGCAGATCACTGGGCGCAAACGTTCGCTCCAGAAGTTCGGGCGTTATGGCATCGGGATCAAAGTCAAACACCCACTCAAACGCGATTCCAAAGCGGGCCATTTCCGCCTGCATGTGTTCGATGCGATCGCGAAAAGATCGGACCGAAACCACCAGTACCGCGTCAACCACGTCATTTACCCGTGGCACGGGCGGCACGCCCCCACCAGGGCCTTGCATCGCGCTACGCTTCGCCTGCAAATGGCTGCTCGCAGCGCTCGCCGGTAGAGCAGCTGCGGGATTTGCAAGCTCGGGGTTCGATGGCATTTGATCATTTTAGCTGATCGCTTTTTGCCGTAGACCGCTAGTTGCGCGAGCGTAGTTCGACGGCCAGGCGTGGGATCCAACACAACGGAAAGCGCAATGAAGCAGCTGTCCAATGCAGCGCACAGCGCCAACGAGCCGTACATCGAGGTCGTTGAGCCCACGCTTGTCACCGAGGCCGGGCATTGTGCAGCCTTGTTCGCAGGTTTGCAGGCCGCGGCACCGGATCTGACGTTTCGTTTGTGGGTGGACCGGCGAGCCCAGCTTTCGAGCTGGGAGACACGGCATGTATGGCTGCGCCCCGTATTTCACCGGCGGCTACGAAAGATCGAGGCGTGGCTGCTGTATCGACGCTTGTTGCAAGCCGGAACGCCGATCTTTGTACCGACCGCGGGGTATTTTGATCTTCGCGCGCTCGATTTTGCCGCTCGTGTGCGCGTTCCCGAACGCCGGGTCTTTTTGTACTTTCACAAGTTGCGCGCGGGCGCGCGGCGCACCCGCGCCTTGCAGGAGTTGGCGCGGCGCCAGCCGGACTTTGAGCTCTTCGGTACGTCTGAGGAAATCGTTGATCGCCTGCGCGCGGCAGGATTTGCGCACGTGCGGCGCGTACTGCCCGTGCTCGCGGCCACAGCGCCTTCGACCACTTGCGTCGCGTTTCGTCACCTGCTTGCGGCCGGCGCCGCGCGCGCCGACAAGGGCTTTGCAAAGATCGTCGATCTCGTGCAACTGATGGCCAGCACCGGCTCACAGCTGCCAATCACGGTGCAGACCTCGGGGGATCACTACGGGCGTTACGACGAACAGACGCTACGGGACCTGGCGCGGCTTCGCAAGATCAACTACCCGCTGCTTCGCATGGTGCAAGACACATTAGATGCCACGCAATACGCCGCCCTTTTCCCTGGGGCCGTGTGCTTGCAGCCATACGAGCCCGCCGAGTACGCCGATAAGATGAGTTCAGTGACATTTGATGCGTTGCGCGGCGGCGCACCGATCGTCACCCTCGCCGGCACCACCATGGCGCGCATCGTCGAGCAAACGGGTGCCGGCATCGTCATCGCCTCGGCCAGTGCGCAGGAGTTGCTGCGGGCGGCCGGCGAGGGCGTGGCGCAGTATCCGCAACTGCAG
>CAZSOI010000528.1:0-1549 GCA_964608115.1 uncultured Burkholderiaceae bacterium | reverse complement strand
TGACTCTGAAAACAGGGGCCTACAGGGCAGCGGATTTGGCAAGGGCCATGAAGTTTTCTTCGGACGCGAAAATAGATCTGCTCACAATAGATGGAGCAGGCGGCGGAACAGGCATGAGCCCCTGGCGTATGATGAACGAATGGGGAATTCCGACAGTATATCTGGAGTGCCTGGCATACGATATGTGTGAGAGACTGAAGGCGAAGAATGCCTATATTCCGCCCATTGCCATTGCGGGTGGTTTAAGCTTGGAAGATCACATTTTCAAGGCCATGGCCCTTGGAGCCCCGTACGTGAAAGCTATTTGCCTGGGCCGCGCTCTCATGGCTGCCGCTATGGTGGGCAAAACCCATGGGAACAAACTTCGGGAAGCAGTGGGGAAGATAGGGGCTGAAAGTGAATCCAGCAGGGGCCTGGAGAATGAATTGCTCTCCACATTTGCAGTAGCGTCGGAGCTTAAGGAGCGATTCGGGAATGATTTCCTGTCGATTCCTCCGGGAGCCATCGGTGTTTATTCTTATGTTTCAAGGCTTAGACAAGGGCTTCAGCAGTTGATGGCCGGCGCCAGAAAGTTTGCCCTCCGGTATGTGGACCGCAACGATCTTGTGGCGCTTACGCGAGAAGCTGCTGGCATATCCGGTATTCCCTATATCATGGAACACGATAAAGATCAGATTGCCAAGATCTTGGATGCGTGAACAATTCCCGATCTCGTGTCTGGGTTATATTGAAAGAAGCCGGTTTCTGCCGGCTTCTTCTGTTATAGCCCTGATCCGGAAAATGGGCGCGCCAAGATTATGTATTACGTGTCAGCGTGGCAGGGTCCTTCGCCGGTAGTCGTCGTCTCTGCTCAGAATCTTACTCTCGCGTAAAAGAATTTCTTTACCAGCTCAGCTGACAGGATATAGACCACGACAATCACCGTCAGTATCAAAAAAAATGAAAACGGCAGGGGCTGAAACTCCAGCAGACCGGCAATCGGCGAAATAGGCAATAACAGAGTGATCACTACTACCAAAAGAGTTGCAATCAAGAGATATTTTCCCGGCTTGCTCGTAAAGAATGGTTTCCGACTTCGAATTACAAGGACAATCAAGCAGGCGGAAACGACCGACTCAATGAACCAACCCGTTCTGAATTGATCCACTGTGGCATGGAGCACCCACAGAAGGCACCCAAAAGTAAGATAATCAAAGATCGAACTCAAGAGACCGAATGCCAGCATGAATTTTCGTATAAACTTGATGTCCCAGCGACGGGGCTGCTCGACCAATTCATTGTCCACGCTGTCGGTGGCGATTGCCATCTCCGGAAAGTCGGTCATGAGATTGGTCAGCAAGATCTGTTTCGGCAACAAGGGAAGAAAAGGTAAGAAAAGCGAGGCGCCTGCCATGCTGAACATATTTCCGAAATTGGCGCTCGTCGCCATGAACACATATTTCAGGGTATTGGCAAACGTGGTCCTCCCTGAGCTTACGCCTTGCACAAGCACGCGCAGGTCCTTTTCCAGCAAGACAATGTCAGCGGCTTCTTTTGCAACGTCGGCGGC
>CAZSOI010000527.1:0-1714 GCA_964608115.1 uncultured Burkholderiaceae bacterium | reverse complement strand
CCCGCCGCCCGCCCCGCCGTGGACGCGATCCACGGCATCCCGCCGACGGTCTCGATCGAACAGCGGGTGAGCCGCGGCGGGCGCAAGAGCACCGTGGCCACGCAGACGGAGTTGCACCATTTTCTGCGCCTGCTGTTCGTCAAACTGGGCACGCAGTACTGTCCGCAGTGCCAATTGCCGGTGCAGCCGCAGTCCTTCGAAACGATCATCGCGTCCATCATGCGTGAATGGCAAGGACGCGAAATCGGCATTCTCGCGCCGCTCATCGTCCATCGCAAAGGCCTGTACACCGAACTTGCACGCTGGGCCGCCAACAAAGGACACAGCCACCTTCGCGTGGACGGCCGTTTCGTGCCCACCCGACCTTGGGAGCGGCTCGACCGTTTCCAAGAACATTCGATCGACCTGCCGGTTGGCAGTCTACTTGTGCAACCCGAAGGCGAGGATCAACTCCGTGCCCTCGTTCATGCCGCGCTGGAACAGGGTCATGGCATGGTTGAAGTCACTTGGCCAATGCAAGCGCTGCGCAAAGCAATCGAGCAGGGGCGCGCCGATCCGGCGCTGGAGCGACGCGTCTTCTCAATCCACCGCGCCTGCTCGGGTTGCGGCAGATCCTTTCCCGAGCCAGACCCGCGCATGTTCTCGTACAACTCCAAGCACGGATGGTGCACGCACTGCTTTGGTACGGGCCTGCAGTTAGCCGGTTTCGCCGAAGAAAATACGGGCGAGGAGATTTGGTGGAACGAGTGGTACGAAGGCGAAGAGACGCCCTGCCCGGCATGCGAAGGCCGACGACTAAACCCGGTGTCCCTGGCGGTGCGCTTTGACAGACACTGCATTGCGGACCTGGGTGCGATGACGGTCGAGCAAGCAAGAGCGTGGGTCGGCGGGCTGGATCTGGGCGAACGCGCAGCCCTCATCGCCCGGGATGTGATAGCCGAAATCCGCGCGCGTCTGGATTTTCTCGCCGAGGTCGGACTTTCCTACCTGGCGCTCGATCGCGCCGCACCTACGCTCTCGGGCGGCGAGGCGCAGCGCATCCGCCTCGCAGCGCAGCTCGGATCAAATCTGCAAGGCGTTTGCTACATACTCGATGAGCCAACAATCGGTCTGCATGCGCGCGATAACCACATCTTGCTGCGGGCGTTGCGCAAGCTCGAATCCCGCGGAAACACCTTGGTCGTGGTCGAACACGACGAAGACACGATCCGTGCCGCACAGCACCTGATCGACATCGGACCCGGCGCTGGTTCGCGCGGTGGGCGGGTTGTCGCCCAGGGCGGCATTCGGGACCTGATCGATTGCCCCGAGTCGATCACCGGTTGGCATTTGCGGCGCGAAGGCCCACGTGATCTGGCCGCGCTCCGGTCGATGCAAGGCAGCACAGCGCTACTGGGGCTGCGCGGGGCGGCGCTGCACAATCTGCGCGAGATCGATGTGGATTTTCCGCTTGGGCGATTGATCCTCATAACTGGCGTCTCCGGCAGCGGCAAATCCACGCTCGCGCGCGACGTGCTTCTGAGCAACCTGCGGCGCGCGCTAAGCCAATTCGGTTCGGGCAGCCAACGCCGTCGCATGGCACCCGAGAAAGGCGCAGCGCCGCGCTGGCACGGCTGCCGCGAGATTACCGGTTGGACATCGATCGCCCGGGTTCTGGAAGTCGATCAAACCCCGATCGGCAAGACACCGCGTTCGTGCACCGCGACCTACGTGG
>CAZSOI010000526.1:0-3078 GCA_964608115.1 uncultured Burkholderiaceae bacterium | reverse complement strand
CGCGCATTCTGGCCGAGCGCAGGATGCTGCGCAGCCGTTTGGGCACCGTGGCCATTGCCTGCGCCGCTGTCGATGACGTCACCGGCTGGTGCATTCTTGCCTACATCGTCGTGCTGATTCGCGTCGAGCAGTCGACCACTTCCATCTGGATAACCCTCGGCGGAATCCTCGTGTTCGCGCTGGTCATGATCTTTGGCGTGCAGCGCGTGCTGAAGGGCATCTTCCTCAATGCGTACGACAAATGGGGCCATCTCAGTGAGAACCGCATGGCCTTCATGATGTTTCTCGTGCTCGCCTCAGCATTGTGCACCGAGCGGCTCGGAATCCATCTCCTATTTGGCGCCTTCCTGATGGGTGCGATTATGCCCAAAGAACCGAAGTTCGTCCGCTACGTGCTCGACCGCTTTGAGACTATTACTGTCACTTTGCTGCTGCCTCTGTTCTTCGCGTTCACTGGCCTGCGAACTAACATCGGCCTGGTAAAAGGCCCGGAGATGTGGATGTACTGCGCTCTCATTATCCTCGTTGCCACCGCAGGAAAACTGGGAGGCTCGACGCTGGCCGCCTCCCTCAGCGGCATGCCGCTGCGTGAGTCGGCGAGCCTTGGCATCCTGATGAACACCCGCGGGCTGATGGAACTCGTCATCCTCAACATCGGTCTGGATATCAAGGTAATTTCTCCTGCGTTGTTCTCGATGATGGTGATGATGGCCCTCGTCACCACCTTCATGACCTCGCCACTGCTGCATATGATCTGTCCGAGAGAAGTGTTGGAAGGTGCGGGTGAAAAAGCCGGAGCCGAGCGTGTCACTGCACCAGCGGGAAACCTGCAAGACGCGAACTCGGCGGCGTAACTGCGTGCCCCTTGTCATCGTGAGGCCCGCGCTTTTTGCGGGCTGAAGGACCTATGTAGTTTCCGCAGACGAAAACTTGGAAGAGCTCTGTACAGATCAAGCACTTACTAAATCCGAGTGCGGCGGGAGAACTCCCTCAGCGGTTCGACGGCCGCCGGCGCCATCCTCACCGGTGACTTGGCAGTCTGACCGAGAAGCGCAGCGCCAGTCGCGCTCACGTGCGGGCTGTCGACCTCAGGAGCGCCAACGAGGTCTTTGCGAAGACGAAAGACGTAAAGCACAACTTCTACGCGGCTCGACACCCCAAGCTTATCGAAAATTCTGAACAGATAATTCTTTACCGTGTGCTCTGTCAGCCTCAGCCGGCTGGCGATCTCGCGGTTGGATAAACCCTCAGCCACGCAGCGGACCACTTCCTGCTCGCGCTTGGACAGAATCGCCTGACCGCGGTGATCGAGCACGGCCATCGGTTCGGACTCACGCAAGGCGTCGAGCAGATAGCGCAGCTCTGCACTGTTCGCCCACACCTGCCCCTGGTGAACGCAGCTAATGCACCGCGCAAGCGTTTTCGAGGATTCGGTGCGCGAGAAGACGCCTTGTGCGCCGCTGCGAAAGGCCTGGACCACAGCTGCGGGATTGGATGTGTCCATCAGGAGGATGACCCGGGTCTGGGGGTGGGAAGCGCGCACGCGGTGGGTAAGTTCGAAGCCCAACGTGGCCGAATCCTCCAGGGTCGAACTGATCAATACAACGTGCGGTTTCTTTTGAGCTACCGCCTCGAGAATGGAGGAAGCCTTCGGCTCAATGCCGGTGACGTCGAATTGGCGATCTTGCGCCAATGATTCGGCGAGCAACTGGCTGCTCATGCGCGTGCTGTCGGCCGCCAGGACCCTGATCCTGTCTCCGTTCGCGGCCGTGGCAATTGTCTGTTGAGGCATTGTTCCCTCTCCCAAGGTGCTAAGTAAGACAAAACTCGCTGTGCGTCGGCATCACGTATACGCGGGGAGGATCACAGATGGTTGTATAGCTGATGTGGGGGCGCTCGGCTCGTTCGGACGCGTCGCTAACGACGAACTCGTCCGGGAGCACATCGTTAGAGAGACTTTAGACTCAGCGCACGAGACAGTAAATGGCACATGAGTGCTACGACTCGGGCGGTCCGGCGGTAACGTGCATTGGGAGAATCGAGAGGACGATTACAGGCGACACGCGTCAAGCGGAACATCGGAAGCGGCCAATTCCTCTGGGGCGCAGCACTGATCCGGTTTCTGCTGCTTCGCCACCGACGGCCACAGTATGCAATTTCTTTCACTCTTGACGCTGTGGTTATGGCGAATAAGAATACCCCATCGCTGTGCGGTAGAGCGCTCGGGTCGAGGGCAAAGGGCAGGAGCGTTCAGTGGCGTGACGTGCGGGTTTCGTAGGTGTCTCCCCTTTAGTGTCCACCAAGGCGTGAGCAATCGCATTCGGGCGCGAGTTCCGTGCGCGAAGACACTGTAGTTATGTGCTTAAACAGTCGCGTTGGCGAAGACCTTGCCAACGCCAAAACCCACTCTCCCCCGAGGTGAGGATGACACGGCGATCGAACAGTTTGGTGGCAGGAAAACTTTATCGGTGGGTATTGGTTTTTGCAGTGGCATTGGCGGTTGCTCTTCCGGCGTTTGCGGGGACTTCTGCGGCTGTCTTTCCCACCGCCTTGTACTTTAATCCCCAGCGGGCAGGGACGGTCAGCGCACCGCAGACCGTAAGCGTCTACAACTTGGGTACCACCAACATCACAGTAACCGGCGTTACATCCTCCGTTACGCAGTTTGTGCCCGGCGGTTCTCTGCCAGTCACCATCGCGCCGGCGCAGTGGGCGAACTTTACCGTCACCTTTGATCCCTCTAGCCCCAAGACTTATAGCGCCAGTCTGAATGTGACGATCACCGGCCTGCCAAATCAGAAAGTGACTCTGAACGGCGTTGGCACCAGTTCGACCGCGATTGCCACCCTTAGTGCAGTGTCGTTGAATTTCCCCAATCAGACGCTCGGAAGCAGCGCAACCCAGGCCCTCACCATCACCAACACTGGAACCACTTCGTTCAAAGTTACCGGCGTGACGCTTACCTATCCCTTCACGCAAACTGGCTTTTCTGGGAGTTCCATCTCCATCGCGAAGGGTAAGTCGCTGACTTTGCAAGTCTCGTTCTTCCCAACCGCGGCTGGGCTGGCGAACGGAACG
>CAZSOI010000525.1:0-1512 GCA_964608115.1 uncultured Burkholderiaceae bacterium | reverse complement strand
AACAGATCGAAGAATTTCCTCCTGGCATGGGCCAGACACCCGCATTCGGTGACACCCTCCTTGGCGAGCATCGCCTTATAGCCCCCAGTAGTCGTCGCACACGAGCTTGCCGCGCCAAGCCCCGAGGAATTCCTCGGCATTCTTGCCCGAGCGCGTCTCGGTAAAGTCGTACACGACTGCCTTGATGTCCTCAAAGGCCCCGGGACTATAGGCCCACAGGTAGGCGCGGTGCGTCTTGCCGTTTCCGGGCTTGAGCATCGCCACGGGCGTTTCGTCGGCGTGCAACACCCGGTGCGAGAGCACGGTGCCGCGCAACGCGTCCACCAAGGGATGCAGCTGCACCCCACACACCCCCACCCATTCACCCAGGGTTGAGCGCGGGATCGCGTAGCCGGACCGCCCGAAGATCTCTTCGAGCCGGTACAGGGGAGTATGGTCAGCGTACTTGGCCACCAGCACCTGGGCGAGCAGCCCCGCGGTGGCGATCCCCTTGTCAATGATCTGGGGCGCAACCGGCGCCTGCACCAGCGTCTGGCACTTGCCGCAGACCCACTTGCCGCGGATGTGGCGCTCAACGGTGAAGTCCCCGGGGGTATAGGCAAGCTTCTCGGCGATGTCCTCGCCGATACGCTTCATCTGGCAGCCGCAGGCGCAGGTCGTCGAATCCGGTTCGTGCGTAATGGCCACGCGTGGCAGATGATCGGGCAAGGGCTCGCGCCGGGGCTTGTTCTTCTCCCGTTTCGCTGGTGGTGTCGGTTCAAGTTGCTCGAGCTCTTCTTCGACCGCTGCCAGGTCGGCGTCCAGTGCCTCCTCCAGCAGGCTCGCCTGCGCGCGATCGAGCTTCTCGCTCGTGCGGTCAAAGCGGATCCGCTTGTAGCGCGCCAACTCGTATGTGAGTTGCTCGATGCGCGTGCTCTTAAAGAGCATCTCGCGCTTGAGCGCCTCGGCCTCGCGATCGCGCTCCTCGAGCTTGCCAACCAGCCCTCGCGTCACCTCGCGCAATTGCTCTGCAGGAAGGTGATCAATTTGCGAGGCGCTTAGCATGCACCGCATGCTGCCAGAGGCCATGCAATAACGCTACTGCTGATTCGCGCAATTGCCAGAGGAGAAATGATTCCAATCAAACGAGCGCAATCTCGCGCGGCGCCTCTGCGTACCGCCACGGCAATCCGATCACGAGCGCGTCGAACTGCGCGCGCGAAATCATCTTGCGGCCTGCGCCATCCTCGTCCGTCCACACGAAACGGCCGCGATACAGGCGCCGCGAACACAGCCACAGCCCGAATCCGTCGTGCACCAGTACCTTGATCCGGTTGCTGCGCCGATTCGTGAAGATGTACGCGTGATGGGGCCTGGCCGCACCGAACACTGCCACCACCCGAGCGAGCGCCTTATCTGGACCTGCACGCATGTCGATCGGTGCCGTTGCCAGCCACAACTCGTCCACCCGCATCATCGCAGCCAGGTGCGCAGCCAGGCCGCACATTCCCCAGCAGCCGATACCGGCCAGCG
>CAZSOI010000524.1:0-28754 GCA_964608115.1 uncultured Burkholderiaceae bacterium | reverse complement strand
GACGAGAGTGGGATCTTCCGAGGCGATCTTCGCCAGAACGTCCGACATACGCCCCTCGTCGCCGCGACGCTTCGGCGTCAGTGCCAGCCCAAACATCGGCTCGGGAAACGCGAGCGGCCGCATGCGGACGAAATCCTCGTCGTGGGAATCGTGCAGCACGCAATCAAAGACAATGTCGTCGATTTTGGCCACGGCGCCGATGTCGCCCGGCACTAGCGCCGTTACCTCGAAACTATCCTTGCCCTGAAGCGACAGCAGGTGCCCGACCTTGAACGACTTTTTCGCGTCGCCGATGTACAGCACGGAATTGGGCGTGACCGTCCCCTGGTGTACGCGGAAAATTCCGATCCGTCCCACATAGGGGTCGTTGACGACTTTGAACACGTGCGCCAGGACATGCCCAGCGGGATCCGGCTTGGAATGGAAAACACTTCCGTCCGTGCTGCGCACGAACTGCGGCGGATTTCCCTCGCCGGGATTCGGCAAATGGCGCTGGATCACCTCCAGCAGTTCGAGGACGCCCGCGCCGGTGCGCGCCGAAACGAAGCAGACCGGCACGAGGTGGCCCTCGCGCAGCGCCTGCTCCAGCGTCTCGTGTAGCGACGTCGGATCGATTTCGCCCTGCTCGAGATAGTGATTCATCGCCGCCTCGTCGACCTCGACGATCTGTTCGAGCACCTGCCGATGAACCTCGGAGACCGAAAGAAAATCGGTGTCACCCCTGTCGTTGGCGAAGCAATCGATGACACGGGCGCCACGGTCGCCCGGAAGGTTCACGGGCAGCACCTCGGCGCCGAACGCGTCGCGAAGCCGCTGTAGCAATCCTGGCAGGTCGATGTCTTCGCGGTCAATCTTGTTGACGACGACAATCCGGCAAAGGTTGCGGTCGCGCGCCCAATCCATCATTCGTCGGGTTGTCAGCTGGATTTCGGCGGCCGCATCGACAACTACGGCAACGGTCTCGACCGCATCGAGCGCGCCAAGTGCCTGGCCCAGAAAATCGAGGTACCCCGGCGTGTCGATCAAGTGGGCGCGAACACCCTTGTAATCGAGATGACACACTGCCGCGCGAAGGGAATGCCCTACCTGCTTTTCCAGCGGATCTTGGTCGCAAACTGTGGTACCGCGTTCGACGCTTCCCGGCGTGCCGATCATCCCCGACTTCACAAGCAACGCCTCGACCAACGAGGTCTTTCCGCACGCGCCGTGCCCGACAACGGCAATGGTGCGAAGGTCGGCAGTCTTGTGCGATGGCATCGTGCGTTACCCCTGTGTCGCGTCGGCTCGATGGCGCACACTATAGCGGTTTCGGCGCTGCCGCCGCATTTTGCGAGGTCCGATTGCTTCTTCGGCCAACGGCAACCTTTCGCAGGTTGGTGAAAAACGACGTTTTGCGCAAGAAAGTTGCGCTGCGCACGCCAGACTGTTAAAGAAAATCGAGTCGTCCGCCGGACGTCCCAAGCCAGTTTGTAGAGCGGGCGCTGCAAATCGACGCGCCGAGTCCGCTGGAGCACAGTTTGCTGCGACCTCCCGACGGTCTTGACACATGCAAAGTAAATTTCGTAGCGCGTTTGGATGCGTTGGCTCGGTTCTTAGTTGCCGTTAGTGACTGCCTCGCGCTTTGAAGGATTGCGCGCAATTTTGGCGTTTCGGCAATTTGCCTTCTGACCGCCGGGGTGGCGATTAATTAATTAGTCGTGTTGGTTGCCAATGTGTGTCACTGGCAATGTCCAGCTCTCAAAGAAGTGGCGACCAATTCGTAATATGCAGGGGCATGGGCCCAATGCTGTGCCTCTCGCGGTGGTGGCTGCGCCTTCTCGTCGATGCGCTCCGACACTCAGACAGGGCGATCAAGTTAATTGCGGAACCCGCCGGGGTCGGATCCACGGCTGCGTTAACGCGAGCACTTAAATGGGAGTTCGCGGGCTCACCGTCCTTTTGGCGAAGAAGGGCTAACGTCGGCGGGAAACGATGTGCCGCGACAAGCCTCAGCCCCGCAGCAGTGACAGGTCAAATGTCTGGTTTTCGTCGACACCTTTTTTCCGCTTTGGGCCTGGTGCAGCGCGAATCGCCTGCAACAGGCCAGCGAGTTGGCATTGCGCTTCTACAAAACAAACGCTCGGTAGTTCGCCAACGGTGGATTTTGGTAATCGACGAGTCCTTATCGGAAGAGAAAAAGCGCCTGCTCGAAGAACGCTCCCAGACTGATACTTGGCGCAAACGCCAACGTCATGCGCCGTTGTGGCCAAACGAAGACCGTTGTTCGTGACCGCGCGGCGCTGGGCACCAAAAACCCCAGGACTGCTCGCGCACGAAGAAAAGTTGCTCTTGGACCGTTCCAGTCTCAAATACCGCGGGTAGGGGCCTGCACATACGGTTCGACCTTGTCCTGTTCGGCGGGATCATTGCGCGCAACAACCGCCCGTGCACTCTCGGTCGTGCTCAGGTTGATCGCCTCATGAGGAACACCAGGCGGCACAAAAAGAAAGTCGCCGACCTGACTCACGACTTCATTCTCCAAATTTGCTCCCCACCGTGTCAGGACAGTCCCCTCAAGAACATAAATACCTGTCTCGTAACCGATATGCAAATGCGGCTCTGCCCGCGCACCGGGCGGAATGACGATCAGGTGCATTGATAACCCGGTCGCGCCGACCGTTTGACCCGATATTCCGATGAAATAGGGGAGCCGCTGTTTTGTCAGGACCTCTCGTTCCGGCCTCAAACCTATTACCTTTGATTCAGTCTTTGACATGTCAATGCCTCAAAAATATACGGGGACTCCTTCACCTAGTGGCGATATTAGAGCCAGCTCAAACGGCTGCAACGGGTGTCCCCGATATTTGTGAGCCGACCAGCTTGGTGTTGCTGAAGCCACCGGCAGGCGGGATGTTGCGCGCGGTTTTCTTGAGCCTCCGCGATGCGGCGATCGAGTGTGGAATTATCAGTTCGCATGATATGGACAAAATCGACTGCCATTTGTCCCAAGGGGAGTCAAGCGGCTTTGCGCGTTGGTCCTATCTCGTCGCAATTTGGAAACGCAAGCTTGGCTAGAACAGAACCGCACAATTAGACTACCCGGACTGGCAGTAAAAAGGGCAAGGCAGATTGCGAGGGCAACGATGCAGAGGTACCGCCGAAGTACTCTCTCTACCGCTGAACCGTCGCTTCGGACTTCCTTGAGCTTCAACGCACAAAGACGAACGCCCGCCAAGATAGCTATGGCGATTGGCCTCGCGGCGCTAGCGGTCATCAATTCACGGTTGTCGGCGCGCGAATACTCTAACAACGAGCTCAGCTACGAGTCCTATATCGACAGCGACAAACGCATCAAGTGCTTGTACGGCTACGCCGCGGAGAAAACAGGAGATCATGAAGCGGCACGGCAGATCTTCGAGGATTGCATTCGACGTTGGAACGACGTGTACTCGATGATTTGGCTTGCCGACATATACGAAAATGGTTCGGGCGTGCCGGCCGATCCGATCAAAGCCACAGCTTTGCTTCGGCAAGGGGCCTTGGCGCAGACCGACGTACCGTACGGGGCACTAGCGCGGTTTCACTACGGAGTTGCACTATATGAAGGGCGGGGCACTGCGCCTGATCGCTCCGCCGGGATGCAGTGGCTCGAGCGCGCCGCTCGCGAGGGCGTGCGGGAGGCGGAGACGTATCTTGAGCGAATCAAGAATGAGGCCTGCGATGTGGCACTCGGCGTGAGTTGCCCGCCCGATGGGCGGCTCTAACGCCCGGAGTGCCGTCGATAATCGACCCGAGCGGGTTTCGCCAAATTTGCGCCTTTGCAGAGCTGCCCGCCCGGTAAGGATGTGGCCTGTGATAGTTCGACGTTGTGCAACAACCGAGAGGCCCGTCTTTCACAAGATTCATGTACCGTGTTGCCGAGCGAAACGTGCCGCTTTGAGACGACGGCACACTGGCTCCGGCATGGAAATTCGCCTGGTGGCTCCTGAGCAGTGGGTCGCCGTAAAAATGCGGCACAGAGTTGCCGTTGACAGCAAGGCGAAGGTTGCATTCTTACGGATCCCTGACACGACCCAGCCATGTGCAAGAGGCCCGTTATCGCGATTGCTGACGATTGCTCCAAGCTCTGCCACTTATTGCCGCCGCACAACTGAATTGGTGTAGAGTTCATCGGGCTGAAAATCGGGAGCACCAGAACGTCCAATGGCAACTGATCCCATTGCAACCACAATCGGTGTACTCCGTCCGCGGCGTCGCCTCATACTTGCGGCGAGTAGCGCGCTCTTCTTATTGTCGCCTCGGGTCCACGCGGACCTTCTCTCGTCGCTATCTTCGTCGGACGCTACGGCTGGGATCCGCGCCGCCTTGGAGCGCGGAGCCCAGGCAGCCGTGGACCTGCTTGGAAAGACCGATGGTTTTTGGGGCAACGAGCGAGTGCGTATTCCGCTTCCTGACTGGCTTGTCAAGGCCGAAGGCCTTTTCCGCATGCTGGGACGCAAGCAGGAGCTCGATGATTTGCACCTGTCTATCAATCGAGCAGCCGAAGTGGCTGTCCCGGAAGCGCGCGCGCTACTCGTGGGCGCGGTGAAATCGATGACAGTGCAAGATGCAAAGGGAATCCTTACCGGAGGCGATAACTCGGCCACGCAATACTTTGAGAGGAAGACACGCGATCCGTTGGCTGAGCGCTTCTTACCGATCGTGACTAAGGTGACGCGCAAAAGTGGATTGGCGCGACAGTATGACGAAGTCGCCCAAAAAGCACAGTCCCTCGGGTTGGTAAGGGGCGAGGTCAGCATCGAGCATCACGTCACGAATAAAGCGCTGGACGGACTATTTCTGATGATCGGCGAGGAAGAGAAGAAGATTCGCGCCAATCCCGCGGCGACCGGTAGCGCGATACTGCAGAAGGTTTTCGGCGCGCTCTGATCCGCGACCGCGCCGCGGGTGCTACGGTGATTTTCGGCGCGTAACCCTAAGGCGCTAATCGCCTCGCCTTCAAATTTGCGCTGGGCGCCTGGCGAGCGCTTTTGACTTGCGTGCAACCGTCGGGGCAATTGTCTCGCGAGGCGCTAAGTGGTCTGGCTAGTACCGCTGCGTCCCTTCGTGGTAAACCGGCGCGCTTGTGCCCAGGACTCAGATTGTTCGAAATCTGTACACTGATCGCATAGCCTCGCTATTCAGAACAGAACCGCGCGCCCGCTTTCTCTCGTTCGCGCCCACTAGGGCAGATGAGTTCTGCGTGCCCGTGCAGTTCACCCACAAGCTCTCGCCAGCATGGGTGGAGATTTGATCCGTGTGAACTGCGTACAGTGACCCCCCAAACGATTTGTTGGCGCAAACAGTGACTCAAAAATTTGGAGACACTTATGTTGATCACTCGATTCCTTGCAAAAGACCTTTTCAAGGGAAAAGTCGTCTTTGTGACGGGCGGCGGCAGTGGCATTAACCTCGGCATAGCGAGAAACTTCGCCGCCCTGGGTGCTGATGTTGGGATCTGCGGCCGCACTCAGGCGAAGCTCGACGCAGCCGCGGCGCAATTGCAAGCGCTTGGCGCACGGGTCTGTCCAGTCGCGGCCGACGTGCGTGACTTTGCGGCGCTCGAGACGGCGTTCGCTCGCAGCCGAGCCGAACTGGGGCCGATGGATGTGCTCATTTGCGGTGCAGCCGGCAATTTCTTGGTACCTGCCGAGGAACTTTCGCCCAACGGCTTCAAGAGTGTGATTGATATCGATTTGTTGGGATCCTTTAACGCGTCGCGCGCAGCCTTCGACCAGCTCCGCGCAACCAAGGGTGTCGTCATCTTCATCTCGGCCGGCATGGCGCATCTGCCGCACGCCTTTCAGGTTCATGTCGGGGCCGCGAAGGCTGGCGTCGACATGTTGATGAAGAATCTCGCCTTGGAATGGGGCCGCCACGGCATACGTTCCAATAGCATTGTTCCAGGGCCTATCGAAGGTACGGAGGGCATGCGGCGCCTGAGCGGCGAGGTGAGGCGCGAAATGCTCATTGGGTCTATTCCGGTGCAGCGATTGGGCACTGTAGACGATGTCGGCCAGGCAGCGGTTTTTCTCGCTTCGCCGCTGGCTTCCTTTGTATCGGGCGCCGTTGTCTTCGTTGATGGCGGCCAAAGCCTGGCCGGCTCGGCGCTCTTTAATCTAGGCGCAGCCGAGATGCTCCGCAATCAGCACGCAGCGAAGTCCTGAGCATCGGTTCGAATCCGATCTCGGGAACGCTAATTACGGGCCGTCACCCGACTTGTTGCTCGCAGAGGCAGGTGACGCCGGGGGTTGCTGCCGAAAATCAAGGTCCAGCGTAAATTGTGCCGGATTGCTCGGCGGTTCAAACGTCCATTGCTCCAGCGCGTGTTGCACGTCCGGCCCATACACTTCCGGTGGATTTGCGCTCACCAGTTCCACGCGCTCCACGGCGCCCGCCGAATTGATGTGCAAGCGCACAACTGCCGTGCCGCCATAAATGCCAGCGTCGAGCGCGCGCTTCGATATCGATGGCAGAACGCGGGTGCGCACATGCAACCCGACTGTTGCCGGGGCTTGTTCAGTGGCATGGTCCGGAGTCGCGACGGCGAGCGTACCTTGTCCCGTTGCGGGCGTGCCGTCGGGGTTCGCATGCGGCTCTTTGGTCTCGATACTTGCGGACTCTGTGTTCACTTTTGCTCGCAAAGCAAGGCGTTCTGAGCTCTCATTGGCCTGCGTCTTTGCTGGCGGAAGCGAGAGCTTTGAAACCTCGAGCCCTGCATCGGAGATCGCCACCTTGCTGCGTGGTGCCGTTCGAACACTGGCCTCCGTGCTCGGAACAGATTTGTCAGATGCGAAAGCTTTGGTTGAGCTCGAAGCGGGCTCTTCATCTGTTCTTCCCCGCAGGGCAGGGGGCGAGCGCTTCTCGCCCGCAGGCGAGGACGCCTCCGCCGAATTTGGCTGACCCGTTCCAGACCTTACCGGCGTTGCGGCGACCGGGACGTGAGTCGATTCGGAATTTTCAGCCAACGCATTGCCCTGGGCGGGTTGACTCCCGCTGCTTGGCCGAAGGGAGCCCGCCTCTGAGGACGGCGGCTTGCCGGCCGTTGTAGCCGGAGTTGCCGACGCCGCAGCGACGTCTTGCGCGTGCTGCGCGCTCTCGTCGGCATGTTGCTCGCGCTCGAAGACCCAATTGACGATGACCGCCGCGGTTGCAAGTGACACCAAAATAGCGATCGGCACCGCCAAAAAACGAGGCGACTTCGCTGAGGGTTGTAGAGGCAAGTGCTCCGATAGGGTGGCGGGTGGTGCGGCCACTTGTGCAATCGTCGATACAGTGGCCTGTGTAACGGTTGGCACCGCGGTCGGTAGTGCCGTGGTTGGAACGAAAGTCGGTATACCGGTCCGCGTGGTGCTCGGTGGCGCAGGGGTTTCCCTTTGCGCCGTCTCGCGCTCATTCAATGGCTCGACAAAGCCTTGCGACTCCAAGAACGGCAGCAACCGGTATAACGTCTCTTCACTAAAAATGCGCGAGAGTTCGTCAAAATCACGCTCGCCGTCGAGCAAGATGAGCAGTTGTCGCGCCGATGACGACAGGAGGCCACGCCCAGCGGTTAGCGCGTCGGCTCCCGCTTGCGTTTTGCAGTAGATCTTGGAATACCGCCTTGAGCCGTCCATCTGTTGTTGCCACGCGAGCCAATGCCACCCGCGGGGTATGTGGGAACTCGATCATGCCCATTCCGGGCCCCGTATGCATTGGAAAGAAACGCGGCCTTCTCCATGGCAATTCGGTGCTCCGATATACTCACATCCTTGGCTTTCGAGGGGATGGCGCAACGGGCGATCGCCGACGTCACAACCCCTAGTAGTCTTTGCAATTTCGCCTTGCGTCGACGCCGGGCGATGCAGGCACAGGGTATGCACATCCTGGTTTCCAACGACGACGGGTATTTGGCACCGGGGTTGCAAGCGCTCGTCGGCGCTTTGCGGCGCTTCGGGGAAGTTACCGTGGTTGCACCGGAACTCAATTGCAGCGGCGCAAGTAACTCGCTGACCCTGAACCGTCCCCTGACGGTCCATCAAGGCAGCAACGGTTTTCTGTACATGAACGGCACGCCCACAGATTGCGTGCACGTTGCTCTTACTGGCTTACTCGATAGGTTGCCGGATTTGGTCGTGTCGGGAATCAACAACGGGCAGAACATGGGCGATGACACGATTTATTCTGGGACCGTCGCAGCCGCGATGGAGGGCTATCTGTTTGGCTTGCCCTCGATTGCGTTCTCGCACGTTGACAAAGGACACGCTCACCTCGATTCGGCTGCCCGTTTGGCCGCAGAGCTGGTCGCTCGTTACGTTGAGCACCGCCTTGCAGGGCCATTTTTGCTTAACGTGAATATTCCCAATCTTCCTTATGAGCAGTTGCGGGAAATCCGCTGCACGCGATTGGGCAAACGCCACCAAGCCGAACCCGTGATTCGGGAGGTTAGTCCCCGTGGGGAAACCATCTACTGGGTCGGGTCGGCGGGCGAGGCACGGCTTGCCGGGCCGGGAACCGATTTTCATGCAGTCGCAGCCGGACATGTCTCCATCACGCCGCTGCAAATTGACCTGACCCACGTTGAGCAGCTGGATCTAATAGCCGGTTGGTTGCAGGCGTGACGGCACGCGCTGTTAAGACCCAAATCAATACCGGCCTGACCTCGGCGAGGGTGCGCGAACGCATGGTGGAACGATTGCGCGAACTCGGAATACGCGACGCGCGCGTACTGGCCGCTTTGCTGGCCGTGCCGCGACATTTATTCGTCGATGCGGCTTTGGCAAGCCGGGCGTACGACGATTGCGCATTGCCGTTAGGGCACGGTCAGACGATTTCTCAACCGTACATTGTTGCTCGCAGCGCGGAGCTGGCGCTTGGCTCAATGGCCGAGCCCAAGTCGGCTCGGGTACTGGAAATTGGCACCGGCGGCGGTTACGCGGCGGCCGTTTTCGCGCAGATCTTTGGGCTTGTGTTTTCCGTGGAACGCGTGCGTGCCCTTCATGAACGCGCCCGCAGCCACTTGCGCCCGCTTCGCCTTGCCAACGTCCGCCTGGCCCTGGCTGACGGGGTCAACGGCTTGCCGTCGGAGGCGCCATTTGATGCCATCATTGCGGCCGCGGCGGCCGTCGAGCTGCCTTCTTCATGGCAAGAGCAACTTGCGCCCGGCGGTGTCGTCGTAGCACCTATGGGCGCTGAGAACCAGCAGCTTTCGGTGATGAGCAAGGATAAAGTCGGTCGATGGACGTGTCGAAAGGTCGAACCGGTTAGATTCGTGCCTATGCTTTCTGGGGTCATTGACGGCTAGTAGGGGCGATAGGAAGGAGATATACGGTGCCAAGGCTTACGTATAGGTCGCAACCGAGAAGAGCGGCGAGGCAAATCGCTCTGACGCTCATCGTCGCTACGGGCGCGCTCTTTGGTTGCGCGGAAACATCTCTTAACGAAGCGCCGATCATCGATCGCTCGACCAAACCCGGCGCAAACGTCGCTCCCGTGCGCAACACCAGAGATGAATCCGGCATTTTGGCCAGCCAGGAATCCGCCTCGGCCTGGTACATCGTACAAAAAGGCGACACACTTTTTCACATCAGCACCGCTTTTCGTTGCAGTGTCCAGGACCTGGCGCGGTGGAACGGAATCGCCGAAAACGCGCCTTTGACCCTGGGACAGCGCTTGCGTGTGCGTGCACCTGCCACGGTAGCGACCAATGTCGAAACGCGTGCGCCACCGGTAACTTCTGTGGCCGCGGAGCCGTCAGAAGTCGCACCGGCGGAGGTTCACGCGGTGCCGCTTGCCCCTGCGGGCAATGTCGAGACGCACTCCTTGGAGGCCGCACCAGCGGGTGCAACTGCCGTGCAGGGCGTCGCGGTGGGTCCGGTAGCGCCGAGTAATGCGCCTTCGCCAACGCCGCCTGCGGCTGCGGCGCGCTCGCCGGTCGTACCCCCAACGGCCGCTGTCGCGCCAAGTACCAGTGCCACCCAACAGCCTGCCACAGGGGCCGTAGCACCGAGTCCTACCGCGTTAGCCGAAAAGCCGGCTACGTCGGTTCCGTGGATCTGGCCAGTGGACGGCCGGGTCGCCGGAACGTTCGACGCCGTGCATACGAAGGGAATTGAAATCGCCGCCAGTGATGGCGCAAAGATCGTTGCAGTTGCCGATGGCGAGGTGAGCTATACGGGTGCACCGCGTGATTACGGAAATCTCGTTATCGTCCGCCACCCGGACGGTTTGCTTTCGGTGTATGCACATACGAAGGCAATTTTGGTCGCACAAGGGCAGACGGTGAAACGGGGTCAAGCAATCGCGACGGCCGGCAAGACTGATGGTGGAGCCCAAAACGTGCACTTTGAAGTTCGGCGTAAGGGCGTCCCGATTGACCCTTTGGAGCTGTTGCCGACACGGTAGACGCGCAAGGCGAGGAGCCTGCCTTTGATTCCGGTTCTAGCTTTCGACCTGGAGACGATTCCGGACATTGAAGGATTGCGCCGGCTGCGGCCCGAGTGGGCGGATATGCCGCAACGAGAGCTCGCATCGCTAGCCTTTGCGGAGCGTCGCGAACGCACCGGAGGAAGCGATTTTTTGCCGCTACACCTGCATTGCGTCGCCGCCATCGGCTGCGCCTTTCGGGATGATTCTGGATTTCGGGTACGCTGCTTGGGCACGCCGGGCGACAGCGAGGCCAAGCTGGTGCAGGATTTTTTCCGGCTGATCGAGCGCTACACGCCACAATTGGTGAGTTGGAACGGCGGCGGATTTGACCTACCCGTGTTGCATTACCGTGCGATGGTGCACGGTGTTCTTGCCGCGCGCTACTGGCAAAGTGGCGATGAAGATCGAGAATTTCGCCACAACAATTATCTTAGCCGCTACCACGCCCGCCATACCGATCTGATGGACGTGCTGGCGATGTACCAGGGCAGGGCTGCCGTCCCGATGGATGAGCTCGCGAGGCTGTGCGGATTTGCAGGAAAACTCGGCATGTCCGGCGACAAGGTCTGGGATGCATATTGCGAAGGCGGGCTAGAAAAGATCCGGGACTATTGCGAGACCGACGTTGTGAATACCTATCTGCTGTATTGCCGATTCCAAAAGATGCGCGGTCTGATGAGCGAGGCAGCGTACCGTGACGAAATCGAACTCGTGCGGCGTAGCTTGCAACAGGCAAACGCGACGCATTGGCGGCAATTTCTTGCAGCGTGGGCACCTTTGGCCGACGAGTCGGGCGCTACGTAGTGTCGACTTTGTCATCTGGCGCGTCGCGCGGTCAACAAGACGGTGCGATGAGTGAGCCAAACGTTGTCTGGATCGACTCGCTCGACCTGGAGGGACGCGGAGTTGCACGGCTCGAGGGTAAAGTAGCGTTCATCGAAGGAGCGTTACCTGGGGAGCGCGTTCTCTGGCAGCGAACCCGATCCAAGCCACGCTTTGATATCGGTCGGGTCGTACAAATATTGCAGGCAAGCAGCGATCGCGTGAGGCCGGCTTGCCCGCATTTTGGGCTGGAGCGTGGTTGCTGCGGAGGCTGCAGCATGCAGCACCTGGATGCACGCGCGCAAGTCGCCATCAAGCAGCGGATGCTGGAAGAGACGCTCTGGCACATTGGGCGAGTGCGACCGGAGCTTGTCCTGCGGCCGATCTGCGGACCGACCTGGCGCTATCGGCAGCGTGCTCGTCTAGCGGTGCGCTACGTCGCCCGCAAGGGCAGCGCCCTGGTGGGATTTCACGAGCGTGCGAGTAGCTATGTCGCCGACATGCGCCAATGCGAGGTGCTACCCGAATCGGTATCGCGCCTACTCGTGCCATTGCGCCTGTTGATTGGGCAGTTGTCGATTCGCGAGCGCCTACCGCAGATCGAGGTCGCGGTCGGGCAGAGCACGACAGTGCTCGTGCTGCGCATACTGGCGGCCCTCACCGAGGAGGACCGGCAACTGCTCACTGAATTTGCAAGGGCGCACGATGTCGTGCTGTGGACGCAGACCGCAGGGCCCGACAGTGCCAAACCGCTGGATTCGCAGCAAACGGGCAACCTGGAAGTCGCGCTGCCGGAGTTCGGACTGACGCTGCCGTTTCGGCCGACGGATTTCACGCAAGTAAATCACCGCACCAATGAGAGTCTCGTGCATCGCGCGTTGGCGTTGCTTGCGCCACAGGCCGACGAGGTGGTAGCCGATTTTTTTTGCGGACTAGGCAACTTTACACTTGCAATCGCGACTAGAGCGCGAATGGTCCTGGGGATAGAAGGTAATGCGAGCCTGTTAGAGCAGGCTCGGGTTACGGCAAGCAGCGCCGGGCTGATCGAAAAGCTTCGCTTCGAAGTCGGCGACCTGTTCAAATGGACGGCACATGACTGGGCAGAGTTGCGCCAATCGGTTGGAGGTCGGATCCACCGCGTATTGATCGACCCCCCGCGTGAGGGTGCAATTGCCCTTGTCCAGTCGCTGGCTGCCCAAGCGGCGCCTTCTCGTCTCGTCTACGTGTCTTGCAATCCGGCGACCTTGGCGCGGGACTGCGGATATCTAGTGTGGGAAAAAGCCTGGCACCTTCGCGCAGTGGGGGTGGTAAACATGTTTCCCCATACCTCGCATGTGGAGTCCGTCGCGGTGCTTGAACCAGACGATGCGAGCGTGTAGCGATTGGGGATCATTGAATAATGCACTTAAATCAATTTATTAATCTATTTTATTTAATGTATTAGATAATATATATACTATAATATACTGATATGTAAAGTATTTATTAAACGAGCTTAAAAATATTGCAAAGTCGGCCGATTCATTGAAATACGTTTTGTTTCCTTAAAAATTGCGGTTTTCTGCTCGCCCGAGCAGCCGCCGCGCGACTATGAGCATGGCTACCTGAATGCGGCCCGCGTGAAGTCGAGCACAGTGCGCGGTGGCAAAGTCCTGCCCTAGCGGCCGCGCGGGTCAAGCGCTGTGGGCCTAAAGTGCGTACTGGCGATTCGTGCCGATTCGTGCCAGGAGGCTTGTCGATCCCGCAAACAGCAGGGCGCTACCCCTGCGCTAGCCCCAAGCTTGCACACGCGCCCGGGGGGGACGCAGAGGCCGGCGGCTTGAAGCTGTGCAGCTCTCTTAACGCGAAGCGAACGGGCTCGCCGCAGGCCTGGGTGCCTCGGAGTGCGCGGAGCTGCCGACCGACAACAAATATGCGCGCCAGGCCGGCATTTCACCAAAGTGCGGCATTGCGTGAGGCGTTTTCTGCGGGTTCTGGCAATTCCCCGTGCTACAATGACGTTTTCGGTTGCGTCGCAAGTCATTCATTTTTCAGGATATTTTTAACTTGGATCCGCTTTGGCGGAAATTGCGCATGGCATTGGAAACTACACTTTCAATAATTAAGCCCGATGCCGTTCGCAAGAACGTCATCGGAAAAATCCTCGCCCGCTTCGAAGCGGCGGGGCTGCAGATCGTCGCGGCGCGTATGCTGCATTTGTCCCGGCGCGAAGCCGAAGCATTCTACGCGGTCCATCGAGAGCGCCCTTTTTTCAAGGATCTTGTCGATTTCATGGTGTCGGGACCCGTTTTTGTTCAGGCGCTCCATGGTGAGAGTGCAATTGCACGAAATCGGGATCTGATGGGCGCAACGGACCCAAAGAAGGCAGCGCCCGGGACGATTCGGGCCGATTTCGCCGGCAGCATTGATGCCAACGCGGTGCATGGCTCCGATAGTGTCGCGACGGCGCAAAGCGAAGTCGCATTCTTCTTCCCGACGCTGGCGATACACCGGCGCTGATACCAAGCACCGTGCCAAGGCGGTTTTGCGAGTAACTGACGCGGGCAAAGATGACCGACGTCAACCTATTGAATTTTGATCGCGATGCCTTGATCGCTTGGTTGCAAGATCTGGGTGAAAAGCCTTTTCGTGCTCGCCAGGTTTTGCGCTGGATCCATCAACACGGTGCCACCGACTTTGCTTGCATGACGGACATTGCGGGCAAGCTGCGCGAACAGCTGAAACAATCGGCCTGTATCCGCGCTGCAACCGTGCTGCGAAGCGGCGACTCCGAAGATGGAACGCGCAAATGGTTGCTCAACGTCGGCCAAGACGAAGCTATCGAAACGGTATTTATCCCCGAGCCCGATCGCGCCACGTTGTGCATCTCGACGCAGGCCGGTTGCGCCGTTCATTGTCGATTTTGCGCGACCGGCAACCAAGGCTTCAGCCGTAATCTCACGACTGCAGAGATCATCGGACAGTTGTGGATGGCCGAGCATTCGCTACGCGCCTCTCGCAACGAGCGATCCGTCGCCAGTGGCGCAATTTTGCCAATAAGCGCGCAACGCCTGATTAGCAATGTCGTGTTGATGGGTATGGGCGAGCCCCTGCAAAACTACGACGCGGTGTTGCCGGCTCTGCGCTTAATGCTCGATGATGATGCCTACGGACTTTCGCGCCGGCGCGTCACCGTGTCAACTTCCGGGATGGTGCCGATGATCGACAAGCTTGCTCAAGATTGTCCGGTAGCGTTGGCCATTTCGCTGCACGCCCCCGATGACGCCCTTCGCGACGAGCTCGTTCCCTTGAATAGAAAGTATCCACTAAAAGAGCTGATGGCAGCATGCACACGCTACCTACGCCATGCGCCGCGGGATTTCATTACGTTTGAATATGTCATGCTCGCGGGCGTAAATGACAGCAGTCGGCAAGCGCGCGAACTCTTGCGGCGCATCGCGCAGATCCCTTCGAAGGTCAATCTGATTCCCTTCAATCCTTTTCCCGGCTCTGACCTGCGGCGCTCGGATCCGCAGCAAATTCGGGAATTCGCGGCGATTCTCACGGACGGTGGCATTGTTACCACAGTGCGTCGAACGCGTGGCGACGATATCGACGCCGCGTGTGGACAGCTCGCTGGAGCGGTGCACGATCGCACGGATGTGGCAGCGCGCCGGAGCAGCGTTTCGCTTATACGAACTTTGGCATGAAAGTCACGACGCAGCGTTTGCGCCACACTCTTGGGGCATGGCCCATATCTTCTTTCTGGCCAAGGCAGCTACGCCATGCCCTGCGAGTTGGCCTTTTGTGCTCGGCCATGGTGCTGGTCTATGCCTGCAAGACGACCACGACGATTGACGGGGTCCAGGTCGACAAAGAGGCCGCCTTGCCCGGTGCATCCGAGGGCGACACAAAAAAGCGTGCGGCCGTGCGGTTACAGCTTGCATCGACGTACTACCAAAACGGTCAGTTACAGATTGCAATCGAGACCGCGAGACGAGCGATAGAGCTTGATCCCAATTCGGCACAGGCTCACGGCCTGCTTGGTCTCATGCTGATGGATGCCGGGCAGGTGGTTCAGGCCGACGCGAGCTTTCAACGGGCGCTGACGCTGGATCGAAATAGTCCGGAATTGAACAACAACTACGGCTGGTTTTTGTGCCAAACAGGGCACGAACGAGAATCGATCGCGTATTTCGATCGGGCGCTCTTGGTGCGACTGTACGATAGTCCGGCACGGGCCCTGCAAAATGCGGGCATCTGTCTGTTGCGAATTCATGATGACGCTGGTGCTGAAAAGTACCTGCTGCGGGCGCTTTCGGCCGATGCCAGCAGTCCGGTGGCAAAATTTCAGCTCGCGCAAATGTACCTGCACCAACATCGGTTTGAGCGCTGCGACTTTTACTTTGACTTGTTGATGCGTTCGACCGAACCAAACGCCGAGACCTTGTGGCTCGGCACGCGTATCGCACACGCGAAGAAGGACGAAGCCAACGAGCGACACTACGCTGAGCAATTACAGCTGCGCTTCCCCGATTCGCCACAAGCCAGTTCCATGCACCGCGGCCACTACGATGAATGAAACAGCGATTGCACCGGGGACAGTGCCGGAGACTTCGCAACAACAGGCGCCCCGCAAAGATTTTGGCGCCATGTTGCGCGATGCGCGACAGGCCGCCGGTATGGAGGTTCAGGCACTGGCGGCGCGCCTTCGGCTGCACCCTAAGCAGATCGAAGCGCTGGAGCGCGCGGACCTCGCTGCTTTGCCCGCCGCAATTTATGTGCGCGGATTCCTCCGCGGATGCGCGCGAGAACTGAAAATCGATCCGCAACCGTTGCTGGCAGACCTCGATCGTAGATCTGGAGTGGATACCAGCACGCTGCCGGCGCCCTCGGGCGGTCCGACTTGGCGATTTCGGGTTGGCGACGGGACCAAACCCATCGTCGCGGTCCTGCTTTTTGTCTTGATCTTGGCGGGACTCGTGGGAACGTTGATACCGCGCCGGACGCCGGCGCCGGTGCGGCCATCTGCGCCGGCTGTACAAACACCGGCGCCAACACCAGTGCAAAACGCTAACACAAGTGAAGCCCCGGCCTCACCGCCAGCGCCGGAAGCCAACGCGCTGTCCAGTCCGAACCCGCCCGCAAGCGTCAGTGCGACGCCCGGTATCGAGGCGCCAGACCTGCGCGGTACTGCAAATGCAGTCACGGCGCCCAATGCCGCGCCTTCGCCCCCCGCACAAGCAAACCCCGTTGCAACGACCGGCTCGGCCTCCAAAGGTTCGTCCTTGGAGCACGCTAACGCAGATGTAGCGCGCGCAGGCAATACCTCGGAATTGGTTTTGCGTGTTCGCGATGAAGCGTGGGTGGAAGTCGTACAGGGCGATGGGACCACGCTCTTGTCCCAGGTCTGCGCCCCTGGAACGATTCAGACGATCAGAGGAAAGGAGCCGCTGCATGTCGTCATTGGCAATCCCTCCGGGGTCGATGCGATTTTTCGAGGTGTCCCAGTCGACCTGATAGGGCACGCAAGCCCCAGCGGGGTGGCCCGATTGACGCTGGAATGACGCAGACGGCAGGCGTGCGCAGCGCAAAGAAGATGGATCCGCCGGTGCAAATGCGCCAGCGCCCGGCAACCGCCGGCGACCAAGGTCAAAGTGCAAACTCGTCCCAAGGTGTGGGTCCTTCGCCGCGCCGCCAAACCCGGCAACTTGAAGTGCGCTGGGGTTCTCGCTGCGTTGTAATCGGGCGCAATAGCCCGGTGGCTGTGCAATCGATGACCAACACGGATACGGTCGACGTAAATGCCACCGCAGAGCAAGTCGCCGAGCTCGCTGCCGCAGGTTCTGAACTTGTGCGCATAACCGTCAATACGCTGGAGGCGGCGCGCGCCGTGCCGGCAATTCGGGAGCAGCTCGATAAGCGGCGACAGCATGTGCCCTTGATCGGTGATTTTCATTTCAATGGTCATCGCCTCCTGACGCAAGTTCCCGACTGTGCCCGCGCACTTTCGAAGTACCGAATAAACCCGGGCAATGTTGGCGCGGGAGCGCGCCGGGATGACAATTTTGCGCAGTTGATCGAACTGGCTTGCCGCTACGAGAAACCTATACGCATTGGGGTGAACTGGGGCAGCCTGGATCAGGACTTGCTTGCATCACTGATGGATACCAACCGCCGCCTGCCGCAACCACAAGATGCGGACGGGGTGCTACGCGAAGCACTGGTCCGTTCGGCCTTAGATAGCGCCGAGCGTGCATTGGGGCTTGGTATGCCGGCCAATCGCGTCTGTCTGTCAGCCAAGGTCAGTGGAGTTCAGGACTTGGTAGCCGTCTACCGCGAACTCGCGCGCCGTTGCGATTATCCGCTACACCTCGGTCTGACCGAGGCGGGCATGGGTAGCAAGGGAATCGTGTCATCTACAGCCGCGCTTGCCATTTTGCTGCAAGAAGGAATCGGCGACACGATTCGCGTGTCGCTTACCCCCGACCCCGGCGGTCCGCGCGCGCGGGAGGTTCAGATCGCACAGGAAATTTTGCAGTCGCTGGGGCTGCGCGCGTTTACGCCTTTGGTGGCTGCCTGCCCCGGGTGTGGTCGAACAACGAGCACGTTTTTTCAGGAGCTTGCCGCCAAAATTCAGACGTACCTGAGCGCGCAGATGCCCGTTTGGCGGGAGCAGTTTCCTGGTGTAGAAAGCATGAAAGTTGCGGTAATGGGATGCGTTGTCAACGGCCCTGGAGAGAGCCGCCACGCCGACATCGGCATTAGCCTGCCAGGCACGGGGGAATCTCCTGTAGCACCGGTCTACATCGACGGCCAGCATGCCCTGACGCTGAAGGGCGAAAGCATCGCCGAGCAGTTTCAAGAACTTGTCGAACGGTATGTTCAAACGCGGTACGCACCGTCGGCTAGCGATGCGTCGCAAATGGCTGGGCGCTAATCGAATAAACGCCCGACCATTTCTCTATGTCGACTCGCAAGATCAACGCCGTACGCGGCATGAACGATCTGCTGCCGTCTGCCGCCGCGGTGCTGGAGCATTTCGAGCGCCTGGCTTTGGCCTCCTTACGGAGCTATGGCTACCGGCAAATTCGCACTCCCATTGTTGAACCGACGGCGGTTTTTCGCCGCAGCCTAGGCGAGGTAACCGATATCGTCGAGAAGGAAATGTATACCTTCGTCGACGCGCTCAATGGCGAATCCTTGACCCTTCGGCCGGAAAACACGGCCGGAGTCGTGCGGGCGGCCATTGAACACAGCTTATTGCACGACGGCCCCTGCCGACTTTGGTACTACGGCCCAATGTATCGTCACGAGCGACCACAACGCGGTCGATATCGGGAGTTCTTTCAAATCGGTGCCGAGGCGCTGGGCTTTGCCGGACCCGAAGTCGAGATCGAACAGATCCTTTTGCTTCAGCGTCTGTGGCAAGCACTAGACCTTGGTCCCGTGCGATTGCAGCTCAATACCCTGGGGCAACCCGATGAGCGCATGCGACACCGCCAGGAGCTCGTCGCGTTCTTGCAAGCTAATCGCGCCGAACTGGATGCCGACGCGCAGCGACGCATCGAAACCAATCCGCTTCGGATTCTGGATTCCAAGCATCCGGGCACGCAAGCGTGTTTAGAGCGCGCACCGCGCCTGATGGATTTTCTGGGCGAAAGCTCCCTCGGGCATTTTGAACGCGTGCGGCAACTTTTGCGTCAGGAGCAAGTCGCCTTTGAAATCAACCCCCGCCTGGTTCGAGGATTGGATTATTACAATCTCACGGTCTTCGAGTGGGTTACCGATCGTCTTGGCGCTCAGGGCACGATTTGTGGCGGCGGCCGCTACGACGGGCTCTTTGAGCTGCTCGGCGGACGACCAACGCCCGCCTGTGGCTTTTCAATTGGAGTCGAACGCGTGCTCGAACTGCTCGGCGAGCAGGTCAATACGATCGCGGCCTGCGATATTTACGTCCTGCATCAGGGAGGACACACGTACGACACGGCCTTGCATGCTGCCGAACAGTTGCGCGACGCCGGTATGGACGTGATTCTTCACGCCGACGCCGCAAGCCTGAAGTCCCAGATGCGCAAGGCCGACGCTAGCGGCGCAGAATTCGCGGTAATTATAGGTGTCGAAGAAAGCGCTGACGCCACCGCTACGGTCAAAGCACTTAGGACCTCCGCGGATGGGGCGGCCTTTGCGCAGCAGCAGCGTGTGCCCATCGACCAGTTGGCATCGCGTCTCGTCGACGCGCTTTGCGCCGAGCCAACCGATGGCGCCCAGCACGAGGCTGCGACTGGGAAATCGGACGCTATTTGACGAAGGACAATTGCAATGGCATATGACATTGAGCAGCAAGAATCGATCGCCGCGGCAAAGGATTGGTTCGAATCCAACGCCAACTGGCTGCTGGGCGCAGCGCTGCTTGCTGTTGCGATCGTTGCCGGCAATTGGACCTGGCGCTGGTACGTGCAGCGCGAGTCCTACGCGGCTTCGGCCCTGTACGAACAGTACCAGCAGGCCGTGGTGACAAAGGACGCGAACAGGGCGCGTGAGCTGGCCAGCGCCCTCGTGCAGCAGCACTCTTCGAGTGTCTACGCGACTTTTGCCGCATTGGCGCAGGCGCGGGCAAGTTTGGATGCGGGTGACAGCGCCGCCGCGAAGGCGCAGCTGCATTGGGCGATAGACCGCTCTGACAACAAAGAGCTTGCGGCACTGGCTCGCGTGCGTTTGGCCGGCATTTTGCTCGATGAGAAGGCCTATGACGAGGGCCTAGCACTGCTTGACGCCGACGCGCCGAAGGCAATGGCGGTGGAATTTTCGGACCGCAGGGGTGATTTGCTTCTCGCGCAGGGAAAGACGGCGCAGGCGCGCACCGCTTACACTCAGGCGCTTGAGCAGGCCGGCGCACAGAGCCCCTTGCGCCCGCTCATACAGTCCAAGCTCGATGCGATCGCGGGGGCAAGCTGACATGAAACAATCGCCCGGCCACTCGGGCGCAGATAAAGTCGGCTTGGGTCTTGGTGCCTCAACCGTTTTTCTGGTTCTTCTTCTAAGCGCCTGTTCATCGACGTCTGAACGTGCAAAGCCGACGCCGCTGGAAACAATTGCCAGTCCGATCGAAGTGCGGCGAGTCTGGGACGTAGAGCTGGGAGACTCCGCAGGCACCTTCTTGCGTCCCAGCGTGCTGGAGCACGCGATTTATGCCGCCGCGCGCGAAGGAAGGCTTGTTCGAATTGATCCGTCCTCCGGAAAGGAAGTCTGGAGGGTACAAGTGAGCGGTGGCATTGAGGCCGGAGTCGGCAGCGACGGCTTGACGGTGGCCGTTGTCGGCCCGCGCGGTAACGTTCAAGCCTACGATGCGGAAGGCAAAGCGTTATGGCAGGCGCAGGCGCCAAGCGACGTCCTTGCGCCGCCGCTGGTCGGGCACGATTTGGTGCTGGTCCGATCGACGGATCAGCGCATTACCGCTTTCGAAGCGGCGAGCGGCAAGCGCCGCTGGGTGTTTCAAAAACAGCAGCCGCCCCTGACGCTGCGCGCAGAGGCGGACCTGGCTTTAGCCGGTGAGAACGTATTGGTGGGGTTTCCCGGTGGCCGACTCGGTTCCATCGCCCTGTCCAACGGAGCTGGGCGCTGGGAGGCAGCCGTTTCAGAGCCCAAGGGCGCGACCGAAGTCGAGCGCTTGGCCGACGTGGTCGGCGTGCCGGCTCTGCTCGAAAGCGAAGTGTGCACGGCCTCTTACCAGGGGCGCATCGGCTGTTTTGATTCCCACAATGGCGATTTGCGTTGGGCACGTGAGTTTTCGGCCGCAACGGGAGTCGCGGCCTCGGATGATGCGGTATACGGTGTCGATGCGAGTTCGCATATAACCGGCTTTAAGCGCGCGTCTGGAGCGTCGCTGTGGCAAAACTCGGCCCTAGCAAATCGCGAACTCAGCGCGCCGGTCGTCGTCGGCAACTTGCTCGCTATCGGGGATTTTGAAGGCCGCATTCATTTTCTGCGGGCGGAAGATGGAAAACTTGTCGGGCGCTTTGATGCAGGAGCCGGGCGCGTCATTAGTACGCCGCAGACCTGGAACGGACTGGTTCTGCTTCAAACCGCACACGGACATCTGATTTTATTGAGCGTGGGCGGACGATGAAGATCCGGCCTTGCCAATTGTGAAGCCAGTTGTTGCAATCGTTGGCCGGCCCAATGTCGGCAAATCGACCCTGTTCAACCGCTTGACGCGTTCGCGTGCCGCTCTGGTCGCCGACGCGCCAGGGCTCACCCGCGATCGCCAGTACGGCGAGGGACGAGTTGGGCCGATCGCCTCGATCGTGATCGACACGGGCGGTTTCGATCCAAGCGATAACGCGGGCATGCAGCATGCGGTCAACCTGCAGGCCGAACAGGCAATCGCAGAGAGCGATGTGCTGCTCTTTGTTCTTGACGCAAGAAGCGGCCTAACAGGCCACGATCGGAGAATTGCCGAGCGCCTGCGCGTTAGCGGTCGGCGCATCCTTGTGGTCGTTAACAAAATGGAAGGTTTGCCCGAGTCGGCGCTCTCCGAGTTTCACGAGCTTGGCCTGGGTTCGCCATATCGCATCGCTGCAGCCCACGGGGAGGGTATCTCGCTATTAATGGAGGAAGCACTGGCGCCGTTCGTGCAGAGCGCGTCCGTAGAACTTGCTGACCTACACGATACAAGCTCGGAGCGTTTGCGTAATCGCGTAGCAATTGTGGGTCGCCCCAACGTGGGCAAGTCCACCCTGATCAATGCCCTTTTGGGAGAAAATCGCGTGATTGCGTACGACGCGCCGGGAACGACGCGAGACGCCATCGAGATCGAGTTCCAATACGCGGGGCAGCCGTTTGTCCTTATCGATACGGCGGGGTTGCGGCGCAAGGGCAAAGTGTTCGAGTCGGTCGAGAAATTCTCGGTCATCAAGACGTTGCAGGCGATCGATCAGGCCAATGTCGTGGTTTTGATGTTGGATGCCGCTGCACAGATTGCCGAGCAAGACGCGCACATTGCCGGATACATCCTCGAACGTGGCCGCGCGCTGGTCATTGCTATGAACAAGTGGGACGGGCTCGGCACCGAACAGCGCGAGCGCATTCGCCGCGAATTGGACCGCAAGCTGCATTTTCTGAACTGGGCTCCCGTCCACACGATTTCCGCCTTGCGAGGGACGGGGCTGGGCGCCTTGATGCGCTCGGTCGTGACCGCCCAACGAGCGGCTTTTGCCAAGCTCCCGACGCCAAAATTGACGCGCGCGCTGCGTGCGGCTGTGCAGCGCCAGGAGCCAGCGCGCAGCGGTCTGTTGCGGCCCAAAATGCGTTACGCACACCAGGGAGGCTCCAATCCTCCCTTAATCGTCGTACACGGAAATTCCCTTGGTAACGTACAGGACAATTACCGCCGCTACCTGGAGGGCTGGTTTCGCAAAGAGTTTGATCTTCAAGGCACGCCTCTGCGCATCGAGTTCCGCAGTAGCTCCAATCCGTTCGTGGAGGCACGCGGGCGATTGCGTGCGTCCCGCGCTGGTAAAGGAGACGCTTTTCCAGTAGATTGAATCAAAAGCCGGCGCATTTTATTGCGCGCTGGCAGACGTTCGCCCCCATTAGATGGGCGAAACACTTCGGGCCGGCGCGATTGCCGCCTTGTTAAAATTGACCGGAGCCAACATGAGCAATAAGGGCCAACTCCTACAAGACCCGTTCCTAAATGCGCTGCGCAAGGAACATGTGCCTGTGTCGATTTACCTGGTCAACGGAATCAAGTTGCAGGGACAGATCGAATCGTTCGACCAGTACGTTGTTTTGCTGCGCAATACCGTGACCCAAATGGTCTACAAGCACGCCGTTTCGACCGTGGTGCCCGCGCGCCCGGTTAATCTGAACGCGGAGTCCGAAGCCTGAGTAGCTATCAAATCGTTAGCGCGGCTTCGGCGCCCCGCGCATTATTGGTGCAGGTCGCGCTGCATGGCGGGGCGTTTGATCCTGAGGCACAGGAGGAATTTCAACAGCTCGTACAGAGCGCCGGCATGACGGTCGGCGATGTGGTGCAAGCGCGCCGTGACCGTCCGGATCCGGCCTTGTATCTTGGCAGCGGGAAGGTCAAGGACTTGCAGCAGCGTGCACAAGCACTTGGCGCTGCAATCCTTGTCATTGATACGCAACTCTCGCCAGTGCAACAGCGCAATCTGGAGCGTGAACTTGCACTGCCCGTCCTCGATCGGACGGGTTTGATTTTGGACATTTTTTCGCGACGTGCGCAAAGCCGTGAGGGCAAGCTGCAGGTCGAATTGGCGCAGCTCGATTATCTGTCGACGCGTCTGGTGCGCGGCTGGACTCACCTCGAGCGTCAACGCGGAGGCATCGGATTACGGGGAGGTCCGGGCGAAAAGCAAATCGAGCTGGATCGGCGCATGATCACGACCCGCGTAAAGCAGCTGCGACAGCGCCTGCACGTGCTCGAGCGTCAGCGTGGGACCCAACGCCGAGCGCGGATGCGTGGTGGCGTGTACCGCGTCTCCTTGGTCGGCTACACAAATGCGGGCAAATCGACGCTGTTTAACGCGCTCACGCGGGCCGATGCATATTGCGCTGACCAGTTGTTCGCAACCCTCGACACAACGTCGCGCCGCTGTTACGCGGCAGCCGGGGTCTCATTTGTGCTTTCTGATACGGTCGGATTTGTTCGCGAGCTGCCGCACACCTTAGTGGAGGCTTTCCGTTCCACCCTCGATGAGGCAGTGCATGCGGATTTGCTGCTGCACCTGATCGACGCTTCTAGTGCGGCACGGGCCGATCAGGCGCAGGAAGTTGAGCGGGTACTCGAAGAGATCGGCGCGCGGCACGTTCCTCGGCTGCGCGTTTACAACAAGATCGATCGACTCGCGCGTACTGCCGCAATTGAGTACGACGCCTGTGGTAGCATCGCCGGGGTTTGGTTAAGTGCGCATACGGGCGACGGAGTCGATTTGCTGCGTCAAGTGATCGCAGAAAAAATAGCCAAACGAACGCGCGATCACGTCGGAGATGCGGCAGAGGGCGAGCTCAAGCCGGAGCTTGTAACGGCCGCGGCAGCGGCGCGAGATCCAGTCTCCGAGACCGCCCGGGCAGTTGCAAGCCAAGAGGATCTGCATCGCCGTCCAATGCAACGCAGAACGATCATCGATGCCACCTGATCCATCGATGCCCATGAACGAACCGCAGGGCGGACGCAACGATTCCAATGGGGCTAACCCCGAAGGACCGCGGCCGCCACGACGTCCAGGCGCTTCAGAGGGCCCTCCGGATCTGGACGAACTTTGGCGCGATTTCAACCAGCGCCTGTCGCGCTTGTTCGGTGGCGGAGGTGAGGGCGCCGGAGGCGGAATGCCTCACCGCGATTCGCGCCAGGCTGGCATCGGCGTTCTCGTAGTTCTTGCCGTGGTCGTATTCATATGGATGTGCACGGGGATCTATACCGTGCAGGAAGGTCAGGTTGGCGTCGTTTCGACCTTTGGCCGCTACGACTCCACGACGCCGCCCGGTTTGCGATGGCGCGCCCCCTGGCCGGTTCAGGCACACGAAATTGTCGACGTGTTCACGCAGCGCAAAGTCGATGTCGGCATGCGAGGCGGACAAGATCGGCTCAAAGAAGCCTTGATGCTGACCGACGATGAGAACATCGTCGATATACAGTTTGAAGTGCAGTACCGTGTCAAAGACGGACCCGAAGGGGCGCGCGATTACGTCTACGGCAGTCGGTTTACCCGCGACACACGCGACGGTGACCCGAGCCATGTTGTGTTGCAGGTTGCCGAATCGGCAATGCGCGAAGTCGTCGGGCGGCGCAAGATGGATGAAGTGCTCTTTGGTTCGCGTCAGCAAATCGCCGATGAAGTGCGCGTGGCGATGCAAGCGATGTTAGACCGATACAGCACTGGACTTCTGATCACCGCCGTGGCAATTCAGAACGCCCAACCACCGGACCAGGTGCAAGCGGCCTTCGACGACGCATCCAAAGCCGTACAAGACAGGGAGCGCCAGATTAACGAAGGGCAGGCGTATGCCAATGACGTTGTGCCGCGCGCGCGCGGCAATGCCGCCCGTTTGATTCAGGAGGCCGAAGGCTACCGCGTTAAGGTCGTGGAGACCGCCGAGGGCGATGCCTCCCGCTTCCGCCTAGTTCTTGCCGAATATGCAAAGGCGCCCGCGGTAACTCGCGAGCGCATGTACCTAGAGACGATGCAGCAGATTTTCAGCAGCACGAACAAGCTGCTCGTGGATACCCACAACAGCTCGCAATTGCTTTACTTGCCGCTGGATCATCTGCTGCAGCAAGGTGCAGCGGGCGAACCCGCGACACACGCACCCGCAGCGACAACGACAACGTCGCCTCCAACATCGGTCGGACCCACTGAGTCGACCGCGACCACGGAACACGGTCGCGACACCTCGCGCAGTCGGGAACGGGAAGGGCGCTGAGTCGATGAATCGCATCATCGTCACGATCGTCGCAATAGCTGTAGCTGCGGTCTTGTTTCGACTTTCGGTGTTCATCGTCGATCAGCGCCAATTTGCGATTGTTTTTGAACTTGGCCAGATCGTCCGTGTAATCAGCGAACCGGGGCTGCACTTTAAGATGCCGCCTCCTTTTCAGAACATCGAAACGGTCGACAAACGTATCCTGACAATTGACTCAAGTACGCCCGATCGCGTTCAGACCTCGGAGAAAAAGAACCTCTTCATCGATTCGTTCGTCAAATGGCGTGTCACGGATGCGCGTGCTTACTGGATCAGCTTTCAAGGGAGCGAGCGCGCAGCAGAAGAACGCATGTCGACGCTAGTCCGCGACGCCATGAATCAGGCCGTCAACAAGCGAACCGTAAGCGAAATTACCTCGCACACACGCGAGAAAGCCATGGAGGAGATCCGCGTCGCGGTACAAGAACGTGTCAAAGACCTGGGCGTGACAATTGTTGACGTGCGCTTGCGGCACGTCGACTTTGTTCCCGAAATCATGACCGAATCGGTCTATCCGAGGATGGTTGCCGAGCGCAAGCGTGTCGCCAATGAACAGCGGTCCATAGGCGCGGCCGAGGCCGAAAAGATCAAGGCCGACGCCGAGCGGCAGCGCGAGGTGCTGCTGGCCGAGGCTTACCGCGATGCGCAGCGCATCAAGGGTGAAGGCGACGCCAGGGCCGCTGCGATCTATGGCCGGGCCTTTAGCGCAAATCCAGAGTTCTATAGCTTCTACCGCAGCCTCGATGCCTATCGACAAAGCTTCAAGAGCCGATCGGACACTCTGATCGTCGACCCGTCATCGGAATTCTTCAAATACTTGAAGAATTCCGGCAGTTTAAGCACCGCACACTGAAGCGGCCGCGGTTTTCGGTTCTTCGACTCGGGCACCCCTTTCATGCAAACATTTGTGACGGCCCTCGCCCTTATGTTGGTGTTTGAGGGCCTGTTACCCTTTGTTTCTCCTGGCTCATGGCGCTCGCTTGTGCGACGGATCGGTGTCCTGACGGACGGGCAGATTCGCTTTTTTGGTATGACTTCAATCGTCGCTGGTTTAGTACTGCTATTTATTTTGCTCGACTAATAGCTATCGCGTAACGGCAAGCAAACACTAATTGGAAAACCTGCATCGTGACCCGCTGGTTGCTGCCAGAAAATATCTCCGATGTGCTTCCGCGGGAAGCGCGCACGGTGGAGGCGCTGCGTCGTTCGCTGCTTGATCTATACCGTGGGTTTGGCTATGAACTGGTTATCCCCCCGCTGCTCGAACATCTGGAATCCTTGCTAACTGGCAGTGGGCACGATCTGGACCTCACGACGCTCAAACTCGTCGACCAGCTTAGCGGCCGCACTTTGGGCCTGCGTGCCGATACCACGCCACAAGTTGCCCGCATCGATTCGCACATTCTCAATTGCAGCGGCGTCGCCCGCCTGTGTTACGCCGGCTCGACCTTGCATGCGCGGCCGATGCACCCCCTTGCCAGCCGCGAACCGTTGCAGATTGGTGCGGAAATCTACGGGGATCCCGACTTTGGGGCCGATGAGGAGATACTAGATCTGGCGGTGCGCTCTGCCCGCGTCGTTTGCAATGCCAAAGTGCAAATCGACCTGGGCCATACGGGAGTCGTACGGGCCCTTTTGGGCGATCTTCTGCGGGCAAGTTCGGGCGTCGAAGACGTTCTTGCCGCACTCACAGGCAAAGATCCGGCGGCGCTGAATGCCGCCAGTGACTGCTTTGCGACGCAAACTCGTCACGCCTTGCACGCCTTGATGGAACTTAACGGCGGTGTCGGCGTATTGGACGATGCGCGCCGCATGCTGCCCAGTTCACCCGCGCTGGAAGCGGCGCTCAAGCAACTGGAGCGGCTGGTTCAAGGATGCACCGCCGATGACGTTAGCATCGACTTGGCCGATTTGCATGGATTTCGCTACCACACTGGAGTTACGTTCGCGGCCTACGTAACGGGACTTTCTGGACCCCTGTTGCGCGGAGGTCGCTACGACGATATTGGGCAAGCATTCGGGCGCGCGCGTCCAGCAACGGGATTCTCGTTGCTGGACCTTCGCGAGGCGGCGCAACTGACGTCGACGGCACCGGTTCGCGCGATTCGTGCCCCGCGAGTTGCCGATCCCCGCCTTGACGAACTCATTGAGTCGTTGCGCCAACGCGGGGAGATCGTCGTTCGCGGCGCCTCGGCAAGCGAATTGGGCGTAGCGCTGATGGTCGACCGTGAAGTGATTTGCAAAGAAAAAACCTGGTTTGTGCGAGATGTACTGCAGGATCAGAACACAACAAAAAATGAGGCGGAGTAACAGCAGCGATGGCGCGTAACGTGGTGGTGGTCGGAACCCAATGGGGTGATGAGGGCAAAGGAAAGATCGTTGACTGGCTCACGGAGTTAGCCAACGGCGTGGTGCGCTTTCAAGGCGGTCACAACGCCGGCCACACGTTGGTGATCGGCGGTCGTAAGACCATTCTGAGGTTGATTCCGTCGGGAATCCTGCGGCCGTCAATCGACTGTTATATCGGCGCGGGGGTCGTACTTTCGCCCCAGGCACTACTTGCCGAGATCGACGAGCTTGCCGCCGCCGATGTCGATGTTGTCTCGCGGCTAGCGATCAGCGGTAGTTGTCCACTCATACTGGACTATCACGTGGCGCTGGATCGAGCGCGCGAGATCCGTCGCGGCAACGCCAAGATCGGCACAACGGGTAGGGGGATCGGACCGGCCTACGAGGATAAAGTTGCGCGCCGTGCGGTGCGCGCGCAAGATCTGTTCGACGCCCGCCGTTTTGAGGAATTGGTGCGCGAGGCGCTGGATCTGCATAATTTCGTGCTTACGCGGTACCTGCAGGCATCGGCTGTGGATGCGATCCAAGTCGTCGAATCCACCCTGCGTTGCGCCGAGCGCATCAAGCCGATGATCGCCGATGTGTCGCACCGATTGCACCTGGCGATGAACCGGGGCGACAGCCTGCTATTTGAGGGAGCACAGGGAACCTTGCTTGACGTGGATCACGGTACCTATCCGTACGTGACATCA
>CAZSOI010000523.1:0-8546 GCA_964608115.1 uncultured Burkholderiaceae bacterium | reverse complement strand
ATAACCGTAACTAGATGTTCCGTACGATACGATGCGCTCACCCTGGACGCTTCGCACCTGCCCCGGCTCAAACGGCTCGATCATGCCCTGTGCCGCCATACGACGGATCCAACGGTCGCTCTTAATCGACATCGCCTCTCCTCCTGAGGCGTGCGATTTTACGGCAGCGGCCCGCGGGGGTCGGATCGGGCAGCAAGCACTCGCGGTACACTTGGAGCGCTGGGCGCCAGGCTCCAAAGCCGTGACTTGCGCTAGGCGCCAATGTCGGATACAAAAACGGATACAAAGCCGCCGCAAGGCGTGCACACCTGCGGCGCGCGCCGCCATCGACACGGAAATGGCACTGGACTGGACAACCGCCAAGCAGGGCTTTGCGGCCAAGGAACATCGCGCTCGACGAACGGTCCCCAGCGAGTGGGTTCCGGCGCAGGTCGGCGATTTGTTGCGCGACGTTGATACGCCCGCCTTGATCATCGACTTGGACAAATGCGAGTCCAACATGGCCAAGCTTATGGCCGCGGTGGCCGGAACTGCGGTGCGGGTCCGGCCGCACGCCAAGATGCACAAGAGTGTGGAGCTGGCGCGCCGGCAGATCGCCGCGGGAGCCGTCGGCATATGTTGCCAAAAGCTCGGAGAGGCCGAGGCAATGCTCGCCGGCCAGATCAACGATGTGCTCATCACCAATGAGGTCGTCGGCGAATCCAAGATGCGCCGCATGGCGCGGATAGCCCGTGCCTGTGCGCCAGCGCGACTCGGGGTGTGCCTTGACAACGCCGAGATTGCGCGGCAGCTGGCCGCGATCTGCCGCAACGAGCAGGTGGTTCTCGATGTGTATGTGGAAGTCGACGTGGGCCAAAATCGCTGCGGTTTATCCGAGCCGCGCGCCGTGGCCGCACTGGCGCGGATCTTGCACGACACATCGTCGTTTCGTTTCCGAGGCCTGCACGCCTATGCGGGTCTGGCGCAACATCGGCGCGGTGTGCCCGAGCGCCGCGCTGCGGCGGAGGCGGCGGCTGCGCGTGCCGCCCAGGCCAGAGACGCAATCGTCGCGGCCAATGTGCCCTGCGAGGTCATCACTGGCGGCGGCACGGGAACCTTTGCCTATGACGTGCGCAGCGGCGTGTACAACGAAGTGCAGCCCGGCTCCTACCTGTTCATGGACGCCGACTACACGAGAAACGAGCAAGACGCCCACGCACCGCAATTTGAAGTCGCCCTATTTGTGCTCGCTACGGTGATGAGCCTGCGCGAGGATCGGGCTACGCTAGATGCCGGCCTAAAGGCCTTCTCCACGGACCTTGGACCCGCCCGTCCAACATTTGCCGGTTGGCGGGTGCGCAACGTCTCCGACGAGCACACGATCTTGATGCGCTCCGACGATGCCACACCGATCCGCCTTGGCGACAAAGCACTGCTTGTGCCGGGTCATTGCGATCCGACCGTGAACTTGCACGAGTGGCTTGTCGCGACGCGCAAGGGGCGCGTCGAGGCCGTTTGGCCGATAGAGGCGCGCGGCCGAATCTACTGATCCGCACGTTCGGCGGCGCGGGCCTGCCTTAGTGCCTAGCAAAGAGCCTGCGCAAAAGCGCCCACAGGAAACTGCCCAGGCCAAAGCCCCTCGGAGGCGGTGAACCCGCACCGGTGGCTGCGCTCCCGGCGCCAGCCCGGTTTAGCTGCTGCGAAAATGCGACGAAGAATTTTTCCGACATGGCCCCGGCGGCCGCGTCGATCAGGCGCGAGCCGACCTGAGCGAGCCGACCGCCCACCTGCGCGCTTGATGCGTAGCTGAGCATCGTGCGATCCGGGCCGTCGGGCCGCAGCACAACGTGCGCCTGCCCGCGGACAAAGCCCGTAGGGCCCCCATTGCCTTCAAAGCGCAAGATGTAGGAGTTGGGCGCATTGATCTCGGTCATCGCGATCGTGCCTGTAAAGCGCGCTCTCACTGGGCCGATCGAAGCGTTAATCGTTGTCTGATATCGGTCTTGATCGGTGCGCGTCAGGCTTTCACATCCCGGCATGCAAGACTGCAAGATTTCGATGTTCGTTAGCGCGGCCCACGCGCTTTGCTGTCCAACCGGTAGTAACTGCTGGCCGTTTAATTCCATCGATTCTCCCCAAGTCGTGCCCGCGGCCCCGCGTCGGCGAGCACTCGCGCCAACTGTGTGAGGCTATCGACGCTGTGAACGGGCAGCAACTGGTCCACATGCGGCAGCATCGCACGAATTCCCTGCGCCTTGGGTTCAAATGCGTCATAGCGCAGCAAGGGGTTGAGCCACACCAAACGGCGGCACGATTTGCTTAGTCGCTCCATTTGCCAGGACAAGGCGCGCACGTCGCCTCGCTCCAGACCATCACTCATGAGCAGCACGGTACAACTTCCACTAAGAACGCGCCGCGCCCAACGGCGGTTGAACTCCTCAAGGCACTGCGAGATTCTTGTACCCCCGGACCAATCGTCGACCAGCGCAACAGCGCGCTTGATTGCCTCGTCAGGATCGAGCGCGCGTAGCGCCCGCGTAATTCGCGTCAGCCGGGTGCCAAAAACAAAGGACTCCAAGTGGCAATCGGCATTGGTTAGCGCATGAAGAAAATGCAGAAACACCCTCGAGTATCGACTCACCGAACCCGATATGTCGACGATTGCCAGCAGCGGTTCCGGACGCGTGCGCCGACGCCGCCGGGGCACATTAATGAACTCACCCCCGCAGCGCGCCGCAGCCCGCAGGGCAGCTTGCAGATCGGGACGGCGTCCGCGCTGCGAAGGCGCATCGCGCCGCGTCAACTGCTGCGCCAAAAATGGCTGCACCTCATCGATCATCTGCCGAGCGCAAATCCACTCCGCCGTGGACATCGTCTCAAAATCGGCCTTGCGCAGTTGCTCGCGATCGGACCAGGTCCCTATGGCAGTGATCTCGGTCGGCACCAGATCGGCCGGCGGCTGCGGCGCCGGCACAGCCGGCGCGCGCAGGGCCGCTTCCAGCCGTTGGTTGCGCTCCTTTGAAGAGCCGACCTGGTCCACGACCTTGGGAAGCAGCAGGCGCATCATCTGACCCAGCAGGTCCGGATCACGCCAAAAAGCGGCGAACGCCTGGTCAAAGAGCATGCGATGTTCGGTGCGATCGATTAGGCACGCGAACAAGGCATCGTGAAAGTCCTGGCGCGAAGCAACGCCGACCAGCGGAACCGCGCGCAGCGCAAGCGCGATACGGTCCGTTCCTACCGGCAGGCCGGCGGCGCGCAGCACGCGCGCGAAATGCACGACGTTTTGCGCGATGCGGCCGGCCGGCACGGACGCAGCTTCTGATCGATTCATTTTCCGCGAGACTTAAGCGCGGGCGACCTCAAGGCGAACACGTTCGAGCAGCCGCGCCACTTCGGTGCCCTGCATCCGTGCAATGTCATCTTGGTACTTCAGCAAAACACCAAGGGTGCTTTCGACGGTCTGTGCCTCCAGCGCTACCGCATCCAAAGCGACCAGTGCACGCGCCCACTCGATGCTCTCCGACACACCTGGGAGCTTGTACAAATCCATCTGCCGCATAGCCTGCACGAACGCGACAACCTGACGACTGAGCTCCTCGGCACACGCCGGTGCTTTGCGTCGGAGGATTTCGAACTCGCGCGTGGCATCTGGGTACCCAACCCAGTGGTAGATACAGCGCCGTTTCACGGCGTCGTGAATCTCGCGCGTGCGGTTTGACGTGATCACAACCAGCGGTGCCTGCTGCGCCTTGATCGTGGTCCATTCCGGAATCGTGATCTGAAAATCGGACAGCACCTCAAGCAAAAAGGCCTCGAAGGGTTCGTCGGCGCGATCGAGTTCGTCGATGAGCAGCACCGGAGCCACCGTATGGGGTTGCAGTGCGCGCAGCAGCGGACGGGCTATCAAGAAGCGCTCGGAGAACAGTTCCCGGGCGATGCTTGCGCGTCCTTCGGCCCCACGCTTAGCCTCGGCGGCAGCTTCGGAGTAGACCTCGCCGAGACGGATTTCAAGCATCTGTCGGGCGTAATTCCACTCGTACGCCGCATCGTGGATATCCAGACCCTCGTAGCACTGCAGGCGAATGAGTTCAGCGCCAAGCACGCCGGCCAGTACCTTGGCGATTTCGGTCTTGCCGGTCCCCGGTTCCCCCTCGACGAACAAGGGCCGGCCTAGGCGTAGCGCGAGAAAAACCGCCGTGGCCAAGGAACGATCGGCGACATAGTCACCACGTGCAAGCAGCGCCAGCGTCGCGTCGACCGAGTCGATGGTGCGCGCCGGCGCCCCGGGGACCGAAGCCGGGCTCGAAGCCGCGGAGGGCGTCGCTCGCGGCTCCGGCGAAGTGTCCGCAGGCAGGTCTTTGGATTGCTCCAGGGGCACTCGCGTCAACCCAGCGCCCGCGCAACCGCCCTTTTTGCCAGTACCGGGATCAGGTGCGCGCGATACTCGGCCGAGCCGTGAAGATCATCGTTAAGCCCTTTCGCATCGATAGCGATGCCGTCGCAGAACTCCGGGGCGAACTTGCGAGTAAGGGCAGCCTCCAGGGGCTTGCAGCGAAACACACAGCTTGCCGCGCCGGTCACCGCGACACGAGCTCCCGCTCCCGTTTTAGCAACCATCACCCCGACGATAGAAAAGCGCGATGCGGGTTGGCGAAACTTCTCGTAGGCCGCACGCTCGGGTATGGGAAAGTGAACCGCGGTGATGATCTCGTTGGGGTGCAAAGCGGTTTCATACAGCCCGCGAAAAAAATCATCCGCGGCTATCTGGCGCTGATCGGTCTGCACGGTCGCACCCAGACCCAGCACAGCAGCCGGGTAGCATGCGGCCGGATCGTTGTTGGCCAGCGCCCCTCCAATGGTTCCACAATCGCGCACGGCACGATCCCCGATGCCGGCGGCGAGTTGGGCCAAGGCAGGTATGGCCCGCGCCACATCCCGCGAGGACGCCACACTGGTATGCGTCGCCATGGCACCGATCGAAACTCGTTGCCCGTCAACGCGAATGGCATCCAAACCCGCAATGCCGCGCAAGTCCACCAAAGCCGAGGGCGAGGCCAGGCCAAGTTTCATCGCCGCTACCAGCGACTGGCCCCCCGCCAGCAATCGGACATCGCCGCCAAGCAGCTTGGCAGCATCGGCGACCGAACCGGGACGGTGATATTGAGTTTGCATGAGCCTGTCTCCTTAGTGCTTGGCCGCAGACCGCATCGCGGTCCACACCGCATACGGTGTTGCCGGCATGGGCAGGTCGCGTACACCCAACGACCCGAGGGCATCGGTAATCGCGTTCATGACAGCAGCCGGGGAGCCGATAGCGCCGGCTTCGCCACAACCTTTGACACCCAGCGGGTTGTGTGTGCAGGGCGTGCCGGCGGCCGTCTCGATCTTCAAAGAGGGCAAATCGTCGGCGCGCGGAAATGCATAGTCCATGAAGCTGCCGCTTATCAGCTGACCGTCGGCGTCGTAGCGGCAGCACTCCATAAGTGCCTGCCCCACCCCCTGCGCAATGCCGCCATGAACCTGCCCTTCCACAATCATCGGATTGACGACGTTGCCAAAATCATCGCAAGCGGCGAAGCGATCGATCCGCACTTTGCCCGTTGCCGGATCGACCTCCACTTCACAGACGTAGGAGCCAGCTGGGTAAGTAAAGTTGGTTGGATCGTAGAAGGCGTTCTCGTTAAGACCCGGTTCGAGCTTGTCCAGGGGATAGTTGTGCGGAACGTAGGCCGTCAGAGCGATCTCGCCGAAAGTTTTCTTCCGATCGGTACCGGCCACGCGAAACTCACCAGCGGAGAACTCGATATCGGTCTCGGAGGCTTCGAGCAGGTGCGCAGCGATCTTCTTGCCCTTGGCGATCACCTTGTCCACCGCCTTAATGATTGCGGTTGCGCCAACTGCCAGCGAGCGACTGCCGTAGGTGCCCATACCGAAGAGAACTTTGCCGGTGTCGCCATGCTGTATATCGACATCATCGATCCCGATGCCCAACCGATCCGCCACGACCTGTGCGAACGTGGTTTCGTGTCCTTGGCCGTGGCTATGCGAACCGGTGAAGATCGTCACCTTGCCCGTCGGATGTACCCGCACCTCACCGGCCTCAAACAAACCCGCGCGCGCCCCCAAGGCCCCGGCGATGTTCGATGGTGCAATTCCGCACGCCTCGATGTAGCAGGAGTATCCCAAGCCGCGCAGCATGCCGCTGCGCTCACTAGCCGCGCGCCGTGCGCCAAAACCGTCCACGTCGGCAATCTGCCGCACACGGTTTAGCGTTGCCTCGTAATCACCCGTGTCGTAGGTTAGACCGACCGGCGAGGCGTAGGGAAACTTGCGTATGAAATTGCGACGGCGCAGCTCGGTCGGATCGATGCGCATTTCGCGCGCCGCCATTTCCACAACGCGCTCCACAACGTACGTCGCCTCGGGCCGACCGGCACCGCGATACGCATCCACCGGGGCTGTGTTCGTGAATACCGCCTGCACCTCGCAGTAAATCGCCGGCGTCGCATACTGCCCGGCCAGCAACGTCGCATACAAGATCGTCGGAATACAGGAACTGAACGTCGACAGGTAGGCACCCATGTTCGCCGTGGTGTGCACCCGCAGCCCGAGAAACTTCCCGTCCTTATCCAGGGCCAGTTCGGCGCGCGTGACATGATCGCGCCCATGTGCGTCGGCCAGAAAACTCTCGCTTCGCTCCGCGGTCCATTTAATCGGGCGGCCGATGCGCTTGCTGGCCCACACCAGCGCGGTTTCCTCCGCGTACAAAAAGATCTTTGACCCAAAGCCACCGCCAACGTCCGGGGCCACGACACGCACCTTGTGTTCGGGCAGACCCAGCACGAATGCCGTCATCAGCAGCCGCTCCACATGCGGATTTTGGCTGGTCACATACAGCGTATAGCTGTCATCGGCGCGGGAGTACGCCGCGTTGGCTGCGCGCGGCTCAATTGCATTGGGTACGAGACGATTGTTTATAAACTCCATGGTCGTCACATGCGCGGCGCGGGCAAACGCCGCATCCGCGGCATTTTTATCGCCGCACCCCCACGTGTAGCACACATTGTCGGGCGCCAGATCGTGGACCGCCGTTGATGCTTTTGCCGCCGTGCCGGTCACCGCGACCGCAGGCAAAACGTCGTAATCGACCTCGACCATCGCGGCGGCAGCGCGCGCCTGCTCCAGTGTCTCAGCCACCACCAGTGCGATTGCCTCACCGACGTAGCGCACCTTATCTTCCGCGAGCACCGGATGCTTGGGCTCCTTCATCGGTGAGCCGTCGATTGACTTGATCAGCCAGCCGCAGGGCAGACCTCCGACCGCCGCCATGTCCTTGCCAGTGACAATGCCGAGTACGCCCGGCGCACGAGATGCCTGCGCGGTGTTGACCGCGCGCAGGCGCGCATGGGCGTGCTGGCTGCGAACAAAAACCGCATAGCTTTGGTCAGGCAACACGATATCGTCGGTGTACTGTCCCCTGCCAGTGAGAAAGCGGTAATCCTCTTTGCGCTCGACCGAGCGACCAATCAGTCCGGGTGCACCCATGTCTGCCTCCTCACATGCCCATAGCCTTCGCGCCTTGCGCGACGGCCTTGACGATATTTTGGTAACCCGTACAGCGGCAGAAATTGCCCTCCAGACCCGATCGGATTTGCTCATCGGTCGCGTGCGGGTGGTGTGACACGAGATCAAGCGCGCTCATTACCATACCCGGCGTGCAAAAGCCGCATTGCAGGCCGTGGCACGAGCGAAAAGCGGCCTGCATTGGGTGCAAGGAGCCGTCCTGCGGAGTAATTCCTTCGATCGTCGTGACCGCTCTTCCGGCCGCCTGAAGTGCCAGCACGTTGCAGCTCTTGACCGCGCGTCCGTCGATATGCACTGTGCAGGCGCCACACTGGGCGGTATCGCAACCGATATGCGTTCCGGTTAGGCGCAGTTGCTCGCGCAGAAACGTCGATAGCAAAGTCGTTGCACTAACCTCGGCAGCGACCGCTCGCCCATTAACCTGAAGTTGCAGTTTTTGCGTCATTGTTATCCTCCTGATTTCTGGAACTGCCGTGGTGCCCAATTGATCATAGTCCCAAGCCTGCGCGCCGAGGCAGCGTTCTCGCTTGTGCGCCGCAATAACTTTGGGGGTTGACTGCCACAACGACGCTACGCCGAACGCTGATATTGTGGTTAACCTAAACTTGTTTGCGGCTATGCCTCAGAACCACTTCGCATTTGCGGTTTATTTGGCAGCGAAGACAGCGGTGTTAAAGGAAAGATCATGGACAGCGTGGACACACAGGTGCTGAAAAAGGCACAAGAATGGGTACACAGCGGTCAACGCGGCGTACTGGGAACTGTCGTGCGCACCTGGGGATCGGCACCGCGCCCTGTGGGCGCCCTCGTTGGTGTGCGTGCCGATGGACAGGTCGTCGGTTCGGTCTCCGGGGGATGCATCGAGGATGATCTCATCGACCGGATCCGCACTGGCGCACTGCTGATCGATCGTCCGCAGCGCGTGAAGTACGGAGTAAGCGCCGAAGAGGCCACGCGCTTTGGCTTGCCCTGTGGTGGCA
>CAZSOI010000522.1:0-12481 GCA_964608115.1 uncultured Burkholderiaceae bacterium | reverse complement strand
CTGTAACCAAAACGCACTGCTGTGTTCCTGCGCTGCGTCGATGACTACCAGACCAACACTTGCGTTCTCAGCAATCTCCGAGGCCAGAGCAACTTCGGGATCCGCGCCGGCCCCGGCAATGACAACGACCGGTCCAGGTTGAGGCCGCGCCGTGCGCGGAACAAAGACCGTTCCCGCCGCCGCGCTATTCTTGTGTGTTGCCCAGTTCGTAACCGGCTCAAACAGGGCAAGAAGATCCGTCGGCGCCGCGCCGGAGGCGGCAAGCGCGCGCGGATCGCCGCGAAATACGGCGAACTCAACCGACACCCCCGACACAGCAGCGCTTCGCAGCAACTGTCGCCGCAGCGCCTGAGCAATAGCCTCGTAGTCCTCCATCAAACTCCGGAGCGACAACGGTCGCCAGGCGCGCATCCTTGCATCGAGCTCACGCAGAAACGGCAAGTTCGCGGCGGCAAACAAGTCCGGGTCCTCGATAAAGAGCCCAAAAAGACTCACACCAAGCAATCGGGCGAGTTGCGCCGCTGAATCGATCGCTGGCTGCGGAACCGCCGCCGGCGGCAATGCCACCACCAGTCGCCTTGATTTCGAATGCTTTGCGCGATTCATGTCACACCCCCGACTCTGACGCATCACGCGTTTGCATTCGACGTGCGCGCGCAAAGGAACGCAAACGCGCCTCTACCTTCGCGTTGACGCTGTCGGGAGCAAATTCACCCGACGACAAACGATCACCAGCCGCGCGGCCAGTCAGCAGTTCCAGACCCTGATCGATATGCGTGATGGGGTAGACGGCAAAGCGCCCCTGCTCGCACGCCTCGATAACATCGGCACGAAGCATCAGATGCTGAATATTCGATGCCGGGATCAGAACGCCCTGCGTTCCGGTAAGCCCGCGCTCGCGGCACAAATCAAAGAAGCCTTCGACCTTCTCGTTTACTCCACCGATGGCCTGAACCTGCCCGAATTGGTTGACCGATCCGGTCACCGCGAGATCTTGCCGCAATGGGAGCTCCGCCAGGGCGGAGAGGAGCGCGTAGAGCTCCGCTGAGGAAGCGCTGTCGCCCTCCACGCCCCCGTACGACTGTTCGAACACGAGACTTGCCTGCATCGAGATGGGGGCATCCAAGGCGTAGCGGCCGGCTAAAAACCCCGACAATATGAGGACGCCTTTGGAATGAATGGGTCCGCCAAGTTCGACCTCCCGCTCGATGTCAATCACTTTGCCCGTGCCCGGATGCACGCGCGCAGAGATTCGTGTCGGCCTGCCAAACATATAATCCCCAACCCCGAGCACGCTCAGTCCGTTGATCTGACCAATGGAGCTGCCCTGCGTGGCAATCAGTGCCACGTCCTTGAGCGTCGATTCCATGAGGCGGTCCCGAACACGGCTTGCGCGGCGATTCCGTTCTTCGATCGCCCGCTCCACACTCTGCCGGGTCGTAACCGAGCTCCCTGTTTGGCTGGCCCAATAGTCGGCCTCCGCGAGCAAGTCGCGGATCCGTTCGACTTGCAAAGTGAGCTTATTGGCGTCTTCAGCCACACGTGCCGCATGCTCGATCACGCACTCGGCGGCACCGCGATCAAGGGGCTTGAGCTTTTCGCGGCTTACCACCGAGGATATGAGGCGGACGAAATTCACCTCGGACGCGGGCCCACGATCCAGCGCCTCATCAAAATCCGCGAGCACCTTAAAGTGCGTCGCCAACTCCGGGTCAAAGGCTGAAAGCAGGTAATACAGCATGCGATCGCCGACAAGAATCACTTTGACGTCAAGCGGTATCGGTTCTGGCTCAAGCGACTGCGTGCTGATCAAACCGATCATCTCGTCGATGCTCTCGATTTTGATGCGGTGCGTCTTCAGCGCGCGCTTGAGCGCCAGGTAACTAAAGGGTTCAATTAGCAAACTGCGCGCATCCAGCACCAGGTAGCCACCGTTGGCACGATGCAGCGCGCCAGCCTTGATCTGCCGAAAGTCCGTGGTCAGCAGCCCCTGCTGCCACTGGTGCTCAATTCGCCCGACCAGGTTGCCCAGTGTAGGGTGCAACTCCTCCACGAGGGGCGCACCCTGGGGCTGCCCTGCGCTGGTGACAAAGACGTTGACTTCGAAAAGATCAAAGCTCCCCGCCTGGCGAATGACGGATTTGCGCTCATTGTCCTCGGTCGCTGCCGCAGCGATAAATGCCCCGGCATTGTCGAGCAGGTGCTTTTCGAGCAAGTCAAAATGCTCCAGCACTGGTGGAAGATCGCGAAATGCGTTCTTTGTGTCCTCGATGGAATGGTTGACCGCGCTTCGGGCCGTATCGCGATCGAGCCGACGAATACCCTCGCGCCGCTCCTTGTCCCAACTGGGAATCGCAGCCAAGATCCGCTCCAATTCGACCTCTAGCGCCTGCAACACTTCGTGGATCCGGTTGCGCTCGGCTTCATCCAACGCGTTGAATTCTTCTGGTTTGAGCACCTGCCCATCTTTGAGCGGAGCAACGCCAAAGCCGATAGGGGTTCTCACGATCGTCGCGCTGGAGGCAGCCGCCTGCTGCGCGAGCGCAGAAAAAGCGTCGTCCTGCTTTTTACGAAATGCTGAGTCCAGCGCATTACGGCGAGCCTCATAGTCCTGGCTGTCGAAGGCAGCGGGCAACGCCACCTCCAGATCGGCAATCAAGTCCGCAATGGCCTTTTGCAACTTCGGCCCGCGGCCTGGCGGAAGCTGCAAGACCCGCGGGTGCCGAGGCGTCGAGAAATTGTGCACGTAAACCCAGTCCGACGGGACTTGCTGCGCAACGGCCTTTTGGCCAACAAGCGTGCGAACAGCGCGCTCCAGACCCGCTTCAGGTGGCCCAATGACGAACAAGTTAAAGCCCGTAGCGCGAATTCCGCTCCCAAAGAGCAACGCATCCAAAGCGCGCTGCTGGCCGATCATGCCTTCGTCAGGTTTGATCTGATCGGTCGTTTCGAATCCGGTCGCGCTCAAATCCGCACGCCGGGCCAGTTGGCTCTTTTTCAAAGGATCCATAACGTTCTCAACACCGGGCGCTAAACATTAGCCGTCCGTCCATGCCCTCCAAATACCGTTTTGCGCCATTCCGATTGTGGCTTGCGAGCGGCGATTATCCCCGCCCAATCGGCTGCCTTGTTGATCCAGCATAACTTGTCACGGCCGGCACGTCGCACAATGCTGCGCGTGGCTGTCTCGTATAGCATTGCGTCGGATGCGATTGATCTGAGCTAAGGCCGGAGGAAACCATGAAATCAGCCCGGCAGATACAGATCGGAGAGTTGGCGTTACCCGGTGAACTTGCCACGGAACCTGACAGCGCAGGACTAGTTGTCTTCGCTCACGGAAGTGGAAGCAGCCGCTTGAGCCCCCGCAACCGCTTTGTCGCCGTGCACCTGCAAAGACATCGCCTTGGCACGCTACTCTTTGACCTGTTAACGGATGCAGAAGCCGCGGACCGCGCAAAGGTTTTTGATATCGACTTGCTTGCGCAGCGACTTTCCCAGAGTTTAGATTGGATTACGGGACAGGGTGAATTGGCGCACCTGCCGATCGGTCTTTTTGGCGCCAGCACAGGAGCGGCGGCCGCTCTTAGGGCCGCTTGTTTGCGGCCGAAGGTGGTTTACGCCATCGTATCGCGAGGTGGGCGGCCCGATTTGGCTTTGGAGGTCCTTGCCCAAGTTCAAGCGCCAACCTTGCTGATCGTCGGAGGCGAGGATGGCCACGTGCTGCATCTTAACCGCGTTGCATTAGGTGCCTTGCAGTGCAAAAAACATCTGGAGATTGTGCCCGGTGCCACTCATCTGTTTGAAGAGCCCGGAGCGCTGGCACAGGTTGCCGATCTGGCCGCCAACTGGTTTACCGCCGAGTTACCCGGGAGAGCAACGTGAAGCATTTGTTTGCCGACCGCGCCGAGGCAGGACGATCACTTGCCCGAGAGCTCGCCAAGCTTGGCCTTACCGCGCCCGTTGTTCTGGCCCTGCCGCGGGGTGGAGTTCCCGTTGCCGCAGAGGTTGCACGTGAACTCGGCGCTCCCCTTGACTTGCTGCTCGTTCGCAAAATCGGAGTGCCGTGGCAGCCCGAACTTGCGGTTGCCGCCGTCGTTGACGGCCCAGACCAGGAACTGGTAATCGACGAGGACACCAGGGCCGCGACCGGGGTCGGCAGGGGCTATATCGAAGCCAAGGCTAAGGAACAGGTTCAGGAAATTGAACGTCGGCGGCATGTGTACCTCGGAGATCGATCGCCCTTGCCCGTGGAGAACTGTACTGCGATTGTTGTCGACGACGGCATTGCAACAGGAACCTCGATGCGTGCGGCGCTCAAGGCGCTACGTCGGCGCAAACCAGCTACTCTGGTGCTGGCTGTTCCAGTTGCACCGCCAGACACGATTGAGGCGTTGCGCAATGAAGTTGATCGCATCGTTTGCCTGGCGCAACCCGAACCTTTTTATGCCGTCGGCGCGCACTACGACGATTTTCACCAGGTCGAGGATGACGAAGTCATGGCGACACTTGCTGCCTTCGGTGCGCCCTCGCACTCCCCGTAAAGCACCAGGTCATTGGCCAAGGCCGATTGGCAAGAGCTGTGCTTAAGCTCTACAAAAGTGTCTTGGCGCCGATACTCCTGGCCCAAGGTGCTCGCTTGCGCCGAAGTGCATTGCGCCTACCCGAACCTGCTGGTCAACGGTCTGGTCAAATTGGGGGTCGAACCGACGAGCCGCCGCTGCGTTTGCTTTTTGTTGGAGACTCCTCCGCGGCCGGCGTGGGCGTCGCGCATCAAAAACAGGCTCTGGCACAACCTTGTGCGACGTCCTTGCATCAACGCACCGGACGCTCCGTCCAATGGCGGCTGCTGGCCAAGTCTGGGATCAACACTGCCGAAGCCATGTCAATGGTTCGACAACATTCGTTGGGACCGGCCGAGGCCATCATTACGGTTCTTGGCGTTAACGATGTCACTTCGCAGACAACGCCTGGCAAGTTCCTCGCCGATTATCAGGCGCTCATTGGGCAGCTTCTGAGACGTACCGGTGCGCGTGTCGGTGTAATAAACGGCCTGCCCCCTATGGATTCTTTTTCGGCAGTTCCAAATCCTTTGCGCTGGTATCTGGGCAGGTATGCAAGACGTCTTGATGCGCGGCTACAGACTTGGATCGCGACACAGCCTCAGCTTAGGCATCTGCCACTGCAGCGCTCAACCGTAGGAAGCGAACTGGCAAGTGATGGTTACCATCCCGGGCCGGAACAATATCGTTGCTGGGCCGAGCAGATAGCCCAAAGCCTCGCAGACATGCTGCAGGCCTCGATGCCTTGATCCGCGCAACTCGTTGCCAAGATGTCGAGTGCGCCGCCTGGGAAAATTAGCGGCGCTCCCGCAACCTATTTGCGCTGTTCTGGGGTCGGGCCCGGATCGATGGCCTCGCGCGATCGCGCGCGCTCGCGCAACGCATATTTTTGAATCTTGCCAGTTGAGGTCTTGGGCACTTCACCAAACACAACCCTTCGTGGAACCTTAAAACCGGCAAGATGTTTTTTGCAAAAACCAATAATTTCCTCACCGCTTGCAACGGCGCCAAGCTTTAGCTCGATGAACGCACAAGGCGTTTCACCCCACTTCGGATCGGGAACAGCGACGACAGCGGCAATCATGACTGCGGGATGCCGGTACAGAACGTCTTCGATTTCAATGCTTGAGATATTCTCGCCACCCGAAATAATAATGTCTTTGCTGCGGTCCTTGATTTTGATGTAACCGTCGGGGTCGAGCACCGCGAGATCGCCGGTATGAAACCAACCACCGGCGAACGCTTCGGCGGTTGCGTCCGGATTTTCCAAGTACCCTTTCATCATGATATTTCCGCGAAACATCACTTCACCCAACGTCTGGCCGTCCGCCGGGACCCCTTCGAGCGTGTCAGGGTCGCGAACCGTTGCTCCGTCTTGCAGGTGGTAGCGAACACCTTGTCGGGCGTTTAAACGGGCCCGTTCGGACACCGACGACTGCTCCCACGTAGACTGCTTGGCGCAGACGGTGGCCGGCCCATATACCTCCGTAAGACCATATACGTGCGTGAGTTCAAAGCCCATCGCCTCAAGGCCTTCGATAAGAGTTGCGGGCGGCGCCGCACCTGCGACCATCGCGCGAACCCGGTGCGAGATGCCGCTTTTCATCGACTCGGGCGCATTGACGAGCAAGCCGTGCACGATCGGAGCGCCGCAATAGTGCGTAACACTTTCTTGGCGAATCAGGTCAAAGATCATTTTCGCGTCAACCTTGCGCAGGCAAACGTTCACCCCGGCGCGCGCGGCCACGGTCCAGGGGAAACACCACCCGTTGCAGTGGAACATCGGCAAAGTCCACAAGTACACTGGATATTTGCCCATGTCCCATTCGAGCACGTTGGAAATCGCATTGATATAAGCGCCACGGTGTGAATACACGACACCTTTTGGCCTGCCAGTTGTGCCTGAGGTGTAGTTCAGCGCAATGGACTCCCACTCGTCTTCAACACCAACGCGACTATCGCCACCGACACCGGTAGCAAGCAGATCCTCGTACTGCACGCGCCCTGCAGGTTCACATTTGAACGTCGTCGTCGGATCGGACACATCCACAACGAGCGGCATTTGTGCCCCTTGGCGCGTTGCCAATTCCACCGCCCCGTGGATCACACCGGAAAATTCCGGATCAACCAAGATGACCTTGGCCCCGCTATGAGCCAGCATGTAAGAAAGTGCTTCTGCGTCGAGCCGAGTGTTAAGCGTATTGAGCACCAGACCCGCCAAAGGCACACCAAAATGCGCCTCAACCATTGCCGGCACGTTTGGCAGCATTGCCGCTACGACGTCCCCCCGCTTGAGCCCTTGATGCAACAAGGCGCTGGCAAGTCGATGACAGCGCTCACGCGTCTGGCTCCATGTCTGCCGCAACGCCCCGTGCACAATCGCCGTGTGCTGCGGATACACGTCGGCGGCACGCTCCAGAAAGATCAAGGGCGTTAGCGGTACGTGGTTAGCCTGGTTGCGCGTGAGATCAGAGTCTTTCATGCGCACCTCCCTGAACCGAACAGTTTCACGGTGTGGGCCGAAGCGCAAACAAAGGCGCGCCGGCCCTCTTTTTCACCGATTGGGTGCAAAGATTACAGGCTTCCTTAACGCCACGTCGAGCCCGGTGGGGCTGCGCGCAGGTACTGTTTCGGCCAAGCGATCTTTTGCCCGAGGGTTTGGGCAGCGGCCAAAGGCCAATACGGATTGCGAAGAATTTCACGGCCAAGCAACACCATGTCGGCTTGACCCGTCCGAATAATGTGATCGGCCTGCACCGGCGAGGTGATCAGGCCAACGGCGGCCGTTGCAATTTTAGCCTCACGACGTACGCGCGCGGCAAAATCGGTTTGAAACCCGGGTCCTGCAGGAATCGCCGCGTTCGGCACCAGGCCGGCCGAGGAAACGTCAACGAGATCCACGCCCATTGTCCTCAGGTTTCGACACAGAGAAACTGTCTCTTCCACGCTCCAGCCACCGTCGGTCCAGTCGGTAGCCGAGAGCCGAATCAGCAGCGGGAGGCGTTGCGGCCAAACGTCGCGGATTGCCGCAACGACCTCGTGGACAAATCGCGTCCGATTCTCAAAGCTACCTCCGTAGGCGTCCTTGCGCTGATTGGAAAGCGGCGATAGGAACTGGTGCAAAAGATATCCATGCGCCGCGTGTATCTCGAGAGCCTCAAATCCGCAGTCCAGCGCGCGACGCGCCGCAGCAGCAAATTGAGCAATCAGCTCACGGATTTCTTTCTCATCTATTTCCCGCGGCACCGCATAACCTTCATCAAACGGCACATTGGAGGGCCCGATGACCGCCCAGCCGCCTTCATTCTTGCTTAGCGTACGTTGCGGCTGCCAGCCTAAGGCGACGCTTGCTTTTCGGCCCGCGTGCGCCAGCTGCAAGGCAGCCACACACCCTTGCTCCTTGGCAAAGCGCGCGATGCGTGCAAGCGGCGCAACGTGCTTCTGATCCCAGATGCCCAGATCGCCCGGAGTGATACGCCCCTCAGGTGCGACCGCCGTTGCCTCGATAATCATTAGGGCGGCACCGCCGACTGCACGGCTACCGTAATGCACGAAATGCCAGTCCGACGCAACTCCATCGTTGGCGGAGTACTGACACATCGGCGGAATTCCGATACGGTTTCCGAGAAGGATCTCGCGCAGCTTTAAAGGTTCAAATAGGTGCGTCACGGTAGCGCTTCAGCAAGCCAAGATTGCGCGGCCAGTGTCTGTGGCCACATCCGCAAACTATCTTTCGCAATGATCTGCCAGTCAGGGTAGCGTGCGTGCGCATCCTGCCGCAGTCCTAACTGTGGGCGACTTTGACGTGCATCAAAAATCGCTTACGAGAGTTCTGCACCGGCGGCGGGCGGCTCGATAAGTAATGCTCCGCTATACGGCCGCAAGATTTCCGGCCGTGCTTGCCGCAACCACGCATCGTATTCACCATCATCCAATATCACCGGCATGCGACTGTGAATCGGAGTCAACGCCCCATTTGCAACGCAGGTGATTATTGTGTACGTCTCCACGGTGTTTTCACCCGTACCCCACAGTTCCCAAAGACCCGCGAGCGCAAACAGACCCTGGGTTGTGCACGAGATCCGATGGCGGATCCGGTGAGCAGCCGGTCCTGACCATTCGTAAAACGCATTTAGCGGTACCAAACATCGGCGTGCTTTAAACGCGGAACGAAAGGACGGCGCCGAGGCCACTGTTTCACTACGCGCGTTAAAGCACTTAGAACCAAATTTCAAATCTAGCGCCCAACGCGGAACGAGTCCCCACCGCGCCAATGCACATTCACGTTTTTCGTCTCGATCCAGTCGAATGATCGGTGCAATATTGGTCGGTCGAAGATCTGCGTTCCTCGTAAATTCCGGCACGCGAGGAACATGAAACTTCGCCTGGATCGCGGCCGGATTCTCAGACAAATCGTATCTTCCGCACATAAGAGATATTGTGAATCGAATCTGTCCTTTGCGTTTGGCGAGGTGCACGCCGGGGATAGCAAGCCCATTTTTGCCTGGCACAGCATGGGCTAGTTAACGACATAAACATAACAGCACCAGGCTAACCTCTTTTCGAATTAGCGAGATCGACTAAAAGCACAAGCTTGCCATCGGAGCGTCGTCCCATGCAGCGAGCCAAAACCGTCACGCGTGCCAGCGTTCAACTGAAGGCTCGCTGGACACTCTCGCGAATTCTTAAGCTTCCAGCGGCGACACACCAAGCAGCCGTGGGTGACCAAAGAAGGCAAAAACGAGCCAAGCGATTGCTCCTGCACCCAGTGCTAGGACATCGCGGCTATCACCCGGTACCGAGTAGCGTATTTCGGCGATTCGATCGCATCGGCACAAGCTGCCCAAGTCCACTGCTGCCCACAACGAGAACTCCTCAAACAACATGACATGCACAACCGTCTCATTTGCCAACAGGTGAGCAAGCGCCCAAATCAAGGTGCCGAGGCCGATCGCATGACCAACCTTCGCCCATATGCAATTACCCGGCACATAGGCGGCGGCAAACAGGCAGCGTGCGGTTGGGATTTGGCGTCAAATTCAGGTGCGTTGCTAGTTGCCGCAAGTGCGCTGTCGGAAAAACGCTGCAAATGGTGTCCTTAGGATAAGGCGGCTGCAGGCGGCCACCAAAAGTCGGTTGCCACTGCACGCTGGTCGCCGACCCGACATCAACATCAATTGTTGCAAGACTGCTGCCGAGACTTGACGGTTGACCGAATCCAACGGCAAACGCGCACATTTCGGGGCAAGTCATACGAAGGGATAGAAAACATGCTCCTTGCATCCGCTCGGCGGGCTTTTATCATAGAAACCCCTTCCACAATGGGGAGTGTTCTAATGCGCCGTCTTATCGAATCGGCCAAGTTTTCGTCCCTGGGAGCCAGTCTATTCATCCTTGGCTGCATGTCGGCCCCACCGGCTCCACCCTCCCCGCCTCCTGTGGCCGAATCGGCGCAAGCCGTTTCGGCTCCTGCCGCGCACTCCGGCGCAAGCGCCTTGTCCTACGGCATGGTGACTTCGCAAGTTGTGAAGGATAAAACCACTCAGGCGGACCTGTTGCAACTCTTTGGTGGCCCCAGCATTGCAACGGCCGACAACGAGGGCAATGAAACGTGGGTCTACGAGAGATCAGTAACCCAAACTGACATCAGTTCACGCAATCAGAATTGGCAAGCGGCGGCGGGATTGAATTTGTTTTTCCCACACGTGGGCGCCAACGCCCAGGGTGGAGGCGGACAAGTCGTTGCGGCTTCGTCCGTGGCAAGCTCGTTTCGTTCACTTACGGTGGTTGTTAAATTCAATCGCGACAAGACGGTCAAGAGCTATGACGTGCGCTCGAGCCAGTTTTGAAATCGAAATTTGGAAGACCGCACATGCCCACATTGCGTAGCCTCGCTATACCAGTCGTTCTGGCAATCGTCTGCATTGCGTTGTCTGGCTGCGGTGTGTACTCGGCGCTTCGCCCTGCACCAGATCCGTCGACTTACGCCAAGAACATGCAGGCGGCGCAGCAAAAGAGTATGGCCGAGCTATCCGAACGCAGTCGGTTTCAACAGGACCTTCAGAACCGCCCCGACTTACCGGCCTGGCACGATGAACGCGAAAAGATGGCCCTCGCTATTGGAGACCGTGTACTTGACAAAAACTTTGACGTCACCTTTGATGCAATGATCACTGCTTTGGCAAATCTGGGCTGCCGGGTAAGCAACATGGAGCGCATCTCGGGGTTTATCACTTCTTCACTGCCTGAACTGCCTCCCGAGTTAGCCGAGGAATTGAACAACGAGGCTCGGGCGGAATATGCGCAGGCTAGGGGATACTCGCCCGCTGTGCTGCAGGCACCAAGCGGTTCCATGGCGTTCGTTCCCCAGTTTGCGATTCCACAAGCGACGATGGCTGAGAGAATGGCCTCCGGGGTCACGCTCACAATCGCGCCGTCAGGGGGAACGCAAACGAGGGTTAAGTTGCGCTTTAACGGAGTTTACTATCCCCGCAAAGTTGAGGAACTGTACAAACGCGTCTGGGATGCCGTGGATAAGCAGCTTTTCCTTAACCGAACGATTGGATAACTAGCTTGGATTATCAGAAAGACCCTGGCCCGCCAATTCAAGGAGCAAAGCTCGGCCAACGTTGCTTGGTCAAAAGCTTAAGCGCTGACACACTTGGTTCGAAGACCGACGCGAAAAGCGGCGCAAGCTTCATTGAGCCTTTACGCTTCACGAATTGCTGAATCGAGTCTTCGCCCACACCCGGCACCTTGCTATGCGCGACTACACGGATTTGGGAAGCGAATACCGGCGGGCGGGAGCTCTGGCTCCCGCCCGCAACAAGTACCGTCATGCCATTTGCCCGTTCCTGATGGCTTCGGAAAAAACCAAGACCCAAGACCTCTTGACAGCCTCTGAGCTGCGATAGCCTACAAGCGCTCCAAAACCACGGCGATACCCTGACCTCCACCGATGCACATCGTCGCCAAGGCATAACGCCCAGCCGTGCGATGCAGTTCATATATCGCCTTGATCGCCAGCATCGCCCCAGTACAGCCAATTGGATGTCCCAGCGCAATCGCACCGCCGTTGGGGTTGGTTTTCTTCATGTCCAACTTCAAACCTCGCGCCACCGCCAGTGCTTGTGCTGCGAACGCTTCGTTACTTTCGATCACATCCATCTGCTCGAGGGTAAGGCCGCCCTTCCTAAGTGCCAATTTGGAGGCAGGAATCGGACCTTCGCCCATGATCTCGTTTGGTACGCCCGCTACCGCGTACGACACCAGACGCGCCATCGGTTTGTAGCCGGCGCCACTGGCCACGGTTGCATCTGCCAGTACGACAAAAGCCGCCCCGTCGTTGATCCCGGATGCGTTACCCGCGGTCACGGTCCCGTCCTTCTTGTAACTCGGCTTGAGCTTGGTCAAGACCTCCATCGTCGTTGTAGGTTTTACGTGCTCGTCGGTATCAAAGACCACTTCGCCTTTCTTCGTTTGCTTGACGATGGGGACGATCTGTGACTTAAAGCGCCCTTCGGCAATTGCGGCCGCGGCGCGCCGTTGCGATTCGACCGAAAAAGCATCCTGCTCCTCGCGCGTGATTCCCCATTTGGTAGCCAGATTCTCGGCGGTAATGCCCATGTGGCCAACGCCAAAAGGGTCCGTCAGCGTAGCGACGGTCATGTCGATAAGCTTCGTGTCATTAAGGCGCGCGCCAAAGCGCATCGCGGGTGCCAGATAACCGCCGCGACTCATGACTTCGACGCCCCCGCCGACTCCGTAATCACAGTCGCCGAGCAATATATTCTGAGCGGTCGTAACGATGCCCTGCAATCCGGAGGAGCACAGTCGGTTTACCGACATCGCTACCGAGTCCATCGGCAACCCAGCCTGAATGGAAGCAACGCGCGCCACATACGGGAAGCGGCTCTCGGTGG
>CAZSOI010000521.1:0-1564 GCA_964608115.1 uncultured Burkholderiaceae bacterium | reverse complement strand
CCGTCTGGGATTTTAGGGGTAACGTGGAAAGTTCAACTGAGAGACAAAGCTTCAAAATTGAATCTTACTTCCAGACCTACTTGTTCCGCATTGGTCTTTTTGCATCAGGGCGTCCAAGTTCATAACTTGCAGCTTGCAATTGACGAGGCGAAGTAGGTTACCGTTCAAACCGTAAGCTAGATCACTGTACCAACGACAAGATCGGCCAGCGTGCACACGGTTAGCCTGAAATCAGTGTCTTACCCACGCGACAATTAAACCAAGCAAACTGACAAGTAGGCTCAGAGCAGGAGCGTACTCATTGAAGCCCAGCATTGCTACCTTTGTTAGGCTTTGTTTTCCTACATCGATGAGATCCGCTCCTTTACTGCTATTCAATTGGTTCAGAATCACAACAGGAGGTCTTCCCCGCGTCAACTTTCTGGAGAGAGAACTCAGAAATCGATCGTTGTTCCTGTCTTGGAATAGTCTGTTGAGCAGAATTCGCTTAAGCGAATCTTCTTTAATTGGGAAACCCAATAAGGAGAAATACTTCGACATTTCATTCGAACCTTTTAGTACCCACCAGAGCTTCGTACTAGCATCGCGTTCTCGGCTTGCTATTCCAAAACAGGCGCTCGATAATGCCTGTGATTGCTGTTGCGAATCGACGAAAGTATAGTAAACGAAAGAAATAGCACACGTCACAGCGCTGAAAATCATCAATACTATCCGATTAACTAATGATTGAGGTAAGATGATGCCGATAGATGAAGCAATTGCGTTTATCACCAGAAAAAGGATGAGCACAACCATTAGGATCTTCAAGGACGCGAAAGCGGTTTGCATTGTTGAATAGAATGTCCGGAATCGAATATGACGTAGGACCATGCGTCTCGTCAACACAATGACGAGGGAACCGAGGAGTGATGCGATTATGATGGGGAAGTTAAAGAATACAGATTGCGACGTCGGCACTTGGAGGAAAATCAATCCAGCCAGACTGACAAACAATGCGATGAGAGAAAGGACAGCTATGAAGAAACACATGAATGTGCCAACGAAATCAATAATGCTAGTTAATATGTAGCGCATTCTGCGATTATACGTCCGTGATACAGTCGCGTCGACGAGTTTGTACGACCTCCTCCAGACTCTTGGCAAGAGTAACCGTGGCTGGAAAAGCTCACTATTCATAATTATTTTCCTGTCTGCCCTCGATGCGCCGATATAACGGCAGTTTTTCTTGAGGTAATTCTGCTTACATCTTCCTTAGATCTGGTCTATCAGAATCCAGCAGTGCATCGTTCTAGCGCTGGTTCTCGTCCACATTAACGTTGTACTCGTAGTTCATGGTTCACAGAGTGGCAAGGTTCAGGTAGGCGAGCGAAGCGAGCTCCTACCGTTCAGGCTCCTACCGTACCAAACAGGTTCCTACCGCAAACTTAATCCGGGCGGCGGCGGGGGCGGGCTATAGTAGTGAGCCCGACGGGATTTGAACCATTAATTTAGTTCATTTTGAATGGCTTTTCAACTTTGAGCGTTGCTTACGATTCGTCATCGAACTTTCTATCCAATAGTAGGT
>CAZSOI010000520.1:0-22149 GCA_964608115.1 uncultured Burkholderiaceae bacterium | reverse complement strand
ATAGCCATGCCGAAAGTCCGCGCGGGTAACATCACAATGAATTACGACCAGCAAGGTAGCGGTGAGCCTATCGTGCTCATTCCGTATCTTGCAGCAGAGAACGCCTGTTACGCCTTTCAAGTTGCCGATTTTTCCAAACGCTATACGTGCATTTCCGTTGATCTGCGTGGCACCGGGGAGTCAGATAAACCCGGTGGTAAGCAGTCGACCGAGATGTACGCGGATGATGTCGCGTCCCTGATGCAGGCAATCGGTGTTCCGCGCGCGCACGTCTTCGGTCTGTCTTTAGGAGCGGCGACCGGAATCTGGTTGGCCGCGAAGTACCCGGACCGCGTCAAGTCGCTTTCCTTGCATAGCTGTTGGGACAAGACCGATCCGTACCTAAAGACCGTCGTTCAAGGGTGGCAGATAACGGCCAAGGCACTAAATAATGTCCCCGAAATGGTGATCCAAGGAATTTTTCCCTTTTGCTTTACTCCGGAGCTGTATGCAAGTAAGCCTGAATACATTCAGTCGCTTGCGGACTTTGTTCGTGGTCGCCCCAAACAACTTGTTGAGGCGTTTTTGCCGGAGTCGGACGCCGTAATTGCGCACGATGCGCAGACGCAGTTGGCCAAAGTGCGTGCGCCAACGCAAATTACATTCGGGCGTCACGATATGGCGACCTCAACGCGATTTGCCGAGCCGTTGAAAAACGGCATCAAGAACTCCGAGCTGCACATCTTCGAAGACTGCGCGCATGCCCCGATTTACGAAAATGTGGCAGCGTTTAATTCCAAGAGCCTTGAATTTCTTGGCCGTCACTCGGGATGATCGACACTGCCCACGAAGTCGTGAAGCGCCTTGGCGCGAAGCACCCGCGGCGGTAAATGAGCATTGCGCTGGCTCTGAGCGCAATGTCAGGACGATAGAGAAACTGGGGGAGTTGGCACACAGCGCGCATCGGGCGGGTCAAACCCGCCCGATACTGCGCTCGCTCGCGTAGCTGCGAAGCACTGCGCGACTTGGCAGGAACCGTCGGGTTGCCGAAACTGCAAGTGTTTAGCCGAAGTGTTTTGCACCGCGGTGCGCTTGCGGAGCATCAACCAGATCGTGGCGCAGGCGAATACACTGCATCAATGGTCCTGCCGCTTTTTCGATCAAGTTCCGCACACAAACCGGTGCACCGGATCGAGCTTCGGCTGCGCGAACTATCGCAACTATTCAATTCGTTGGATCCGACGCCATTTCACGAAAAAGACCTGGATCCGGACGCCGAGCAGTTCATCGAAAGTTGGGCCTTGGAATTTACTCCCGACAGCCGGCTTCAGATCATCGTGCATTTGGAGCGCCTGCCCACGGATGTGGATGCTGAGGCGCTCGTGTCCACGGCGATCCGAAATTTCTTTGCGTACAAGGCGGAGTTAAAGCGACGCGAATTACGGCTGCTCCTGCGCGAGGGACGCATCAGCCTGACCGTCGGCCTTTCATTTTTGGCCGCGTGTCTGCTCGCGGCCAACCTGATATCGAACTTCATTGTGGGTCCGTACCTGCAAATTGCGCGCGAAGGCTTGACGATTGGCGGCTGGGTTGCGATGTGGCAACCATTGCAGATCTTCTTGTATGAGTGGTGGCCGCTGGTACGGCGGCGACGCGTTTACCACAACCTCGCAATCGCTCAGGTGCGCATTTCGCCCGCGCGAGGCGCTGGTCGCGCACAAGGCCAGGAGTTCGCCGAATCGCTGGCACCGACCCCGGAAGCGCACAAATAAAAAAACCGTGCGCCGACAAAGAAAGGATGGAGCGCATCCTCCCTTGCTTATTGGATCGTCCTTTGGGCCCCGGACAGCCTGCGCGCTGGGTCCGAAGTGCACTTGCCAAAGTGCGCGTCAGGAGGGCGACATTCGGCCGTCGTTTCTGATCGGCTGAGCGCCTGAAGCTGGGCCCGTATCTTTGGAAGATTGACCGCGCACAATGCTCGTTGCCATTGCAACGACGGAAGCAAGGTCACTCAGATTCGAGGGAATCACAAGCGTGGTGCTTTCCCTGGCAAGATTGCCGAACTGCCGCACATATTCTTCGCCGATGCGCAGTTGCATCGCCTCGGCGCCGCCGCGCCCGCTAAGGGCCTCGCCAACCGTGCGCAGTCCCTCGGCGGTGGCTTTGGCAACCGCCAAAATCGCTGCGGCCTGACCCTCGGCTTCGTTGATTTTTTGCAATTTGGCGGCCTCCGAGGCCTTAATGACCCGCTGCTTTTCTCCCTCGGCCTGATTGATTTTTGCGTCGCGCTCGCCCTCGGAGGCAAGGACGACGGCGCGCTTTTCGCGCTCAGCGCGCATCTGCTTTTCCATGGCCGAGAGCACGTCTTTGGGTGGGGTGATGTTCTTGATCTCGTAGCGCATCACCTTTACGCCCCAGGCCGAGCACGCCTTGTCAAGCTCGGCCACGACGTTGGCGTTGATGGTTGCACGCGCCTCGAACGTTCGATCCAGTTCGATCTTGCCAATCTCGCTGCGCAGCGTTGTCTGCGCAAGCTGGCTGATGGCAAAGGCATAGTTCGTGATGCCATAGGACGCCATGTGTGCATCGAGAACCTGCATGTACAGCACCGCGTCGACCGCAACTTGCACATTGTCCTTGGTGATGCAGACTTGTTCGGCGACGTCGGTGGCCTGCTCCTTGAGCGTGTGCCGGTATGCGATTCGCTCAACGAACGGCACGAGCACGTGAAAGCCTGCCTGCAGCGTGCGGCTGTATTTGCCAAGATTTTCAATTACGAAAGCGCTTTGCTGTGGCACGACTGCGGAGGACCTGGCAACGAGAATGACGACAACCAGCGCAAGCGCAATAAAAACGATGGAGCTAAACATTTCAGTTCTTCCTTTCGCCGCAGCTACGCGTCGGTCCGAACGAGCAGGGTAAGGCCTTCAACGCGTGCGATTCGAACGCGCGTGCCCGCTGCAAGGGGTGCCGCACCTTCGCTTTGAACGGTCCAAAACGTGCCTCCATGCTCGACCTGGCATGTTTCGCCTGGCGCCAGCTGCTTGGGCAAAACCAAAACGCTGCCGACCGGGCTACTAGAAACTTGGGGCGTGCGCCCGCGCAAGCGGTCGTAAATGCGCTTGCGAAATGTCACCATCGACACGATCGCAAGAGCAGAAAAGGCGAACCACTGGGCCGCAACGGGAAGGCCTGAGATCGAAACGGCAGCAATGCCAACAATAATCGCCGCGGTGCCAAGAAATACCAAATAGAACTGCGCGTCAACGAAGAAAAGCTCTGCGCCTAACAAGATTGCGCCACCAATAATCCACGCCCACCAGGTCATCTAGGTTTGCTCCCCTTTTGCCGCGACGTGAGGATTTGCACCGGGTTGCACAGTATATATAGAGAGCTCGATCGCACACCCCCGATGCGCGGCTTGTGTCATGAGGCGGTATTGCTCGATGAGCAAAATTCTCTGAAAGCGCAATTTCGTGGCGCGCAGCTCGTCTGGACTTACGCAATACACGCAAATTCATTGCCTTTTGCCGTGCAAGAAGAAATCGGTCGACCGACAGATACTGTGCAAACCTTGCCTGGCATGGGATGGCTTACGGACACGGAACTAAGAGCCCTGATGACGCGAGCACCGATCGGCGAGCCACACACAAGTGAGCAGTACCATCTGCTCGTGGCCGCTAACGCTGCGCGGGCCGAAGCGATGCGCCGGGCGCTGCGCCCGCAGCGCTGAGCGCTGGCAAAAGCAAGCGGAAAATCGATGGTGGGGACGGGGCCGACCCTTGGTCGTCTTTACCTTGGCGATGATTGAAGGTGATTACCCGAGCCATTCGCCGTTTGCGCTAGGTGGCCGGCGGCTGCGTCTGGTAGACGACTGTCCATGTCGCGCGCCCAGTTCAGCACGGCTTCGGCAAACAAGCCGACGAAAATCGAAAGTTCCCAGTCGGCCCCATCGGGGTTTTTGCCGCAAAGAGTTGTCGGTGCTTTCTCAATTTCTCCTTGCAGATCCTTTTCGATCGTAACCGCATCGATGATCTTGTCGCAGATGTCCTTCATCGAAAATTCTGCCGACTGCTCTCCCGCTTCGCCAAAGTTAAAGAGCGAACCGCAGTGCGCCACATACGCAACGCTCGAGCGTTCGTCAAAGCCCTGATGGAATTTGGTTCGCACCGCAACCGCAAGCCGAAGCAGCAGCCCCGCGAACTGTTCCTGGAAGACGGACTTTGTCTTTTCGTCCTGGTCAATGTGCGTGCTTGCAAACAGCAGCTCGCTTCCAGAAAGGTCCAGGGCGTGACATTGAATGGCCAAGCCCCGAACGGCCTCAAAACTCGAATTGTGAGAGGCGAGAAGTCGCATAGGTGAGGCGAAGGCGGGCGCCAAAAAAGCGAGCAGCCCAAAAGCGTAGGAACTGCTCCGCATTTTGCCGGGCGCCGGTGCTCCGAGTGTGACAAGCGCGATGACGATCCGAGGAAGGCCACCCGCACCGATGCGTTGTCGCGAACCGTTGGCAAAGGGGTTAAACCCCCCGAGCAATGTTCTCCCCGCCGTCGAAAGTCAGAACCAAGTGTTTGATTTGAAAGCAGAATCTTGGCTGCCAAGGCCCAATCTGGCGCGGAATTTGCGTGGCCGGCGTCCGGCAATCCACCACAGGGAGAGGCTGGCGCAATTGGGCCCGAGACCGCTATTCTTCGCCCCAACGCGTTGAGAAACTAGCAGCGGCTCAGTCGCAGCGGAGCTCGACGGCGCAGCACCGGAACACTTGTCCTGGATGGATCAATCTTATGGCGCTCATGAACTATACCCAAGACGAGCTGATGCGCTGGGCGCTGACCAGCGCGCTGGAGAATCGGCGGGAGTTTATTGCCGATAAAAGCGTTTGGTCCGACGAAAGCTTGCGTTCGGAAACACAACGGCTTATCGACACCTTCGCGGAGCTGCTGTTGGACAAGAGACGGCGGCTACGCCCGCGAGGCGAGACGATGCGACTGGCCTGCATCTACGGTGAGATCGACCGGCAGACGTATATCGAATCGGTTTGCAATGAGCCGCACCAAGCGCCCGATGCGCGCACCCGGCGCGAAATGGAAATGCTCGATGCCTTGCACAAGCTGCGACAGAAGGCATGGGGTCTGACCGGCCTCGAAAGGGGCCTGCTGGTTGCCATCGTATCCGATGACCCACCGGCGCGATCGTCAAAAGGCGCCGCATCAAAGACGCGCAAGAGTAAATAATCTTCTCGCATTTGCCTGCCTCGCCCCAGGCTTGGGCGATAAATCTTGCTGTGTGCAAAGACCTACCTTTACGCGGCGCTCGCGGCAAAGCGCACAAACTTGCGCGATGCGTCGCCCCTCCGGCGAAACTTATGCGGTCGGAGGGGCGAGCAAGACCTCGTTCACGCGCCCTAGACGTGCGCTAAGAGCTTTCCGAACTCCGATGCGTTGAACGCTCGCAAGGTCTGTGAGCGTACGTTGCCCAACGTTGACACCTTGAGCAGCGAAGCCATTACGGCCTCTTCGGTGCCTTCGGTCACCACGACAAGGTCATAAGGGCCAATGGTCCAGCAGATTTCTTTGACCGTTACGCCCATTTTGGTGGCCGCCGCCTTGAAGGCTTCGGCCCGCTTCGGGGACTCCTTCACGTTTCTTATCCCCTGGTCGGTGAAATTGCAAAGCGAAATGAACATTGCCATTGTGTTGCTCCTTTCCGAGTTTTGGATGCTTGCCGCAAATCGAAACAACAGTTCAGGCGACGAAGCGGGCCTCTGACCCGTGTCGACGGCTTGCTCCGATTGGCGGCGAAGCAAAACGTCTGTGTCTTGAGCGAAACACAAAAACCTGCGGAATCGCAGCTAGCCGCAGTCAGCGTCTTGTCCCTGCCGATTTTTTGAGCACCGCGTGCGGACGCTGAGAGATCAAAATACGCCGACTACGCGACAATGTCAGGCAGGCGACGAACGGCAGGAGAGCTTTTCTCTCCCGTCTTTTCGCCGCCGGGGAAAGCCGCCTCGCGCCTGCCGCACGAGGCGGGGCGCGAAAAGGACCAAGTGCTGTCGTGCCTCGCAACGTCCGCTGCGGCACAGCACAATACTACGGGTGCGGGCACCAGTGCGAGGTGCCCTCAGCTAAGGGTCAAATCCCGCTAGCGGCAGACCCTCTCGCGATGGCCCGGTCCTTCGTCGATCGCCAGCGCGATCGCTTGGGGCGCAAATCCGGACTTTTTATTTTGCTTTCTTGACTAGGGAATAAGCGACCACGATGAAAACTGCCAAGCCGACAATAATTATGAGGAGGTCCTTCATGAAAATCTCCTGGTTGGTGCGGCCAAAAAGCCGTCGCTGGCTAGTATTGCTTTTTTCGCGCGTATTTCCCCTTGATGTCGTTATGGTCATCGTGCTTTTTGCATCAGTGATTGACCGCCAATTGGGTAGCCAGCGCATACGTGCGTCGCCCTTGGCACGTCTTCATTGAGGATCACTAGCCGATGTTTCGCGTGGCCGCAAATTTTTCTTCCGCATTGCGCAAACAAATATTGAGTTGGACAACAGCGTACGGACGGCCAAGTGGCAAAGATCCCGGCCTTTTGGAGGTGTCAGGCACATAGTGTTCGCTTTTGGTACTTGCCTTTTACCGAAGTCTTGGTCCGTGATTCCTCATGTGGGCGCTTCGAAGGCGCTTTCGGATGCGGGCTCTGAGCAGTGCGTTGCAGCGAAAAAGTAATACGCACCGTATTCAGCGCAGGCATTAACTGCTGCATCAATCTTGGGTAGACGCGCTGCCCAAATGAAGCAGTGCTCGCGCCCCCTTTGCCAACGCAAAGGTTTATCGATCGGTCGTGCGTGCAAAGAAAGCTAAAAGAAGTTTTGCGATGCGCAGATCACGTTTTTACCGTGGTGCTTGCCGCTGCGCTACGTTCGGCATTGGCTGGCAGGCCGTAGAGCTCGTTTGCGGATATTCTCTTGCCACCGATCGGGCGAGCCGCTAGGCGTTCGCCGACGATCAACTTTGACGGAGTCGAGCGCGCCAATGAAGAAGAATTTCCTTACCGGCGTGATCGCCGGATTTCTGGGCGGCATTATGGGCGCGTACGTCCTGGGGCAGGCCCAAGCCCTTTTTGTCTCGAGCGCCAGCGCGGCCGCCTCTACGCAAGAGCAGATTTCGGCCAATCGAATTCGCCTGCTCGATGCCAGCGGAAAAGCGCGAGCGGAACTTGCCATGTCGGCCGACGGAGGTCCGGCTCTTTTCTTTTATGACACCCACGGAAGAAATCGCCTGGTGCTCGGCTTGTACGCTCCGGCCGAGAGCGAGTACCCGTTTGTGGTGCTAAACGACACGAATCAGCTCGCCGCGGGCATCTTTCGACTCTTCGGTGCGCGGGAGACGCCGGTTGTGGTGCTGAAAAACAGGGGCCAGGACCGCTCGATTTACGGCCTGAATTTTGGCTCGACGGAGCCCTTTCTTGTGAACATCGCGCCCGACGGAAAAAAGAACAGCGTCTTTGGCAGTTTTTAGGTTCCCATGGCTCGCCGCATCTTTTGGGCCTGCTTGTTGGTGCTCGCCGCCCTCGCAGCGCTTTTTGCCTGGCAGGAAGCGCGCGGCCCGCAGCGCACCGAGTACGTTTTGGTCAATGAAACGGGACAGCACGATTTTGATCTTGCGCTGCGCATGAGCCTGAAGCTCGCGGAGCAAAAATCCGGAATCGAGAACGCACTCGTGCTGCTGGCGTCGCTGCCACCTGGGAAGAGCATCGAGGAGGTTGCGGTAGAGTTTCTTTCGCAACGTCGCATCGGCGCGCGGCAAAATGGCCGTGGCATCGTGTACGTCTATGCGGTTAGGGAGAATCTTCTGAAAATCGAGGTCTCCTATCCGCTGGAGGCAGATATTCCCGATGTATTTTGCCGACGCCTTGAGGAGGCGGCCAAGACCTACATGCTCTCTGAGGTGCCGCAAGACTTTCTCTCCGAGCTCATTATCACCACCAATTTGCGCGGTATGCGCTCCAAGAGCCAGAGCGAAGTGCAGGCGCTTGCCCAGCCGTCGTGGCTAAACGACGAATTTTTGTCCGGTGGCGGTGGCGCGCTGGCGCAGGGCTATCGGCGTACGCTTCAGGACTATCTGGGTGCGATCCGCCGGCTGCCCGAGGTGGATTTGCGCGCCTTTGCCGCCTCGCCGGACGCCAATGAGTCGGCGCGGCGCTATCTGGCCTCGCTCGCGGCAGGAATCGGCGATCCGCGGTTGCCGTTACTGACGCAGGGCAGCTCGATCTTTCGGGTCGTGGTTCCGCGCAACGAGGCGCAGCTAAAGCGCATCAACGAATATTTCGTCTCGGCCGGCCCGTACCGCCTGCTCTTTGCGGGCGATTTGGCGCTTGTAGTGCCAGGTCCGGATAAGTCCAACCTGCCTTTTGTACTGCGCCGCGGATCCGACGCACTGTGGTACGTCGATGAAGCCAAATCGTGGACATATTTTCACCGGTTCGAAGACAACGTGAATTTTTTCGTCAAATACGCCGATAACCCGTTCTTAGTGCAGCTGCGCGCCCAGGGCGTACCGAACATGACGAGCGCCATTTATGGCACGCACGCGCAAACTCCCGCTGCACGCTCCTACCCGTTTTCCTTGCCAGAAGCGGTGCGCGAAGGAGAGCAAAAAATTCGCAAGGCGCCTGACGTTGCTGCCAATTACGCGCAATTGGGCGACTTGTATCTGTTTGAGATGAACTGGCTCACCCCGGCTGTCGGGCTCTACGAGAGGGCAATCGCACTTGCACCCAACGAGCTCTCCTTTCACTGGCGGCTGATGGACTTGTACCTGAATACCTCGGGCGCGGACAAAATGCTCGCCGAGCTTGGCTTTCTTGCCAGCCAGCTTCCAGCGGACCGGCCGACACAAGATTGGTATCGCGCGTACAAAAAGGCCTATGACTTTGGGGCGAACTAAAAAAAGGGCAGTGTGCCTTGCGCTTTGTGCGGCAGACGCTAGCGCAGCAACGTAACGTGCCAAGGAACAAGAACGTTTCCGATTTGGACAGAATCGTTGACGCAAAAGGCGCAAACGGTGCGCATGTACGGGTGGCAAGAAAGAAAAGGGTGGGCCGGATAAAATGCGCGGGCGCTTAGAGGGGAGCGAGCGCCAGCAAAAAGGGGAAGTGCCAGCGTGCTTAAGCGCGCCGCCATCCCAATGGCGGATGTGCTCAACTTGCATCGCCGGCGCGGCCTCTTGTGGTAGCGCTCGCAGGGTTGGCGAGTTTTGGTAGACGAAGGCGCGTGGTAGCAAGCAGTCTTTGCGCGCCTTGAGAGTCGATTGCGAAGTCTTTTTGCAAAGAAGGCAGGCGCGAGGCGATCGGTAGACTTCTGACAACGCGGCACCGCCCAGCGGCGCGTAGTTTTCAGTAAGCGGTAATCAACAATAACGCGGTATTTCATAAGGAAACTCTTTATGCGGATCACGATGCAATCGATGCTGTTTGCCGCCGGGCTTGTTGGATCGGCGGTGTGCTTTGCTCAGGCACCGGCGGGCGCACCGGCCAATGCAACTGGTTTGTGCAATGACGGCACTTACACCACATCGGCTACCAAGAAAGGGGCCTGTTCAAAGCACCAGGGCGTGAAGGACTGGTATGGCGCTGCATCGACTTCGGGCGCTGGCGCGCCGGCTGCCTCTAGTGCCACCACCAAATCGGCGGCTGCCGCTCCAGCGCCCGCGGCTACCACGCCTGCGGCCGCGCCTGCAGCCCCTGCGCCTGCCGCTAAGAGTGCGTCCGAACCCATGGCGGCGGCTGCTCCCGGCGGGGGCCCTGGCCAGGTCTGGGTCAATACGAAGTCCAAGGTCTACCATTGCCAGGGTGACCGTTGGTACGGCAAGACCAAGGAAGGCGAGTACATGACCGAAGCGCAGGCAACCGCAAAGGGTTTTCGCCCGGATCATGGCAAGGCGTGTAAGTAAGACAAGACGCTTTGTGGATGGGGGCGCGGGCCAACGCGCCTTGTGTAACTAGCGTCGAACATTGTTGCGCGGCCGCTTGCCAAGCAACGAAGTTCCCGTCGTAAGGGAAGGGGGAGCCGAGATGGGTTTTTGGAGCGGAGTATTAGGCGGCGCAATCGGGGTGGAGATGGCCACCGTGGTCAACGACCTCATCGAGCAGCACGGGGGCCTTCAGGGCATCGTTCGGCAGATGGAGAGCCAGGGTTTGGGTGCAACGGCGCAGTCGTGGGTTAGCACGGGGATGAATCAGGCCATCTCTGCTGCGCAGGTGCACCAGGCTTTTGGTGCGGATGTCATCGGGCAATTGGCGGCAAAGGCGGGCGTTTCGCCACAAGAACTGACGGCAAAACTCTCGGCCGTCTTGCCGCAGGCGATCGACAAGCTCACGCCCAACGGAACTCTTCCGCCGCATTGAGCACGCAACGGCCAGGCGATCGCGCGGACCGCAATCTTTCGCGGTCTGCGCAATGAAAATTCGTGCGCCTAAGGTGTGCACCGCTTAGATCCATCAAGCGCGCACACTGGCGCTAAGTCTTGGTTGGGATGAACAAATCAGGCGTATCGGCGCTTGCTACTTGCCTTAGGCGGAGGCGATTTTTCAAGATAGGCACGCCATGGCACCCAGTAATACTTAGACCAACCCTCGGAAACTCCTGCGAAGTCCTCGTCGGCCACGTTCACGTGCGTCAGTTCAATGCGGCCTCCCGCCGGATCGGGCCAGAAGGACAGTATCAGCGTTGAATCCAGGTCGTGTTTGGAAAAGTTCATCGAGCGCCAGGACTGGACGATCAAGCGGTTGGGAATGAGCTGCAGGATCCGACCCGTCAGCGCGCCACCAAAAGCCTTAAACGGAGCGCCGGTGCGTCCTTCGATCATGACGGGGGCTCCCGTAATTGCTGCGTGCTCGCGGGCACTGACGTACATTGCATACAGGCGCGCAGGCGAGCGCGGAAGAATGACAGCCTGTGTAACGGTGCGCGGCATGATTGTCTCCTCCCGAGGGCGGCCTGCCGGCCATAGTACTGCTTGCAAAATGTCAAAACCGCTGGCCGCTCCGGGCTCTTTTGCGCCGCGCAACGACGGCCGCAAACCTGCGTCGACCGGTGCTCACATAGCAGATTTCCGATTCTTTGCGCCTACCGGGCCGTCAGTTTGGCCAGGTGGCCTGGTCGTCGAGGCGCCCGCTGCAAAGCAGATAAGGGCGGTCCTTTCGCCTGTTTGCAAACTGCTTCCTACGCCCAAAAGCGTTGCTCTGAAAGCAAAAATTAGGCGGTCATCGGCCCTCGCTTGGTCAGCCTCGCGTATATGCCTTATGGTAGATATGACCGGAAGGTGCTTTGAAATCTCTAAGAGGCCAGCGTGTTCGAGTCGGTCGGCAGGGCGATTGCGGCGTACCTATGTAAGCCAATCGGCAAGCCCGGCGGCAACAGTTTCGACGCCAAGCTGGTTGCAGAAACGGTAATGCCAGGCGATGTGTTGCTGATCGAGGGTAACACGCGCATGAGCGCGGCCATCAAATACCTGACGCAATCGACCTGGTCGCATGCAGCCCTGTATATCGGAGCACGTCCGGAAGTTGGCAGCGTCGAGGGAGAAGCGGCTTCGCTTGTTGAGGCCGACGTGCTCGAGGGTGTGCGCGCGGTGCCGCTGTCGTGCTATAGCGCGTTTCGCGTTCGCATCTGCCGCCCCGTCAACCTGACCGCAAAGGATCGGGAACGTTTGATCCAATTCGTACTGCAGCGGCTTGGCCACCGATACGACTTAAAGAACATCTTTGATCTGGCCCGCTACCTTTTCCCGATACCCATTCCGGCGCGATTTCGCCGACGCTTGATCTCGCTCGGAAGCGGCGACCCTACACGTGCGATTTGCTCGACACTGATCGCGCAGGCCTTTGGCGCGGTGCGTTATCCCATCTTGCCCATCATCTCGCGCAAGCGCGATGGCAACCCGGCGCGCGCCGATCAGGTGCGCGAACTCTGGCGCATCCGCCACCACAGTTTGTACGCGCCGCGAGACTTTGACATTTCGCCGTTCTTTGAGGTCGTTAAACCACGCATTGTCAAGAAGTTCGACTACCAGGTTTCCCCATGGAGCGATACGGTCATCATGGGCGACACGATGCCGGGCGAAGTTCTCACGCAACTCCCCAAAGAAGAACCGGGCGTCTGACACCGCGGGCAAGGGGCAAAAGGAGGTGGCACCATACGATCCTTCGCTGCGGTGAAACTTGTTTTTCACGATGCCATAGCGTGCCTTGGCCCCCCACAAGCAATGCACCCCAGTAAAGCGCGAAGAGGTCTTGGGCAGCTCGCGCATCGAGCGGATCGAGGGTCTTTCTCAAGCCCTCGTCAAACCTCATTTTCTTGTGCTCGTTGCCAGTGCGCTCATCACCGCGCAAGAGCAGCGTTACGCAGTGCGTAACTTTGCCGCGCGCTTTCGTTGGCGAGCAAGGATGCTTGCGAGCGTCGCCTCAGATGGGAAGCCCGTTAATCCACCCATCGACATATTGCGCCACTTCCTCCCAGCGATCTTGTCCAATGATGAAGTGGTTGCGTCCCGAGAATAGCTTGTAGGTCATTTCGGATCTCGCGTCGCGGTATTTTTCGTAATTTGTCCGATTTAGCGCCGCCGGAATAATGTGGTCCTGGGAGCCCGCGATAAAAAGCAAGGGTGCATGCGGTTTTTTGAAATCGACCCGGGCCGTAAGCGACTCGCGTGGCACGCGTCGCGACTCGGGCACAATGTATCGATCAAACGCCGCGCGTTGCTGCGTAAGCGGCATGTTATTGACGAAGGTGTACTGAAAGCGCTCAAAGGACATTGCAATAGGCTCTTGCAGTGACGCAAAGGGCGTGATGTGCGGCCAATTGGATTTCAAAAACGACCATTTGGTCGTGAAGACCCCCATCGGCGGCGCGGAGTCAATGGCAACGCCTGCGCTTGCCAGGCCCCGCTGCACTAACAATTGCACCGCCAAGGCACCCATCGAGTGACCGATGAGGACGGGTTTTGCCTTTAGCGATGTGATCACCCGCGAGTTGTGTTCAAGAACATCTGTGAGCGTTAGCCTCCCCAGTTTTGGATCCGGATGACGTTGCCGGAGAACGTCGACTGGCTGATCGCGCCCAGGCCAGTCAGGCGCCAAGCATTCGTAGCCCTTGGCGCGAAAATAGCGATCCCAGTTTTCCCAACACAGGGATGTCATGTACATGCCGTGTACAAATACGATCGCTTTGGCTGGCACGGGTTTGCTCCTTGAAGGAGGGTTTCCCCGTCGGGAAAATCAACAACGCTCGTTGGGTTTTGCGCATCCCTTCACGCACTTTTTATAAGACCACAAGATGCACTTTCGCACCAGACAGCAGGCGCATGAGCGGATCTATAATCGCGGAGGGCGAGCGCTCCTTGCTTGGAAAAGCAAGCTTTTAGCGGCGTGCCGTTTTTGGGGTCGTTGCGTGCTTCATGGCGCAGCGTTTGTCGAGAGCTTGCAAACCCGGCGCCGGCTTAGCGCGCGAGGCGCGGCGAGTTCATCGAGCGTCCTAGCCGGATCCGCGCTTAAGCGGGCAATTTGGGCCAGGTTTCGAACAGATGCTTTGCTTGCAGCGGCAACGTGCACTCGTGCAGCAGTTGGCGAAAGCGCTGGTCGGAGAGCATCTGTGAGGCCTGCGCCAGGACGTCCAGATGCTCCTGTGTGGCCTTTTTGGGGACCAACAGCACAAGCACGTCGGTCACCGAGGCGCCATCGGGCGCATCGAAGGGAATCGCCGACTTTAGGCGAAGGTACATCGGCAATATGCGCTCGAGCCCGGTTACGCGAGCATGGGGCAGAGCAACACCATGGCCAAGCGCGGTCGAACCGATCCGCTCCCGATGCATCAGAGCCGGAGCCACCGAACTGCGCATTATCTGGTGCACGGATTCGACGTGCCTGCCGATCTCATCGATCAGATCGATCTTGCTAGCGCAAGCCACGTCCAGCAAGATGTCCTCGACCGCTAGCAGCGCGCCAATCATGACTGCCGATGGCGAAGGCCCGCCTCCCGACTGCCCGAAGCCATGGGCAACGCCGGCGACGTGCTCAAAGATCGAAGCAATACGTGGGAAGTTAGCAAAATGCATGATGGCGCCTTGATTCTCGGACTCCAATACTTGCTCTACGGTTCCAATGTGTGACTCCTATACCTGTTTAGTCATCGGAAATGCTATAGAAGCTGCGGTCAAATCCTTCGAATGTTGGAGGCTGCTGCGATAAAAAGTCTGCAAACGCTCCCCGCTGCCAGATACCGGGGGATGCCGCGATTCCTTGCCCTTGCAGCTGCTTTGATTATCCCTTCTTTAATAATGGTTGGATTTCTCCGGGCCATCGGCAAGCGCGCCGGCCGGGGAGGCTAATGGCGCCTGCAAGTTCAGGCGATCTACCGGGCGCCTAAGAATGCGAAGTTCACGGCCCCCAAAGATCCGGCTGCGGCAGCCTGGTCGACAAAGCCCTGCGGCACAGCCTGCTACAAGCGTCGCGACCCCATAGTCCTCACCACAAGTGGCCACAACCGCACCTTGGCATCATCCCGTCAACGCGCCGAACGCTTTGACGTAGTCCTGCCCCCGAGCCTCGGCAAACATGTCCAGGGTCAACATGAAGGCCGATTGCAGCACGAGACCCGCGCCAACCCCTGCGGCCCAATCTAAGCGCTGAAAAAACGCAATCAAACCAACACCCACTGCCAGCAGCACGATCTCGATCGATTTGTAGACCGTGAAGTTTTTCATCACCGTATGCATGCGCGCGAGCTCCACCTGGCCTGTGGCCTGCGCTGGCATAGCAATTTGCTGCGTTAGCTTTGTAAGCTGACCGTCTGTGCGCAGGTACACCGTTGCGCCCACCGCAATCTGAATCAGCGCAACAGCGATAAGTGGAAACGCCATAAACCTCAGGCGATGAGCACCCGTCCAGAGCCAAACCGCAGCACCGATGGCCAGCAGGCCCACGGCAACGAAAAGCAGGCTCTCTTGCTTTTCTGCAGCGAAGTACTGCGTTATCTGCTCGACCATGGAACCAGCCTCATAAAAGGAAAACGCGTCGTTTTTGGGGCGACCCGATTGCGCGTTTACCCTTATTCGGAATAGTCGTACAGGGGTTTGCCTTTATCGACGACATGCACCGTGAAGAGCTTTAGCGAAGTGTCGCCAACCACCGTCCATCCAGCGTGCTTGACGCCGCGAAGATTGACCGCTGTTGCGCCCGTGGCAAGGGTCTGCGGCTCCTTGCCCGGCGCCTGCACCTGAGAGCCCTGCACGACGTACAGCGCTTCGACGCCGTGATGAAAATGTCGGCCAAGTTGGTCTCCTGGCTTGTACTCGGCAAGCGAGACGATGACTTCCATCCCAGAGGCACCACTTAGATCGTTGCGATTTTTCTCGATGCGTTGCGGTGAATCGGTGAGGTTTTCTGCGAACAGCCCGGTTGCAACGCCACATCCAAAAAGCATGATGCCGGCGACCCAGCGAATGACGACAGACTTTTTCATGGAAATCTCCTGCATTTGCGTGCGGTGGCGCAGTATCCTCTCGGCACGCCGTTAGCGTCAAGAAGTAAGGCGCCGCAAGCTACTAGGTTTGCAGGCGGTCGACCGCGTTGCGCGGGTGGGTCAGGAGGAGTGTCGTCGCCCCTCGGTCTTCAGGCCGTGCGCGAGCGCTTCTTCGGGCCGCCCGGCGGCAGCTGCGTGTTAAGCGTTTTAAACGCTACCGAGCACTGAACGAAATCTCGTTTGCGCTACGGGACGACCAGTACGTCACACGCAGAATTGCTCAACACACGCTTGGCAACGCTGCCGAAAAACGCCTCGGCTGGACCGGCATCGCTTTTTCCCACCACGATCAATTCGGCGTGCGCCGCTTTGGCGTGCTCCACGAGCAAGCGCCCGGCATGTCCCACCTCGCAACTTCGGTCGATTGCACGGGCCTGCTCCGAATCGCCGAGAAATTCGTCCAGTTCCTGACGACATGCTCTAAGCGTCTCTTGCTCCTGCGCGGCCGGATTATGACCGGCTAGATGCACAAAACCGCCGTCGTCATCAGCGCGCACTGCGTGCAACGCCGATACGTGAGCGCCCGGTGCGATCTGGGCAATCGAATCGAGCGCCCGGTGAGAGGCAGCTGAAAAGTCGATGCCAACAATAACTTCCTTGTAGTCCTTAAGCTCCTGGGTCTTTGTGATCAGCAAAGGGTGAGCGACGCGCTGCGCAAGTGCTCCAGCCATCGATCGATGTAGCGTGCTGCGCAAATATCCCTCCTCTTGTCCGCCTACGAGCAGGAGGTCGGCGTGCAGGCTTTTCTCGAGCGAGCCGATTTCGGCAACTGCGCTGCCCACTACCGTGTGTTCGTGAACTTCGATGCCGAATTCGCTCGAGGCCGTCTTTGCCAACGCGTGCATTTGTGCCCGCGCCGCATCGACCCAATGATCGCCATCGTCCATATGTATGTGGTAGGGCCGATACGACTCCGAGAGCTCCTTTAAGGAGAACTGAGACATTGCGTGCACAACGTGCACTTCGGCGCCATGATGTCGAGCGATCAGTGCTGCCCGCGCCAGTGCGGGGACGGTGCGCTTGGACAGGTCACTCGCAACAAGGATTTTTTTGAGTGAATTCATTTAGCCACCTAACTGGCAGACTTTGCGCTATGCGGTGAAAACGCTTAGCTGTTTGTGGGTAACAGTTGCACGAGTCAGCGTACGCCTGTTTTTCTTTGAATGGCACATTCCCGTGTTGCTGTGCGAACGCAAGGACAAACCCCACGCCGCGGGCCCATATGCGTTGGACGCAACGCAACACAAATGGTTCGGCTCGCAGTCGGGTGCAAGCAAAGCTGGGCACTGCTCGCGCCGCAGCGGCAAAACCGCCCAAGCGTTGCGGATTTTGTAGCTTCCAACCGCTTGCATTTTGTGCCCTTGGTTGCGCGTGGCTTAGCCCAGGCGCAGCGGCACGAATTGTTCTTGGCCGTCGTGCACGATCAGCAATGCGACCGATTTGGGATGGTCGCGAACGACGTTTTTCACCTGCTCGACGGACCGTGCCGGTTGCCCATTTACGCCTAAAACGATGTCGCCCGGTTGCAGGCCGGCAGTGGCCGCCGGCCCCGAAACGCCTTCGATAAGCAAACCATGGTCGAGGCCCTGGGCGCTGCGCTCCTGCGCTGTCAGCGGCCGAAGCACCAACCCCAGCTTGCCGTGCTCGTCGCTTCCGAGCGCAGCCTGCTGCAATGCTTTGGGCTCGGCCTTGGCCAGTTTGACGGGCACATCGTGCATCGCATGGTCGCGCCAGACCTTGAGCGTCACTCGAGTGCCAGGAGCATCCATCCCGATGCGGTAGGATAGGTCGCCTCCTCGCTCGATGGCAACGCCATCAACCTGCGTGATCACATCGCCGGGTTTGAGCCCCGCGGCTTGCGCGGGGCTATCGGGCTCAACGCTGGAGACTAAGGCACCGTCCGGGCGAGAAAGCCCAAAGGACTCGGCCAAACCCTGGTCCAGATCCTGAATCAGAACGCCAAGTCGCGCGTGGCTGGCGTGACCCGTTGTGAGAATCTGGTCCTTGGTTCGCAAGGCAACGTCAATGGGAATGGCAAATGCCAATCCTTGATAGCCGCCCGTCTGCGAATAGATCTGGGCATTGATGCCAACTACGTCCCCGGCCGCGTCAAACAGCGGTCCGCCCGAATTGCCCGGGTTGACCGCGGCGTCGGTCTGGATAAACGGCACATACGCGTCTCCCGGCAATGAACGGCCCTTGGCGCTGACAATGCCAGCAGTCGCGCTTTGGTCAAATCCAAACGGCGCGCCAATGGCCAGGACATAGTCGCCAACTTGTAGCGACTGCGGATCGCCAAATTTCACCGCTTGCAGATCCGATGCCTTGATTCGCAAGACGGCGATGTCGGTGGCAGGGTCGGCGCCAAGTACCTTTGCCTTAAGTTCGCGCCGATCCGCGAGCTTGACCGTGACCTCCTGAGCATCTCGGACCACATGGGCGTTGGTCAAAATCAGGCCGTCGCCGCTAATGATGAATCCGGAGCCCTGGCCGCGGAACGGCTGCTCTAGCGTGTGAGGCATTCGGAAGTGAAATCCGGGAAGTCCGCGGAAAAACTGGAAGAACGGATCGTCGCTCGGATCCGTACTGTCGGAGTCGCTCAAGTCCGTGCGACGCGTTCCCTCGACCGTAATTCCGACAACCGCGGGGCCCCATTGCTTGACGATCGCGCGGTAATTGGGCGCCTGCGTCGGAGCGAGTACGGGCGCTGGATTTAGGACGGCGTTGTTCTGCGCGGTGGCATCCGCGCTCTTGTGATCAAAAAAATCCAGAACACCCGCTCGGCTGGGTGAGTAGGCGCCAACGCCGACGGCCAGTGCAGCCAGCGCAATTGCCGCGCCTACAGATAGCTTGCGAAAAGTCGATCTCATATCTTCAGCTCCCCGTACTTCGTGAGTTGTAAATTCGGGTGACGGCAAGCTTTCCGACAAGATCCGATTTGGCCCAAAGATTGCAATTTTCCCAGGCGTACTGTGCTGGGCACCCTGAGGCCCATCAGATTGCGGATCCAGCCATCTACGGTGCAAACCGTAGCGAAGGCCGATTAGGTCCAGGTGAAGTCAAATTTAAGCGAGCGTTAAGTGGCAAAGCCGCGAATTCGGCTTTTGGACGCTGTCAGATCGACTGCCACCAGCGATGTCGCCGTTGGTCACGACGCAGTGCAGACAAGACACTCTGGTAAAGGTTTTTTTCGGCTATACCCGGGAGCAACCGACCTTAATCTGCCATCCTATGTGCCGAAAAGCTGACTGGCGGGTTTTGCGGCGCGTGCACGATGAATCCCACCTTGGGTTTCATGTCCCCCGGTTCGGATCCTCGTTGATCAGGCCGCATTTGCTGCAATGCCTCTTGAGCGAATGTGAAACGATGAGGAGAGCGCATTTCGAAAATACTTAGCGTGCCGCATCACGGGCACAAGAAGTTCATGCGGCAAATTCCATGCGCAAGGCCACCGACGATCGCAGAAACGAGCACCGAGCCGCTGAGCGTCCTTTTGCAAAGCTACCCGCGCGTCCGGTTAAGGAACAACTGCTTATCGACGGCCTCCCAGACCCGCTTATAGAGCTCTTCGACCTTGCGCGGATAGTAGACCCCGTTAAAACGCATCTTGACTTTGGTCTGCGCGTTCCCCGCTCGGGCGAGCGTGAGCGTGACCCCGGTGTTTAGCCTTTCGCTCAACTGCACCTGTGGGGGGTGTTGCGAAGCTGCTCCGGGAGTCACGATCGACACGATGGAGATGGGCGGGAGCACATCAGGCGAATATCCCCTGGCCTGCGCGTATTGCTCTCGCGCCTCTCTAGTCAAGTGCTCCGCTAGCTCAGGAGGCAGTTCAGGCAGCGTGGAGGTGATAAAACCGGAGACCCGCTCCGTGTTGTTCACTCGACAGCCGAGATTTGCCAACGCGGTGATCATCGCCTCAAAGGTGTCGTCGAAACTCTTGTCTAACGTCCGGTCTCCAAGAGCAAGCGCCAATTTCTCGCGCTCGTTGTACCAGCCAGGTACGTCGGGACTGAGTTGCATGTCTTGTTGGAACCGATCGCGATCCAGTTGGTGCTCCATTCGCTTCGTATCTTCGACATAACGCTGCTGCAGGTCAACCGTTGGACGCGGGGCCGGAGCTGACGCGCAGCCAGCAACGCAAAGACCGACGCCAAGTGCGCCCACTTCGGCTACTCTGAAAAGGCCACGTATCATCTCGCCCCCAATATGGATCCGGTTTTCATCATAAAAGGCCGCGCTTGCGGATGCATGCGGATGCAAAAGACATATTTTGAATCGTTTCAAGTAGAGCGCATTCGGAATACGTACTGGCGCCGTTGGAGGTCACCCACTGTCATGGCACAGCAGCCAATCTTGCAAGCAAAGGTACTGTGCCGATAGCCAATTTGCAATCGCGAAGCGCGGTTGCAGCCCGGCATCCGGTGAGGCCTTGTAGCCGCCCAACTCTACGGACACTCTTTCGGGCGCTTTTCTGACATCGCCTTGGCGACAATTACTGATCGACCTAGGCGCAGTGTGAAAAAAATCGCGCCATCCCGCCCGCGGGCGCCGAAGCTCTCCCAGGGCGACGAAGCTCAGTGCCTTGCGTTTCTGTGAAATGTGCCGCTATCGCCTCTATAGCTGTTGCCCCACCAATATCAGGCACGGCGACGGTCAACGCTTTCATTTGGCGTTGCATTCAAAGATCTATGTGTCGAAGGCCGCAATGAGAAAGTTGCGGCCCCAACAGCCGAATTTTGCCTGTGGCCGCATTCAGAAGGTGGCGCAGCACCCTGAACCCGATAAACGTTTTGCGCGCCTTTGCTAATGAGCCGTCGACCCCAGCAGCAATCCTTGGTTCCGAAAAGCAAACTGGCGGGTTTTGCGGCGCGTGCACGATGGATCCCACCCAGGGCTTAATGTCCCCGGGTTCGGATCCTCATTGAACAGGCCGCATTTGCTGCAATGCCTCTTGAGCGAATGTGAAACGATGAGGAGAGCGCGTTTCGTAAAGACTTAGCGAACCGCATCTCGGGCACAAGAAGTTCGCGCGACAAATTCCATGCGCAGGGCCACCGCCGATCGCAGAAACGAGCACCAGCCGCTTCGCGTCCTTTTGCAAAGCTACCCGAGCGTCCGATTAAGGAACAACTGCTTATCGACCGCCTCCCAGACCCGCCTATAGAGCTCGTCGATCTTGCGCGGATAGTAGACCCCGTTAAAGCGCAACTTGACTTTGGTCTGCGCGTTCCCCGCTCGGGAGAGCGTGAGCGTGGCCCCGGTGTTTAGCCTTTCACTCAACAGAGCCTGCGGCGAGTGTAGCGTCCTGGAACCTGGAATTGCATCCTCGAACACCGAAGACGAATATCCCCTGGCCGAGTATCCCTTGGCCTGAGCGTATTGCACCAAGGTCTCTTTGCTTAGTTGCTCCGCTAGCTCAGGAGGCAGTTCAGGCAGCGTGGAGGTGATAAAACCAGAGACCCGCTCCATGTTGTTCACTCGACAGCCGAGATTTGCCAACGCGGTGATCAACGCGTTAAAGGTGTCGTCAAAACTCTTATCCAACGTGCGGTCCCCAAGAGCAAGGGCCAATTTTTCGCGCTCGTCGTGCCAGGCAGGTAAGTCGGGATCGACCTGCATGTCCTGTTGGATCCGTCTGCGGTCCGCACTGCGCTCCATCTCGTTGGACACATCGACATAACGCTGCACCACATCGGCGGGTGGCGTCGGAGCCGTTACCGTGGAACGAGATAGTGGGGAGGCTGAGCAGCCACCCAGCCCAATGCAGGCACTGGCAAGAACCAATGCGGCGACGAACCTAGACGAGGTCAAGTGCGCACAACCCCTTTTTGATTTCAGGTCATCCTCGATTGCGCAAACCAGCGCCCATTGCCCCTGCGTCCGCCTATAAAGCTACCCGAGCGTCCGGTTAAGGAACAACTGCTTATCGACCGCCTCCCAGGCCCGCTTATAGAGCTCTTCGACCTTTCGCGGATAGTAGACCCCGTTAAAACGCAATTTGACTTTGGTCTGCGCGTGCTCCGCTCGGGCGAGCGTGAGCGTGATCCCGGTGTTTAACTTTTCACTCAACAGCACCTGCGGGGGAATATATGCGGGGTTACTTGGAACCTCAAGCACAGCAGGCGAATATCCCCTAGCCTGCGCGTATTGCGCCCGCGCCTCTTTGCTCAACTGCTCCTCTAACTCAGGAGGCAGTTCAGGCAGCGTGGAGGTGATAAAACCGGAGACCCGCTCCATACTGTTCACTCGACAACCGAGGTTTGCCAACGCGATGATCATCGCATCAAAGGTGTCGTCAAAACTCTTATCCAACGTGCGGTCCCCAAGAGCAAGGGCCAATTTCTCGCGCTCGTCGTGCCAAGCAGGCAAGTCAGGACTCAGATGCATCTCCTGTTGAAACCGAGCTGCGCCCGGCCTCGTGCTGGTATAAGTCTGCTGCGGAGCAATTGCTGACGACGCGGTTACCGTTGGACGAGATGGCGAGTACAGACCACAGCCACTCAGCCCAATGCAGACACTGGCGAGAACCGATGCAGCGACGAACCTAAACAAGATCACCCGCAAATCCTCTTTTTTTGATTTCAGAATTGGCTTGAGCGCAC
>CAZSOI010000519.1:0-2401 GCA_964608115.1 uncultured Burkholderiaceae bacterium | reverse complement strand
TGGCGCCAAGCAACGCGGCGCTGGTCGAGAAGGCGGTAAAGATCATGGAGATGCTGGGCGATCACGTCGCGACGCCGAACGATGCACGGCAGATCCTTGGATTGCGTGCAGTCAGCATTTGACTCTTGCGAATATCGATCGACGAGGCAAGATACAAAATCTCGCCGGGAAGTACTCCCAGCGAGTGACATTGTTTTGCGGAACGCTGTAGCTGACCTGCCGTCAGCGGTCAGAATGTGTGTCCTAGGATGTCTGTTCTTGCCGTTTACTAAGTTCTTGGGAAAACCGCACTCGGTCGACGCATACGTCCATTGTAGGACCAAGATCTAGGAAGCCACTTCAGCTCGAGATTTTGCCGTCGCAAATAATCCCAGACAAAGATGACTTGATAGACTTGGCGCCACAGCGTCGTTTCATACCGTCCAAGCCGCTCGACAGCTCCGGGATGGAGCCGCAGAAATCGCCTTGAGATATCTGAACAGAGCGTGAGGTCATACTGCCCCGCGCTCTGGTGATTTTCGCGATCATGCAGGTCAGGTGAGAATTGCCCAATCCGAACGACACCTTCAACGCTCGCTTCATCCGCGTGCTTAGGGATCTTTGGATCCGAATCTTCGCCGATATCACTGAAGATTTGAAGCAGCCCGGTATCAATGGCCGTGGCACGCCGCAAGCGCCACAGTAGGCTAGCCAATCGCAGCACCAGTTCGCGTTCGACGGCAGTTTGAACATCAAAGTCGGACGCGACGGTGGCGGCACAAGTGGAGACTGCCGAGCGACACTCGGGAGTCGTCGTTTTGGAGTTTGCGATCAGAAGGCGGTTTTCGACCACATACCAAACCTCGATCGGTGGCAAAGCGAGCGACTCGAAGCGAGGATCGCACGCAAAATCAAAGACGCTCATGACAGCATAAGGAGCCACAGTTGCAATTATCTTGTCCACACGTCATGATAGTATAAAATAAAAATGGAAATGAAAACCGTGAGGAAAATCAAATAAGTACCAGAATCAAGGTTTTGGCATTTTTGTTCGCATGTTTGAGTGAGAATTACGAAACGAACCCAATTTGGTTGATAGGAGCGTCCCGCAGTCATCGAGCACGGTTCGATGGAGCTTATCGACAAACTGCAAGGCATTGCGCCGCGCCGAACCGTTTGTAAAAGCAATTCCAAATACAACTAAATTTGTCGCTACCGGTGTGGTGATTGCTCCACACTGTTTGCAAATCCTTGCCCGCGGGAACGTTGGCTTAACCGAACCACAGCGACGGCCGCATTAATTGTGCCTGAGCAAAAAACCGGGATGGCCCGAGAAGGCCCTGCGGTTCAGGTACGTCACCATGTTCGGTCGTGTTGCAGCGTTCAGCTGCGCCGTAGTTCTTATCGTGTGGCCGGCGCGCGCCGGCTCCGACGGCGTCACCTCGGCGCCCCAGCCGGTCTCGATCCGGTTTATCCCGACGGCTGGTGCGATAGCGCAGCAACCGTCGCCAAACGCGGGCAACGATGTGACCAAGGCGCAGCGCGACAGCGAAGGCGGGGTAGCGACAACGGGGCTCGATGTCGCCGTGGCAAACCCGGCGGCGTCAAGCATGGCGTCAAGCACGGCGTCGAACATGGCCGCTTTGGCTCCTGCAGAACCTGCCGCTAGGCTGCCACTTGCGGGGCCGTTCGCGCTCGGCGCGATCCCTATTACGGCCGGAGCAATTCCGGATAAGTGGCGTGGCGTAAATGCCGCTATCCGCACCGACCAGCAAATTCTGGCGCGCTGCCTAGATGGCGCCACCTGTCCGCAAGCCGCGCAGCGCTTTCTCGCGATCGTGGCCCAAGGTCGTACGCAAAACGGTCTCGCCCGGATCGGCATCATCAATCGTGCGATCAATCTCGCCATCAAGCCGATGAGCGACCTTGCACAATGGGGAGTGGTCGACCGCTGGAGTGCCCCGCTCGAAACGTTTACGACAGGCCGCGGCGATTGTGAGGACTATGCGATCGCAAAATATGTGGCGCTCACCGAAGCGGGCGTGGCCGCCGCGGACGTTAAGCTCATCGTCGTCCTTGATGCCGCGACGGACGAGAGCCACGTCATTGTTACCGTTAGACTCGACGGGTCCTGGATCATTCTGGACAATCGTTGGTTGGCGCTGATTCCCGACAGCAAGATGCGTCAAGTCATTCCCTTGTTCGTTCTGGACGAGAGCGGTGTCCGACAATTTGTACCCGCGGCGGCAATAACCGCTAAGATGTAGTCGCTTGCATCTTTCTTCAGCGATCGACAGGCATAAATAGGACAGTAACAAGGCCCAGTCGGCTGCCCGGGGATGGGGATCATGTCGCCGATTGGTCAGGCCCCTTGATATGCCGCCCGGCGCCGCGGCAGAGTTCTAGATCATGACCGTGGGCG
>CAZSOI010000518.1:0-13028 GCA_964608115.1 uncultured Burkholderiaceae bacterium | reverse complement strand
ATCCAGTGCCGCGTCCGGCATGTTGTTAATGAGACCAATAATAATTTCGCCTGCCCCCGCGCACGCGCGAAAAGTTTTGCCCGTGGAGGACGATTCCTTGCCCGGTGGCGCATCGATTTGTAACGGCATGGGCGTTTCCTCAGCGCGCCTTTGCACAAATTAATGTGTTGCGCTAACGCCAACTTGGTATATTTCTCTAATCCAGTGTAGCATTAACTTGGTACTTTTCTCCGCATTTTTCTCTGGCGCGTTTCCCCTATGTGGTGTTATCCAAACGATCTTCGCGGGGCTTTACGACGGTCGTCGAGATATATCAGTACGTTGCTCATGGTTATCGTCCCCATCTTTTTTTTGAATCAATCGGTTAAAGGGCTAAACAGATGAACAGGCAAACCAGCACGGCCACCGTAACCCGGCTCGCCGACGTAAACCCCAAAGACATGAAGTCCCGCGCGCAGGCGGTCGTCGCTGTCGCCTCCAAGCACGCCGAATCCGTCGACGCGGTGGCGCGTTTTCCAACCGAGGCCTTCGATGTGATTCGCGAACAGCGCCTGCTGGGTATCATGGTTCCGACGTCCCTGGGCGGCGAAGGTGCAAGCCTGGGCGAAGTAACCGACGTGTGCTACCAGCTTGCGCAGGCCTGCGGTTCGACCGGCATGATTTACGCGATGCACCAAGTCAAAGTGGCGTGTTTGGTGCGTCATTACCACGGCAACCGCGCCGTCGAAGGCATCTTGCGGCGCTTGGCTGCGGAGCAGCTGCTGCTGGCTTCTTCCACCACGGAGGGCCAGGCGGGCGGCAACGTGCGCGCTAGTGAGGCCCCGGTTACGTACTCCGGTGACTCATTTCATCTTGAGCGGCGCGCCACCTGCATCTCCTATGGCGCGCAGGCCGATGGCATTGTCACAACCGCTCGGCGCTCACCCGACGCCCCCGCGTCCGATCAAGTGCTTGTGGCCGTGCTCAAGAACAATTACACGCTCGACAAACTCCAGGGTTGGGATACGCTCGGAATGCGCGGCACCTGTAGCGATGGCTACCTGTTGAAGGCCTCCGGGTCGCGCGATCATGTCCTTTCCGTGCCGTACGAAAAGATTCACGTCGAGTCAATGGTTCCAACGGCACACCTGTGCTGGGGCAGCGTCTGGGCGGGCATCGCCACGAGCGCAACAGCACGTGCCCAGGCATTTATCCGCCACGCGGCGCGGCACGGCAATGGTCAACTGCCACCGGCGGCAGCACATTTCACCAAGGCCATGACCACGCTGCGCACACTGCGCGGTTTGCTGGCCTCGGGACTGGCCAACTACGAGCGCGTAATGCACGATGAAAAGGCGATGGCATCGTTGGAGTTTCAGTCGATGATCACCCTCACCAAAGTGGAAGCCTCGGAGCTAGCCCTGAAAACCGTCATGGACGCAATGCGCGCATGTGGTCTGTCGGGCTATCGCAACGACAGCGAATTTAGTATTGGCCGGCATCTGCGCGATGTGCTCTCCTCGCCGATCATGATCAATAATGACCGCATCCTCGCCAATCTGGCCACTCCCGCTTTAATGACTGCCGTACCGCAGTCGTTGCAGGGCTAATGCCTCGGAGCGTGTTATGACTAGCATCGCAGCACAGGCCGCAGCCGTGGCCAACGATCCACTGGAGCACATCGGCGCGGGATTGTTCCGGACCTTGGGCGTGGACGGGGTGTATGCCCGAACCGCGCTGTATGAGCGCGTATTGAATCGACTCTCGGCGTTTATCTCGCGCGAGCGCGATCCACGTGCTGAGGTCCTGAGTTTCCCGCCCGTCATGAGCCGCTACCAGTTGGAAAAGTCGGGCTACCTCAAGAGCTTTCCCAACCTGCTCGGTTGCGTCTGTGCGCTGCACGGCACGGAGGCTTCGATTCGCGCAGCGGCCAGTCGCTACGAGACCGGCGAAGACTGGACACAGGCGCTTGGGGCCTCGGATCTGGTGCTTTCGCCCGCCGCTTGCTACCCGGTTTATCCGCTGGTGGCAAGCCGCGGTCGGATGCCCCGCGGCGGCCTGATATTCGATATATCGGCCGATTGTTTTCGTCGCGAACCATCCAAATCCTTGGACCGCTTGCAATCGTTTCGCATGCGCGAATATGTTCGCATCGGATCTGCCGAAGAGATCACCGATTTTCGCCAGAAATGGATGGAGCGAGCGCAGCGCCTGGCCAATGAGCTAGGGCTGCCGCACAAGCTCGATGTGGCGAGCGATCCGTTTTTTGGCCGTGTCGGTCAGGTCATGGCTGTCGCCCAGCTGCAACAGTCGCTGAAATTCGAATTGCTCATTCCTTACCACGCAACTGCCACGCCCACGGCTTGCATGAGCTTTAACTACCATCGCGACCATTTTGGGCAGACTTGGGGAATTGCCACCGACAGTGGCGAGCCGGCACACACGGGCTGCGTGGCCTTCGGCATGGATCGGCTGACGGTTGCGCTATTTTGTGTTCACGGGCTGGATCTGAACAAGTGGCCCACTTCGGTGCAACAGGCATTGGAGCTCTAAGTAGCGCCGATCGCTTTTGCTCATGCCGCTCGATCCTAGCGCCAAGCGGTTTCTTGGCGCATTGGCAGCGACCAATCCACCGAGCGCTCGAAGCCTGACGGTCGAGGAGCGCCGGCGCGCTTTGCAAAACCTCCTGGGATTTTTTGGCCCGGTCGAGCAAGTGGCAAAGGTGGAGAATCGCACGCTGCCCGGGGCGCAAGACGAACGCCCCGTTCGCCTCTACACGCCAAGTGGCGCCGCCAACGAAGCGCTGCCCGCGCTGATTTTTTTTCATGGTGGCGGACTGGTCGCGGGCAGCTTAGATACGCACGACGGGGTTTGCCGGTCCTTGGCTAATGCCAGCGGCTGCCGAGTCATTGCCCTGGACTATCGCCTGGCCCCGGAGTATCGATTTCCCGCCGCTATTGCCGACTGCCATGCGGCGACCTTATGGATCGGCGCACATGCTCCGGAATTTGGCATTGATCCAAAGAAAATCATTGTTGGCGGCGACTCGGCCGGCGCAACGCTGGCCGCCGTTGTGTGCCAGATGCTTGCAAATAAAAGTGAGCTGAACCTGGCAGCACAGTTCCTGCTGTGCCCCATCATGGACTTTTGCGCCCAGACCGATTCACGGCGCGCATACGGCGAAGGCTACCTCGTTGACATGGCCACGCTGGAGCACGATTTGATGTATTACCTTCCACCGGGGGTCGACCCGTCAGATCCTCGCGTCTCGCCGCTGCGCGCGCAAGAAGTTGGTGCGGTGCCCCCGGCATGCATACACACCGCGGAGTTTGACCCGCTTTGCGATGAAGGCAAAGCGTATGCCGATCGGCTTGCAGCGGCCGGGGTACGCACGAGCTATTTTTGCCATCCCGGCATGATCCACCTCTTCTACGGAATGGGAGCCGTAATTCCGTATGCGCGAGCTGCGCGCGCACAAATCGGGGCGGCCATCCGTTGCATGCTGCCATAATGGCGGCTGTGCCAAAGCTGTCGTCAGACGAGGCAATGGGTTTGCTAGCGGCGCTGGCAGTCAGGGGTTAGAGGGCATCGAAGTGATGCGCTCGAGCGTTTTGGGATCAGGGAGTTTGCAAAATGACGGATCGCGTTCAGATCGAGCGATTACTACAAACGCTGTACACCGCGCGGGTGGGCGGTGACCTCGATACGCTGTGCCGAACGTTTGCCGACGACGCGAAATTTCGCATTTCCGGAGCCAGCGACGGCAAGCCGATCTCGATCTCGGCGGCGGGAACGACGCAGATTCGCACCTGGCTAAACATGATGATCAAGACTTTTCGCATGGCCGATCAGAGCATCGTGTCGATGACTATCGAAGGTGCCAGAGCCGCAGTGCATTGGCGCTGCACTATTCACTCCAAGATCACGGGAACCGTCATTCCGACCGAGCTCGTCGATCTGGTCGAGGTGCGCGAGGGGCGTATCGGTTCCTACACGGAATTTTTTGTGCCGCGCTAAGCGAACCGCGGCAGCGGCGCGGGCTCGGAGCCTCTTGCAAGCACAATCGGGCTAGCGATTTCGCTTCGTGAGTTTCACCATACGACCTAGTACCGCGGCCGACAGACCCGCGATCGTCTCGCTGCTCGATAGCGCAGGACTGCATTCGCGTTCGAGCGAACGCAATCTGGACTGGAAGTACTGGCTGCCGCGGGCGGATTGGCCCCACGCACGTTCCTTCGTTCTTGCAAAGGACAGGGAGATTTTCGCGCACGCGGGCATCGTCCCCAGCACTTGCGTGTGGGACGGCCACCGCGCAAGCATGTTGCACCTGATCGACTGGGCAGCTGCTCCGGGGCGCGTCGGGGCGGGGGCGACACTACTAAAGCACATCAGCTGGCTTGCCGACGCCCTGTTTGCGGTGGGGGGCAATGAATTTTCGTTGCGATCGCTTCCGGCCATCGGATTTCGACCTTGCAGCACCGAGACGGAATACGTGCGAGTCCTGTATCCGTTGCGTTACCTCGCGAACTCACCGCAATGGGGCTGGAAGACCCTGCCAAAACTTGGTCGCAGCATTCTGTGGACGCTAACTGCGCCTCGAGACGAGGACCCCGAATGGAGTTGGCGTCGAGTCGCACCGAGCCAATTGCAAAGCCTCGAGAGCGTATTGCCGCGCGCTCGTGGCAACCTTGCAGCCCTTGAGCGCAGCACCGACTTGTTTTCCTACATGCTGAAGTGTCCGATTGCATCCATGGCTCTGCACCGTTTGCAGAAGGCAGACAAGTTGCGAGGCTACTTCTTGCTGGCACTCGTGCCAGGACAGGCGCGTTTGGCCGATTGTTGGGTCGATTCGGACGAGGCAGGAGACTGGCGCGCGCTGGTGGGCTGCGCGGTGCATGCGGCCCGACAAGATCCTGGCGTTGCCGAGCTCATCGCGGTCGCAAACGACCCGCTACTCTCGGACGCCCTCGAGCAAGCCGGTTTTCGGCCGCGTGGCACCAGCCCAATTTCGGTGCTCGTGCACAAGGGTCATGACATTCCCCCCACGTTTCGCGTTCAGATGCTTGACAGCGATGCGGCGTATCGGCATCGCGGCTACGCGATATATCTGGCCTGATGCAGCGCAACGCTGCCCGCAGCAAGGCAAAACGCATCCCGATTTCTCCCCGCAGTTTGATCTGCGCGGCAAGCTCTCGGCAAAATTCTCCTAGGGGAAAAGCCGTATGACGCTCGGATTTGGCGACACACCAAGGGCGTAGAGCCTGGCGTTTGCAAAACTTTGGAAATTCGATCCTTGCCTGTTCGGTGCATTCGCGCCCCAAGAACAACACAAAACAAAAAGCAGCATCGAACTTGTGCACGAGGGCCGGAATTTTAGTGCCATCCGACACTTAGTACCGCAGAAGGGCTCCCGGAGCGTCGAGCACATTCCAATCACTTGGGCCTAGTTAAACCCTGACAGCGAAAATTCCCCGGGCAAATGCTCTGGCCGCGATACACAAGCCACTGCATGCGTGCTAACTTTTTCGGGTTTCCGATGTGTTTGCCACAGAATAAAAAAACCGGCCCAACTGTTTCCCAACGACGGATTCTTCTGCATCATATTCGGTACCAAACCCGCACTGCGACCGATAAGCCGCCAGCGCCAACAAGGAGACCTACCAATGAAGCGTCGCATCCCCTGCTCTGCCGCCATCGTTGCGGCAATCGCTATAACGATAATTTCTTTGCCATCCCAAGGAGCCGAAAGCGGCGATCGCTGGCGCGTGAGCTCTACTGTGACAATGGGTTCGATGACGATGCCAAGCCAAACATCCGAAATCTGTACCGCTCGTCGAGCCGACGCCGCACCAGTGAAGACGGAGGGCAATTGCCAGGTAATCGATAACAAGCGCGTTGGCAATAAGCAGACGATAAAAATGCATTGCAGCGGCGAGCACCCCGCCGACGCCACCCTCGAGATTACCTACGACCGGGCCGATCACTATCTGGGAAAAACGACGATGACTTCGCCGCAGGGGCAGTTCGTCGCGAACACGGAGGGTCAAAAGCTCGCCGGCGACTGCGACCCCAATGCCCAAATGCAACAGAACCAGGCAATGGCAGCACAGATCCAGTCGCAAAGAACGGCGAACACGCAGGCGGGCTGTTCCAAGGCCGCCAGCAGCCTCGATACGTCGGCCTTCGTCGGACCATTTGCTCAGTGCAAGGATCCGGACGCGGTGCGGGCCTATTGCGAGCACATGCAAACCCAGGAAGGTTTTGAGACGCTCGCGTCGCGTGAAAAAGACGACACTTCCTTAAAGAGCATGCCTGCCGAGATGCGCCAGTCGATGGGGCATCCGCTGGCGGCTTCCGCGAAGATGTGTTCGCTCGACGTCTCGCAGCTGCGCACAAAATTGTGCGCCAGTGCCGATGGCAGAAGCCAGGCGGCATTTGTGCTGAACCAGTGTCCAGCGCAAGCAAAAACCATTGCCCAGCGCGAATGCAGCGGCCGCGAACAATCGACGATCACTTTGAGTCCGTACGGTGAATTTTGCGCGCGCTACGCAGCCCAAAGCACCCGCACGAATCCACCGGCAGGCACCGCTACGGTCAGCGCCCCCAACGCACCGGCAACGCCTGCGCAGCAGGGCAGCGCAAGCAACGCGCCGGCGCAGCCGGGCGGCACGTCGGCCGTGGACCAGGCCAAAAATGCCGCAAGCAGTGCGGTCGATAAGGGCACGAGCTTGATAAAGGGACTGTTTGGCCATTGATGTTCCTTGCTTGCGACGGCGAGGAGGACGCATTTCTGCGCGAACCTGCGAAGCCCGGGTGCTGCAGCGCTGGCGATGTCGATTGCATCAAACGATGCGTGCAAAAACCGCAGCCGCCACCATCGTTTTCGTAACCTTCGTCGGGTGCATGATCGGTGCGGCGGCCGCCCAGGGCACTGCTCCGATCGATCGGTATCCGGGAGCCGCTGCAGCCTATGGCGTCATTGTCGACGGGCAACTGGCATGGGGACGAGCCATTGATGAGCCTCGGGCGCCTGCCTCGCTGGCCAAACTGCTAACAGCAATCGTGCTGTTAGATGAGAATTGGGATCCCAAAGCGGCAATCGTGGTGAGCAAAAGTGCCGCCGCAATGCCCGCCGTGCGCCTTGGCCTGCACGCGGGCGATGAACTAGCGGCAAGCGATGCGTTGATAGCCATGCTGGTGCGTTCGGCAAATGACGCCTGCGCCGCCTTGGTCGAGCATGCGGCGGGTTCCTTTGCGGCCTTTGCGCAGCTCATGAACGAGCGTGCGCAGATTCTTGGGATGCGTGCATCACATTTTGTGAATCCCTGTGGCCTGGATGCACCGGGTCAATATTCGACCGTACGCGACTTGCTTCGCATGGCGCAGGCCGCATATGCGCACCCCCAAATCGCTGCGGCGGTCGCAAAGCGCAACGCATCCCTCGAGACGGCAGCCGGTCGGCATTTGCGCTTTGACAATGGCAACCTACTGCTTAGCCAAATGGACGGCGTCATCGGAATGAAAAGCGGATTTACGAGTACTGCCGGTCGCTGCCTGATCGCGCTGGCGCGCCGCGGTTCGCACCAGGTCTGGCTGGTCATGCTCGATGCCCCACAGCGCTGGAGTGTGGCCTCCGGAATACTTTTTGAGGCCTTCGATCTGGCCGTGCAGACACAAGCGACCGCACAATGACCCGCGCTGCCGCGCGCGGCGCCGCCGGCCTATCGGCCTGGTCCTTGGGTTGTGCGCTGCTAGCTATCGCAATCTACTTACCGTCCCTTGGTGCGAGCTTTCAGTTCGATGACTGGGGCGTAATTGTTTCGGATGTGCGCGTCGGTTCGCTGTCCGCGTGGGCGACATCGATGCCGGGCATACGGCCCTTGCTAAAGTTTACCTATGCGGTGAACAACGAACTAGGTGGTTCGCCCTCCGGATTTCGCGGCCTCAACATTGCAGTGCATGCAATCAACACGCTACTTGTGTACGCATTGCTCGCCGCGTTGGGCGCAAGACAAGAGCGCGATTCGTTTCTGGTTCGCCGCGCAGCAATCGGTGCGGCGCTGGTTTTCGCTCTGCACCCTGCCCAAACAGAAGCGGTTACCTACATCTCGGGGCGATCGAGTTCGCTTTCGGCTTTATTTGTGCTCGCATCACTGCTGCTATGGGTAAGAGCCGCAGATTCGCCGCGCCCCCTGACTGCGGTTGCGCTCTCCGCGGCGCTTTTTGCACTGGCACTAGGCGTAAAAGAGACCGCCATTGTTCTGCCGCTAGCCCTGCTCCTGAGCAGCGCTGTTACACAGCCAGCATGCAACGCTACGCAAAGCCGCCAGATGTGGCTGTGGCAAGGTGCCCAATCCATGCGGATTGTCCCCCACGTGATGCTAGCAATGGCCGCCGTCCTTATTGCCGTGAGTTGGCCACCCTACCAACGACTGCTGCAGGCCTCCTTGCAGGCGCGCGACATCGGCACCAACTTGTTAACGCAGGCCGATGCCATTTTTTGGCTGCTCGGGCAGCTTTTGTGTTTGGCCCCGATCAACCCGGACCCCGCGCTGACCGTTGCGAGCACCTTAAGTTTCGTAAGCTGGTTGCACGCGCTGCTTGTGATCGCGGCAATCACGGTGGGCTTTGGCCAGTTGCGCAAGCGTCCTGCGCTGGCGTTTGGCGTTTTGTGGTTCTTTCTTTGGTTATTGCCAACCAACTCTTTTCTGGCACGTCTGGATGTGGCCAACGACCGCCAGCTGTATCTGGCGCTTATCGGCCCAGCATGGCTCGGGGCCCTTGCCGCTGCGCGGCTGACGCAACCGAGCAGCCGTGCCGGAAACTTAAAGTCTGCGGTAGTTGAATGGGGGCTAGTTCTCGCGGTGCTCTCCGGACTCATGGCGTTTTCGACGATGCGTCAAAACCGGATCTATTCTGACGAAGTGTCGTTCTGGCGGGCTGTAGCTGAACGTTCGCCGACCAGTTCGCGCGCTGCCGACAACCTGGGATTTGCTTATGCGATGGCCTGCCGTCAATCCGATGCCGCACGCGAGTTCGAGCGCGCTATGCGAATCGACCCAAATAACGTGCGAGCGCGCGTCAATGCAAGGCTGTTACAAGAAGGCGAACTACTTTCACCTTCGCGCAACCACGACTGTACCCAAGCTGCTGGCAATTAATGCTGCCGAGGAGCTTGGTCCGGTGTTGGTGCCGACAAACAAAAACCCAGACTGATCGTACGAGGGTCTTCTTGTCGCGGACGCTCGCTCCTACGGCTTTTTTAAATTCGCCGGTCGCCAGTCTCGGAAAACATCGATGTCGATGCCGTCCGGATTATTGAGTTCACCAGGCCCACTTCCCGCGTGATCGGTAACGCCGTATTGCCAGATGATCTGTTTGGTCTGTCGATCGATGACGATGACCCGGTGGCGATAATCGTCGTTCAAAATGACATCGCCGTTGGGCAGCTCCTGCGCAAGGGAGGGATGGTTCAGCATAGCCTCACCGCTCTTGGCAAAGTAATCCCAGGTCACCTTGCGCTTCTTCGGATCAAAGACGATCACGCGCCCCGGCTTGCTGTAGTCGGCAACGATTACCTGTCCGTCGTGTGTCGGCATGGCATCGGACGGGTAGAGCATGCCAAAAGCCGGCATCGCCCAAACAAGCTTGCCCTCGCGCGTCACTTCCGAGATCCAGCTGCCCATTATCTCGGTGGTCAGGATGTTGCCGTTATCGAGCTCGACCGCTCCGTTAGGTAACCCCAAGAATTTCGGCGGATCGTGGCGGCAATTCGGATCCTTGCGCCAGTTGCCGTCCTTGCGGCTTAAGCCACCCCACTGGGTCTTGATTGACGCCGAGTCGCGATCGAGAAAAAGGATGCGGCAATTTCGGATATCCGACACCAAAATAGTGCCATCGATCAAGACGTGCGTATCGTCGGGAAAATTCATGTAACCGGGGGCGCTGCCAGGTACGTCCGGAACACCATAGCTCCAGATCAGTTCGCGTCGGTCGTAATCGATGAGATGGATGTCCTGGTTATCCTCCTCGCTGATGGCCAACAAATGCCCGTCCGGTGAAAAATAGACGTCGTCGTTGTCGTGATAGATCTTCAGATTCGGTGATCCAAACTGCCAGATAACCCGCTTATCGGGAGCCACCTCGATGAGGCGATTGTTGCGTCGATCGGCGATCACAACCGGGTAGGGTAGTGGTTTGCCCCAGGAGGGAGTTGGCGATTTCGCGCTGCCGGTGACCGGGGGCGGTGTGGACTCCAACGGCTCCTGCGCGAGGGCCGGCAAAGCGCCTGCGGCCAAAAGGCACGCAAGCAAATACCGAGCGGCCCGCCAGCGCACTGCCGCCAAGCCACGCATCCGATCCATACAGCTCCCCCAGCGGTTTCGCTCCTGCATGTCGCTCCTTTCGCTCCGAGTTGGTGCGCGCGGACTTGCGCGCGAGGCGATTTTGCCAGCGCTCGGGCACGGGCGCCAGGAGCGATCCAGCATGGGACGTGCTTGGCAAAAAGCGAGTTCCAACAAGACGCGGCGGCCCTGGATACTTGCCGCATTTGCGCTTATGCAGCTGCCAAGCAGACCGCAAAGGCGCGACCATGCTTGCCTATCGCAATTCGGATGCGCTAGGCCAAAGAAAGAAGAAGCATTCACCCACAGGCGCTGCGTCTGGTGCCCGCTGCTCCTTCTTACCAGTCCCATGCCGTTAATGTGTGCGATCCGAGCTGCTTGGGTGCCGCGCAAAGTGTCGGCTCCAGCGGCAAACTTCTTGCGACAGCACTTGCTGCCAGATGGCAGGATGATTGCGTCCGCTCGACGGGCCTTCGGGGCCAAAAATTTCGCTTGCGCGTTGAATTTAAAAAGAAAAAAGCTGCCTCCGAGAGAAGGCCGGGCGACTCTGTCATAGCACTGCCGGTTTGCCCTGCGCCGGACAAAAGATGGGCAATTTGCGTGCCGGCAAAGACCGAATTTCTGCGGTAAGCAAACCCCAATCCGGTGCTTGCGCGCAGGTGCTGTCAAGGCAAAATGGCTGGCCCAAGACCGATCTTTGGTTTTGTTTCTTTCTGCGTCCTATAGCGCCGCCAATGTTGCCTTGGCCTGCCATGCCGATCGTCGAATTGCCCACCTCGCGCCTCTTTAAAGCATGGCCTTTACTGGTATTGATCTTGGCTTTCGTTGCGACCTGCGCGCTTACGCAGGCCGCCGGCGCGTGGGACGATCCGCTGGTGCGCATCGAACAGCTCGCAACCCGTCAGCCAGCTCTTGCACAACGCGAACTCGATTCGCTGCTAAAGCAAAACGCCTACTCGGATGAGCCGACACTGCTGCGCATTGAGCTGATTCGCGTGCTCATCGCCGATGCGCAATACCGCGCCGACGATGTGCTGGCGATCATCGCGCGCAACCACGACCGGTTTCGCGCGCTCGATGATGCACGCATGCAGATGCTCATCGAGCACGCCCGTTCTGGGGCGTATTACGCGCTCGGGCGTCCTGACGAATGTTGGGCCGCGTTGCAGGAAGAACTCAGACAGGCCGAACGAACAAAGGACGGCGATTTGTTCGCACAGGCCATGGTCGACCGCGCGCGTTTTTTGATTCGACGCAGTGATTTTGAGCCGGCCGCCGAGGCAATTGCCGACGCCGAACGGCGTGTTCATGGCCAGCAAACTGCTGCCGAAGTTGCGTTCTCCAACGCAAATCTTGCAAGGGCCATCGGCGACTGGACCTTGGCAAGAAACTCCTATCAGAGCGCATACGAGAAATTCACCACCGTTGCGGATCATACGGGGCAAGCCGATGCACTGGCCGGCGCTGGGGAGGCGCTGCGCCAGTTAGGACGCTACTCCGACGCAATCGATCCCCTGAACAAGGCCATTCGCCTATATCGCGAGGTCGACGACAAGGATGGGGAAGCAATTGCCACGCAAACGCTAGCACTGGTGCATGCAGGCCTTAAAGACGAGGTACTCGCGCTGCACTTAAATGCGCGCGCGATCGACCAACTCTCGCGTCTGAACGAGCCGCTGCAGCTTGCGCAAGCCCGAGTCGACCGCGCGCAACTCCTAGTAATGCAGCATCACGCGGCCGAAGCCTTGCCGCTCATCGAGCAGGCACGCGCGGTGACGCGCGAACAAGGCGATCTTCGATCACAGGCACTATTTCACGAGACGGCGACCAACGTGCTGACCGCGTTGCACCGGTATCGTGAAGCCAACGAGGAGTCGGTGCAGCTGCTTAAGGTCGAGCGGCGGCGAATCGACCAGCTTGTGTCGCACCAGTTGGCCGCGCAGCGTGGACGCCTGGAGAGCGAGCGGCTATCACGCGAAAATTCACTCCTGCGCGCCGAGGCCAGCAGCAACCAGCTGGCATTAGCGCAGGCTAACCGCGCCGCCGAATTGCAAGACCTCGTCCTGGGCCTGGTCGCGGTTGTGGTTGTTGGCGCACTCTACGCAATCTGGCGCCAGCATGGCCTGATGCAGCGCATCGCACGCATGGCACAAACCGACGCGCTTACAGGTGTGTTAAGCCGCCGTCACGTACTGGAGTTGGGCCAGCGCATGATGCAGCGTTGCCGGCGCGATGGTCGCTCTTGCGCGATGCTGATGCTCGATGTGGATCGCTTCAAGGAGATCAACGACCGCTACGGCCACCTCGCGGGCGACACCGCATTGCGCGCCATTTCCGCCGCACTGACCCGGTGTCTGCGCCCAGAAGATCAGATTGGCCGCTATGGCGGAGAGGAGTTTGCTGTGATTTTGCCGGGAGCCGATGCAAAAGAAGCGGGCGCGATCGCCGAGCGGTTGCGCACAGCGGTACAAACGCTCAAACCCGACTGGGCCCCTGGCGCCCAACCGCTGACGGTGAGCGGAGGCATTGCGATCGCAACCGACGAGATTGCGGATTTCACGGAGCTGCTCGGGCGAGCCGACCAGGCGCTATACCGCGCAAAAGACGCCGGACGAAACCGCATGGAGTACCACCAGAGCGGGCCCGTCTTGGCGGCCGGCTAAAGTGAACCGCGCAACACACCGCCTCGAGCTGCCGCCATCGCCA
>CAZSOI010000517.1:0-1681 GCA_964608115.1 uncultured Burkholderiaceae bacterium | reverse complement strand
AAAGAATTCCGCGAATGCCTTGTAAGACACGACTGTGGCTAAGAGACCAGCCGTATTCCTTTGAGTGCCGCGAACCCCGCCTAGATAGCGGGGTTTTTCATTCAGTAACGGCCGCTGAGGCGATTTCCCGCTCTCTTTCACCCCGCCACCACCACCCGCTCCAACAGCAGCTTCGAATTATCGCCGCGCGTCCGCTCATCGAAAATCGCAATGCACACCATGTGACCTCGCGCACCGCATTTTTGATGATCGGGGTGTTCGCAACACCTTACTCAGGGCGGCGACAGAGTCTCTGCCTCGGTGTAGGCTGCAATGCTTGCGGCGACATCTTGCATGGGTTGCTGACTGGCAGTAATAAAGCCGCTGGTCGGCCTGTCGAGATCTTGTATTAGCAGAATGACAGCTGTGAAAAGTGCCATGGCCGCGTAAATCGGGGCTCGAGACCGCTGCTCTTCCACGCCTGCAGCATAACCCGCAAAGGCGCTGGCGATTATGGCCACACCGTAGAGCACGATCAGAGCGATATTCGGAACGCCACTGATCAAGGCGATCAGATGTTTCTCATGATAATCAATCATCTCATTCAATGACTGGATGAAAAGCCCCGTGGGGACCATCCCGTTGTTCTTGGCGGTCACTGCCTTGACCTGCAGCCAAAGCGCCTCCTGGATAACGCTCGACTGGGCATTTGTCCTTTTCAAGTCAGGCGGTGACAGAATACTTTGCGTGAGATCAAGCCGAAGCTGTGCGTAGTTTCGCAAAAGCTGCAGACATTCCTGGCTATGCGGTGCAGGCAGCAAACGGGCACGCAGCGCTGTGGTGCCAATGGCATTGGCTTCATTCAAAACGCTCTCGCGTCGCGCCTCAAAGCGCGACAAGGCCACCGCGAAAGTGAAAGCGATGATCAGCGCCAGCAACCCCAGAATTGAGCCCTCCAGCGTTGAGACGCTGCCACGGCCCTGTGATCGGGCACGCATGCCAAACCAGCGCCCAATCTCGATTGCTCCAGAAAAAACAAAAATACTCCCGACAAGTATCTGAAGTAACGAATAATCGGCGAAACGCATCTCGGAGCCTCCTCGGTTGAGAGCTTTTGACGTGCGCCGTCTCGTCTTTCAAGAGCTTTTCGCCTCGTGGATCATGCAACTGGGAGATGACAGGGCGCCCGAGGCCCCGTAGCAGCGTGACCTACCTTACAACCTCCTGGCAGGAGGATCGAGCGCGCATGCATGGCGTACTGATCCCTCTTTCAATTCTCTCGCCTGCACGCGTATCCGGTGCCGCTGGCTCCTCATGTGTATGGCCATCACCCGGCGCAGGCGAGTGCGCAGTCAAGGGCGCACTTAGCATCGCCTCGCAAGATCCCTCGCAGCGCGTCCCTTGACGGCGCCTCTTCCGCCCGCGCCACCCTCCGGCCCCGCACATGAGGAACTCCGCTTTTCCCCCTCGCTATTTCCAGCGATAGAGATGCGTCGCGATATACATCGCGCACATGCCGAGCAGGAAACCGCCGCACACATGCGCAAACGTGGCAAAGCGTTCGCGAGACACAAACCAACTCAGGCGATTGGCTTTGATTATTGTCATTGAAGCGCTCGGGCGAAGTCGAGAGAATATCCACGAAGTCATCCAACGTTGTATTCACAGCAACGTCTTACTCTTCGCAAATATGAGGAGAAGA
>CAZSOI010000516.1:0-2837 GCA_964608115.1 uncultured Burkholderiaceae bacterium | reverse complement strand
TTCTCGCACGTCCCTCATAGTCTCTTGTGCGACCGCTCGCGCTCGATTGCATCCGTCGGCCACGATGGATCGCACCAACGAAGGATCGTCCAGATACGGTTGCGCACGCTGGCGCCACGGCTCCTGCTCCGCGATCATCGCTTCGATGAGCGGTTGCTTGCACTCCAGGCAACCAATACCCGCCGACCGACAGCCTTTTTGCACCCACGCCTGAACGGCCTCATTCGAATACACCTGATGCAGCTGCCAGACTGGACAGCGCTCGGGGTCGCCCGGATCGGAGCGGCGCACCCGCGCGGGATCCGTCGTCATCCGACGTATCTTCTCGGTGAGCGACTTAGGTTCCTCTCGCATCGAAATATCGTTGCCATAGCTCTTTGACATTTTCTGGCCGTCCACGCCAGGCAGTCGTGGCGAGCTCGTGAGAACGGATTCGGGCTCGACGAGGATGAGCCGGCGCACGCCCTCCAGGTATCCAAACAATCGCTCGCGATCGCCGTGCGTAACGTTTTGCAACTGCGCGAGCATCGCGCGGCCCTGCTCCAGAGCTTCCTCGTCGCCTTGCTCCTGGTAGCGAGCTCTGAGCTCCTGATACAGCTTGCTGCGCCGGGCGCCGAGCTTCTTGACCGCCGCTTGGGCCTTTTCCTCAAAGCCCGGTTCACGCCCAAAGAGGTGATTAAAACGCCGCGCCAGCTCGCGTGTCATCTCGATGTGCGGAACCTGGTCCTCGCCAACAGGAACCAGATTGGCGCGATAGATCAGGATGTCGGCGGCCTGCATCAGGGGATAACCAAGAAACCCATAGGTGGACAGATCGCGATCGCGCAAGCGCTCGATCTGATCCTTGTAGGTCGGAACACGCTCAAGCCAACCCAGCGGCGTCGACATCGCCAGCAACAAAAACAGCTCGGCGTGCTCCGGCACGCGCGACTGTATGAACACCGTGGCCTTGGCCGGATCTATGCCGGCTGCGAACCAGTCGATCAACATGTCCCATACGCTGCTCTCGAGCACGTCGGGCGTGTCGTAATGGGTGGTCAATGCGTGCCAATCCGCAACAAAGAAAAAACACGGATGCTCGTCTTGCAGGCGTATCCAGTTCTTGAGCGCACCGTGGAAGTGACCGATATGCATCGCCCCGGTCGGGCGCATGCCAGATAAAACGCGATCGGCAAACATGGTCGAGCCGGCCGACGCTGTGCGCCGACCACATCGCTCCCGGGCAAAAAGACGAAGGCCTCAGTCTAGCAGCGCCGCAAGTCATACACGGCTCAGGCCAAACCGAGCGGCTCCAGGGGACCGCGGCCCACGCGCACGATCGTGGGAACGCCAGATGTCAAGTCAATCACCGTGGTGGGTTCGACACCGCAGCTGCCGGCATCGAGCACCACGTCCAGTTCATCATCGAGCCGGGCACGGATCTCCTCGACATCATTTAAAGGCAGCGAATCGCCTGGCAGATGAAGACTCGAGCCAATTACAGGCTGGCCCAGCGCGTTAAGCAGTTGCAAGGCTACCGGGTGGTCCGGGACCCGAATGCCGATAGTCTTACGCGAAGGGTGCGAAAGTCGCCGCGGGACTTCCCGGGTCGCCTCGAGAATGAAGGTGTACGGGCCTGGAGTCGCCTGCCGCAGCAGGCGATAGGAGGCGTTGTCGACCCGCGCATAGGCGGCAATTTCCGAAAGATCGCGGCACAGTAAGCTCAATTGATGGCGCTCGTCGATCCTTCGCAGCCGCCGAATCCGATCAACGGCCGGCTTGTCGTCCAAGTGACAGGCCAGGGCATAGCACGAATCTGTCGGAATGGCCGCGATGCCGCCATCGGCCAGTATTTGCGCCGCCTGCCGCAGCAGTCGAGCCTGCGGATTTTGCGCGTGAACCGCGAGAAATTTCGTCATTTTTTTTGGCACGCGAGCGCCAAATCGCCGCAATCCCAAAGCGCATGGTAGCGGGATTGCCGCAATGCACACGCGCAAGCGCACGGCGATGCCGTCCGGAGGCAAGGCCAAAGTGCGCCCCGGCGCTCGCAGCAGCGCAGCTTGCGGCCTGCACCGCGACGGCGCTTGACGGCCGCTTTAGTGGCGCGCTACGTTGGGGACGGGGCGAGCGTCGGCCAAATGCACGCGGTGTGCGGCCCTTGCTACCGCCGCGGAAAGCACCTGTGCGCGCATCTCCGGGGCTGCGTCGATGAGCCGCGTCATCCAAGTCAATGGCACTTCGCGGTAATGGCGCCGATCAGGACGGTAGGTCAGCTCGCGCCAACCCTCATTCAACAACCAGCGCCACAATTCATCGCTCATTCCCGCCTGAATCGTCATGCGCACATCGTCGCGAACGATACAGGCACCGATGCCGGGCTTGGGGCCGCGGCGAGGTGGCGCGCGCTCTTTTTGAAGGCTCAAAAAGCCTCGAACACGACTGCGAAATAACGCGATCACAAGATTCTCTCTCCACTTCGATCGCTGCTTCAAAAGGCCAGAAGCATCACTGGCCCAGCGGCAGCTCAGCGAATTCAGAATAGCGCCGAGAAAACAGCGTAGGGATCACGCTTATCGACTATTCAGTATTTGAAAACGAAAATTTTCCATGTCTCGAAGGGCTTAGCGTGGTTCGTCGATTCCGACTAGCGCTCGCACGTGTTGCGGCACAGGTACGCCTTGCACAGCGGCGCCGCACGCGGCGGCGAACGATAGCCAGCGCCTACAATCGCGCTTTGTGCGGTGCAGCCTTTCGATAGTTCTGGTGTAGCGCCGCACAAGATCGCAAACGGAGAGACGTTGTGGCGATTTATCAGTTAGGCAAGCGTCGGCCCGAGATTCACCCCAGCGCGTACGTGC
>CAZSOI010000515.1:0-1697 GCA_964608115.1 uncultured Burkholderiaceae bacterium | reverse complement strand
GCGGGCTGCGCGGCAGCCTCTCCGCGGCACTGAGCAACGTATGTTTTTTCCGTAATTCCCTTGGCTTTATTTTCGTCCTTATTGGCGCGCCATTCGTCTTGGCACTGCTTGACGGTTTTTTGCTGCGCAACGACGGAAACTGGCATGGCCGCGAGTGCAAGAATCGCGACAGCAACAACACTCAGCCACAACCTCATTAGTGCCTCCCGCTGATCCAGAAGCTCAGTGCGGTTAGACTAGCTCCTTCCCCACTCGCTTCGCAATCGCAGGTAAAATTGGCTATTGGGCCTCGCGGTCCACGTTCGTTCGTTTCTCCCTTTCGGCGACTACGACATGTGGCGCGAGGCGAAATACTCGCCGAGCGGCTCGGCGACCACCCCTAGTGCAACCGAGTGCAATAAATTAAGCTTGAATTCTGCGGAGGTTACTCTCTGTCACTGCACACGGGAGAACAAATATGGGTTTGTTGGACAGCCTTAAGGGCGCGTTGGAAGGCGAAGCTTTACCGGCGCTGATCAACACGGTGCTGGCACAAACGCAGTACCACGATCTGTCGGGGCTCGTAGCGGCGCTGGAAAAGGGCGGCCTTGGCCCGCAAGTGCAATCGTGGCTTGGCAACGGCGCCAACATGCCGATCACAGCCGCTGCTGACGGAAATCCGCGACGCACTTAAAAGCCGGTAGTGTGTGCGAGTTCGCTGACCTGAGAGCCGCTCAGGGGTGCGCGGAAGCACTCTATATGTCGCGGCGTGCCGCCGAAATGGCCGACAAAATTCTGCGGGGCGCCAAGCCCGCCGACATCCCGGTCGAGCAGCCAACCAAATTCGATCTGGTTGTCAATCTGAAGACCGCGAAAGCGCTTGGCGTCACCATCCCTGGAACCGTGCTTGCCCGCGCCGACGAGGTGATCGAACAGGCCCTGTTTTGCTGCACCGCTCACGGCAGCTTTTGATGTGGTGGACGGCGCCCGTATCGGCATCAAAGTGCCATAGGGTGATTGTCGAAAGACGAATCACATCAGGGAGCCGTCCACATGCAAATTACCACGATTGGTCTGGATGTCGCCAAGAACGTTTTCCAGGTTCACGGCATCGACGCGGAGGAAAAGGTCGTCGTCCGAAAGCAGCTCCGGCGCGGCCAGGTAATACGATTTTTCGAGGAGCTCGCGCCGTGTCTCGTTGGGTTAGAAGCTTGCGCCACATCGCATTATTGGGCCAGAGAACTCGCCAAGCTTGGTCATGACGTGCGGCTGATGCCGGCGAAGGACGTGAAGGCGTACGTCAAACGCAACAAGAATGATGCGGCTGACGCCGAAGCAATCTGCGAGGCAGTGCGGCGGCCGACCATGCGTTTCGTTCAAGTCAAAGTCTGCCGAACAGCAGGCCCAGCTGATGCAACATCGCGCCCGCGATCTTTTGATGTGCCAGCGCACGCAGCTGATCAATGCGATGCGATCCCGCCTGGCTGAGTTGGGCATTATAGCCCCGCAAGGACGCGAAGGGGTCAAGGAGCTGCTGGCGATTGTCACGAAAGATGCCAACACACACTTGCCGAACGATGCCCGGGCAAGCCTGATCGTGCTAGCGGCACAGCTCCAGGCCTTGCAGACGACAATTGGGGCGATCGAGAAACGGATCACGGTGCAGCATCGGGCCAACAAGGACAGCAAGCGACTTCAGACCATTCCTGGGATCGGGC
>CAZSOI010000514.1:0-2252 GCA_964608115.1 uncultured Burkholderiaceae bacterium | reverse complement strand
GGCGGGCGGCAGAACCGCACCCCAATCGGTACGGCTTCTCATTTCGTCGCGTATGTCGGGCGACACGAACCCATTACCGTCGCGTATTTGCCAGCCGCCGCCGAGAGCTCTGAAGACCGTGGTCAAGCCGGTTGACACATTTCCTGACGCGACGGCCAACGCATTCTCAACGTTGTAGAGATTTTGTTCGGCGGTCAGAACCGTGGTGAAGTCGCGCGTGCCCAGATTGTATTCGGCCAGCGAAACGCGGAGGGCTGCTGCCGCCGCGACCGCGCTCTCGCGCAGATCAGCAGCCTGCTTCTGCGATTCCTGGAACGTAGCAAGCCCGTCTTCGACCTCCTTTTGCGCCTTCAGCACAGTATTTTGAAAGTCGATGAGGAGTTCTTGCAGCCTGGCATCCTGTACCCGGACATTGTTGGTGATCTGTCCGTAATTGAGGACGTTCCAGGAAAAAGCCGGGCCAAAGCCGAAGGCAATTCCTTTGGCGATGAACACATCGCTGAGCTTTGCGTGCGGCACCGTACTCGCTGCTGCGCCAAATGAACCCGTAAGGCTGAACGCCGGATAAAGGTCTGCCTCCGCCATCCCGATCTGCGCGGTCTGGGCCGCTGCGGCAAGCTCGGCAGCGCGGATGTCCGGTCGGCGCCTAACCAGATCCGCCGGAATTCCAACGGCAACACTCTTCGGCGGGACGGGGATGCCCGCAGAACCGCTTAACAGCGCGTCAAGCGATTGTGGCGCCATCCCCAACAAAAGCCGCAAAGCGTCTAGGCCCTGGTCCAATTGAGCTTGCAATTGAGGGATCGCGGACTCGGTTTGACCGAGCACGGTTTCGGCCTGATAGACTGAGAGCTTACTCGCTGCTCCACCGACATATCGGGCCTGCGCAATGGCCAGCGCCTTGCGTTGCCGGACAACGTTCTCCCTAGCGATCTCGATCTGCCGCTGAGTAGTTCGAATGCCGACATAGACCGTCGTAACATCGCCCAGCAGCGTGACGAGAACGTCGTCGTAAGTGGCGATGGAGGCGAGATATGCGGCATCTGCCGATTCAACTCCGCGCCGGAACTTACCCCAGAAGTCGAGTTCCCAAGCGACCTTTGCCCCGAGGTCATCGCGCCAGAAATAGCGTGGTGCGAGCGGGTTGGAGAACGGGTCCTTGAGGCTCTGGCCAGTGTAGCCGACCCCCCCAAGTAATTGTTGCGATTGCGGATAGAACTCACCGATCGCCACTCCCAGCGCCGCCCGTGCCTCGATCACCTGCGCCCCGGCCTTTTGCAGAGTAAGATTTTGGGTGTATGCGAGTTCGATCAGTCGATTCAGGACAGGGTCGTTAAACGACTTCCACCACTCCCGATAATCCTGTGCGTCCGATAGCTCCGGCCCTGCCGCCCTGAGATATTTGGCTGCTACCGGCGCGGGAGGTTCCTTGAAATCGGGGCCGACAAGACAAGCGCTAAGCGACGCCAACAACGCACAAGCCACGGCCCAGCATCCGCAGCTGGTCGCGTATTTTGACCCTGAACCGAGAGTGTGTATGGCCGTGATCCCAGGGCCTATGAGCGGCCCAGTAACGATCGAGTAAGAAGCTTAGATTAACTGGCGAACAACGCGAAGCAAATTTCTACGGGAAGATGAGACAAAATAGGAACGAAACCGGACGAAGCTATCCATTGTTCGCAGCGACAGGAGCCGCACCTATCGACTCATCGGCGTTGGCGCGCCTCGAGTTGCAACGTGACAAGGCGCGCGAGGAGGGTCGCCGGATACAATTGGCCGAAAACGCCCTCTAGATTAGTTAAGGTGCGGGCGAACGGGTGGATGGGTACGATGTCACCGAAACCGATCGTTGTCAGTGTCGTGAAGCTAAAGTACAGGATCGTACCGCTGACCTGTGTTGCTACCGCACCGGTAATGCCGGTGAATGAATTTGGGATGAGTTCCCAAATGAGCCGATATCCACTGCTGCACAACAGTCCAAAATCCAAATAAAGAACAATCGCGCCGAGGACTCGGTGCGTGCTGACCACTCCAGGACCAAATACCGCTCGTCCGATGACATAAGCTGCGACCGAGGCCCCGACAATAGTTCCGAGGCCTCCCAACAACGATGATTGACTGGTGGTCACAAGATTAACAGAAGCGCCAGTGATCGCCAAAATTATCGAAAACCCGGCCACCCATTTTGTATACTTACCTTGAGATATCAAGACAACAAGCGCCGCAAATACGAGAAACAGCAACTCTAACTC
>CAZSOI010000513.1:0-6392 GCA_964608115.1 uncultured Burkholderiaceae bacterium | reverse complement strand
CTGCGCACGCTAGCGCCGGTCGCAACTGCGCAAGCGGCAGATGCCCGATCGGCACTGGACAAATCACTGCGCGATGCAGGGCTAAAGAGCGCCCATAGCACGGTGCTCAGCAACGGTGATCTGCACCTTAGTTTTGTCAATGTCGCGTACGGTCGTTGGACAACGTGGCTTTTTGCAGCCGAGCGCACGCTGGGCGTGCACACGGTCGTGGTCAGCGTGAAGGCCACTGATACGGCAGGCAACGCCGACATTGAGTTGTCGTTGCAATTGCCGCGCGCCTGAGCGCTTGTCGGCCAATCGCCGAACTACCGCCAAGAGGTATCGGGCCATGCGCAAGCTTGCAATCGTGGCCGCTGCACTAGCGGGCGCAGCGCTTGTGGTGATTACGCAGGCGCCAGCGTCGTTGCTCGCGGCAGCGCTGCGCTCCTGGAGCGGTTCGCACGTCGAGTTGGATGATCCCACCGGAACGCTATGGGAGGGTCAGGCCGAGGTCGTACTAGCAAGTGGCGACGCGAACTCATCCTTTCGCACGAAGCTGCCCGGCCGCATCTCGTGGCGCATCAAGCCGTGGCGGCTGCTGGTCGGAACGTTCGACCTCACAATAGGCAACTCAGCGGTGCTCGATGCGCCGCTCGAGTTGCACGTCGATCGAGATATCAATGCGATGATCGACGCCAATCGGCTGCGATTGCCTGCAGGCCTGCTCGTCGGACTCGGGGCGCCTTGGAACACGATTCGTCCGGGCGGCGAGTTGCAGCTGCAGTGGGATACGTTGCACTTGCACGCGGGTGACCTTTCTGGGCACCTGAGCTTGGAGTGGGCCGATGCCTCAAGTGCTTTGAGCCCGATTGTGCCGTTTGGGCACTACCGCCTGCAAGCCGATGGCTACTTCCCTGGTGCGCTGCTGCAACTCGATACCATTTCCGGACCCATGGAAATGACCGGCAGTGGCACAATCGGGGACGGAAGACGCCTTCGCTTTCAGGGTGTTGCGCGCGCGCAACCGGGCACGGACCCCGCCGTGGCAACACAACTATCGGGACTTATCACGTTGCTGGGTCGGCGCCAAGGCGAAGAGGCAATTTTGAAATTCGGAACCTGAAATGAGGATCGGGCCTGTTTTTGCCTCGCGCCGGGGAGCCGCCATCCTTGCTGGCGCAACCCTGCTTTTGGCAGCGGTGACGGCGCTGGGCGCGGGTCAAGGACCGGCGCGGCCGGCGCTCACCGAAGCGGGCAAGGCCACGGAAGAACCGGTAACGCTGAACTTCGTTAACGCCGACGTTGAAGCGGTGATCCGGGCCATCGGACAATACACGGGCCGCACCTTTGTAATTGACCCGCGCGTCAAAGGCACGATGACGCTCGTTACGGAGCGACCCGTCACGCGGCGCCAAGCCTACGAGGAGCTGCAATCGGCGCTTCGCCTGCAGGGTTTCACGCTGGTCGAGTCGCCCGATGCCGGCGGTGTCACGCGTGTGCTGCTTGAAGCCGACGCCAAGCTGCAGGGCGGCCGCGTACTTGCTCCCACCGCGCCAGCCCCACGCGGCGATCAGGTCCTCACACAGGTATTTCGATTGCAGTACGAGTCGGCTAGCAACCTCGTGCCGGTACTACGACCCTTAATCGCCCCGAACAACACGATCGCGGCGTATCCGGCCAACAACACCTTAGTGATCACGGACTACGCCGAGAACCTGCGGCGAATTGCGCGCATCATCGAGGCAATCGATTCGCCGGCCAATGCCGAAGTCGTGGTCGTACCGATGAAACACGCTCAGGCCAGCGACATTGCCAACATCGTAAATCGTGTGCTCGACGAGGGTTCGCGATCCACGGGCCAAAGTGTCGACTCCGGCCAGCGCGTCCTGGTGCAGGCCGAGCCGCGCAGCAACAGCCTGATTTTGCGCGCGGCCAGCCGGGCGCGCCTCGAGCAAGCCAAATCGTTGATTGAGCATTTCGACCAGCCAAGCGCAACGCCCGGCAATATCAACGTCATTTACTTGCGCAAAGCGCAGGCAACCAAGCTTGCGCCGTTGCTGCGTGCCGTTCTCTCCGCCGATCCTTCGTTTGCTGCGCAGGCCGGGGGCACTACGGGTCTGGCACCCACAAGCTCGGGCGCGACGGGCACCGGCATGTCGGGGTTGGGTACGGTTTCGGGGACAAGCGGTGCTTCGACGACCGGCGGCTTGGGATCAAGCACCACCTTGGGCTCCAGCACAGCCTCGGCAGCCTCTCCCGCGTCGGTTAGCCCGGCCGCCTATGGTGGTGGTGGCGGCGGCGATCGAGGTCTGGCCGGCATGATCCAGGCCGACCCGGCAACGAACTCGCTCATCATCTCCGCGCCCGAACCGTTGTATCGCAACATCCGCGCCATTGTCGATAAGCTCGATGTGCGGCCGGCCCAGGTGCTGATCGAATCGCTCGTTGTGGAACTTAGCGGAGACAGGGCTTCGGAATTCGGGATTCAATGGCAGTCGTTGACAGGTCTGAACAGCACCAGCACCTCGGTGATCGGCGGCACGAATTTTGGAGGACCCAGCCAGAACATCATCAGCGCGGCTTCGAATCTGACCAATTTGGGCAACGGACTAAACATCGGTGTCATCAAGGGGAGCATCACCATCCCAGGGGTTGGCTCGGTGACCAATATCGGCTTGCTGGCCCGAGCACTCGAGACCACCGCCAACGCCACAATTTTGTCCCGCCCCAACATTCAGACGCTCGACAACGAGGAAGGAAAGTTTCTTGTCGGCCAGAATGTGCCGTTCGTCAGCGGCTCATACGCCGCCACCGGCGCGGTGACCACTACCACCGGTACAACGGTGACGCCCTTTCAGACCTACGAGCGACAGGACGTCGGGCTGCAACTGCGCGTCAAGCCGCAAATCTCCGAGGGTGGCTCGGTGCGTCTTGCCATCTATATCGAGGATTCCTCGGTGTCCCCCGGCACCAGTGGCACCGACTTGGTGCTCAATAAGCGCAGCTTCGAAACCAGCGTTATTGTCGAGGACGGCAATTTTGTCGTGATCAGCGGCATGATCCAGGACCAGGTCAACGAAAACCAGTACAAGGTGCCGCTGCTGAGCAGCATTCCGTTGCTCGGGGCCTTGTTTCGCTACGACACCCGGGAGCACATCAAGACGCAAACGATGGTCTTTTTGCGCCCGACGGTGATTCGCGACGAACAGGCCTCGCGAAGCGTCATGCTGGATCGATACGACTACATCCGCAACGAACTGGAGAAGGCGGCACCACCATTTAACCCCGTGCTGCCCGACATGCCCACATCGTGGCTTGCGCCCTTAGCCAGCCAGCATGCACCTGCATCCACGGTGGTCGGCAAGGCCGATTTGCAAGGTGGTGGCGACGCACCGCTTATCGAAGTCGCGGTGATCGACACCATGGCGCATGCGCGTCAAGTGCAGCGCCAGCTGCGCGATGCGGGGCTCGACGCCTACTGGGAATCCGTGGCAACGTCCAGCGGTCAAAGCATACGGGTGCGCGTTACTGTCCAAACGCCGCGGCGCACGGTGGAAGATACGCTGGCACAGTTGCGCGCTCTGGGTTTTTCACCTTCGCTTGTCGCCACCGAACGATCTTCGACGCCATGACCACCGCCCAACAATACGTCCCGTACGCATTTGCGCGCGACAATTCCATCTTATTGAAGCCGCACGGCGATCGTGAGGCAGAGGTTTGGATCACCCAGTCCACCGGCCTTGACGCGCTCAACGAGGTGATTCGGTCCTTCCCCGGTCGGGTACGTCCCAGCATTGTCGATCCGAAGCTTCTCGCCGAGGCAATCGCGCAGACGTATTCGCATCCGGAGGATTCGGCCCAGCAGATCGTGGGCGATATCGAGGGCGAGATCGACATCACGCGCATGATGCAGGATGTCCCGGACATCGAGGATTTGCTCGAGACCGAGGACGACGCGCCCATCATCCGCATGATCAATGCGCTGCTCACCCACGCCGTGCGCGATGGCGCTTCGGATATCCACTTTGAGGCATTCGAACAAACGTCGCTTGTGCGCTTTCGCGTCGATGGCACACTGCGCGATATCGTGCGCCCAAAACGCGCGCTGCACGCGGCGCTTGTTTCGCGCATCAAGATCATGGCTGCCATGGACATCGCGGAAAAGCGCCTACCGCAGGACGGGCGGATCGCGCTGCGCGTGGGCGGTCGGGCAATCGACGTGCGCGTATCCACCTTGCCAACCGGTCATGGCGAGCGCGTCGTGCTGCGGCTGTTGGAAAAGGATGTCTCGCGCATTGACCTCACGAACCTGGGAATGTCCGACCGGACCCAGGCGAGCTTTAGCGAACTGTTTCACCAACCGCACGGCATTTTGCTCGTAACCGGTCCAACGGGTTCGGGCAAATCCACGACGCTCTATGCCGCGATCCGGCGACTCGATCACACCACATCCAACATCATGACGGTCGAAGATCCAATCGAGTACGACTTGGAAGGCGTCGGACAAACACAAGTTAATCCGAAGATCGATATGACTTTCGCCAGAGCGCTGCGTTCGATTTTGCGGCAGGACCCGGACGTGATCATGATTGGGGAAATCCGCGATTTGGAGACGGCCCAGATTGCCGTCCAAGCTTCGCTCACCGGGCACCTCGTGCTGGCAACGCTGCACACAAACGATGCGGCAAGCGCCGTTACACGGCTTATCGATATGGGGATCGAGCCCTTTTTGCTCTCCTCGACGCTGCTGGGTGTCTTGGCGCAACGCCTGGTGCGCAAGTTATGTCCCCATTGCAAGAGAGCCGACGCAAGCGGTCGGGGATTTCACCCGACCGGCTGTGATGCTTGCACTCATACGGGCTACATTGGGCGCACAGGGATTTACGAGTTGCTCCGCGTGGACGACACGATCCGCGGCTTGATTCACGCCGCCGACAACGATCAAGAAATTCGACGTACCGCCGAGGCCGCCGGCATGGTGCCGCTACGCTCCGACGCGATGCGCTGGTATTCCGCCGGCATTACTTCGCAGGAAGAGATCTTGCGCGTAACGCGCGATTGATCCACCTTGCGCGTTGCTGGCCCGCACACTGATTCGACCGCATGACCGCGTTTCGATATTCCGCCGCCGATAGCCTGGGCAGGGACGAGGTCGGCGTGCTCGAGGCTGACAGCGCACGCCAGGCGCGGCAAATGCTGCGCAACCAAGGACTGGTTCCTCTTGCGGTTGAACCCGTGGAGCCCGAAAGCGCCCGTCGCGGTCCGGCTGCGCTGCGCGGGCGGCGTTTGTCCCAGACCGAACTGGCGGTGCTTACGCGGCAATTTGCCAGCTTGCTCGCCGCCGCGCTGCCGATCGCCGATGCCCTCACGGTCATGGTCGATCAAAGTGAGCAGCAGGCCGTGCGCGAAATGATGGCTTCGATCCGAACGGAAGTGCGCGGTGGAATGTCCCTGTCGGCCGCATTGGCCCGGCATCCGCGCCAGTTCCCCGCGATTTACCGGGCGCTCATAGCGGCTGGGGAGGAGTCGGGCAAACTCGGTTCGGTGCTCGGGAGCCTCGCCGATTTCATTGAGGAGCGCGCTCGACTACAGCAAAAGATTGCACTCGCCTTCGTCTACCCCGCGATATTGACCGTAGTCGCCCTACTTGTAGTAGTGTTTTTACTCACCTACGTGATTCCCCAGGTCGTGCAGGTGTTTGCGCAGACCAAACAAGCGCTGCCGCTGCTTACTCGCGCCATGCTCGGGCTATCGGCGTTCTTGCGAAGCTACGGGTGGGTGCTAATTCTGGGCGCGGGCGCCGGCGCCTTTGCGATCTCGCGTGCCCTGCGGGTGGAGGCGATTCGGCTGCAGTGGCACCAGCGCATTTTGCGCCTGCCTGTAATGGGAACGCTATCGCGCGCGATCAATACGGCGCGTTTTGCCAGCACCTTATCGATTCTGGTTGGCTCGGGCGTTCCCATGCTTCGGGCCCTACAGGCTGCGGGCGAAACCGTGACCAACCTGGCGCTTCGAGCCCGCGTCGTTGATGCGGCGCAGCGCGTGCGCGAAGGCGCATCGTTAGCGCGGGCACTGCGTGCCGAGGACGACGATCGCTCAGCGCCAGGGCGCTTGCGCCTGTTTCCACCAGTGCTGATCCACCTTATCAGTTCGGGAGAAGCAACCGGTAAATTGCCCGAAATGCTGGCGCGCGCGGCCGACATGCACGCACGCGAAGCCGAACGGCGCGCGCTGCTACTGACTTCGCTTCTGGAGCCGGCGCTTATCCTCAGCATGGGGTTGGTCGTGATGCTGATTGTTCTTGCGGTGCTCATGCCAATTATCGAAATCAACCAGCTTGCGCGCTAAGGCCTGGTTGTGGCGTCCGGTGCACCGATTGCTGGCCGGAGTATCCTGATTTGAAGCTGCGGTCG
>CAZSOI010000512.1:0-1807 GCA_964608115.1 uncultured Burkholderiaceae bacterium | reverse complement strand
AGGCCTCGGAGAGCACCGGCAGCACCGGATGGGTTGCTGTGTGCGCGCCTATCTCGATCAGCTTCATCCGTCCCAATGCCACTATTTCACCCGGCGAAAGACACCGATGCGATTCACGGATGTCCACTGCGACCCCAGCCCAGCGTCTCAGATGATCTAGCACATCGCATCGCTCATCCTCGCCGAGCGGCTGGAATATGCGATGAACCATGCGATAGAGATCATAACGACCGCTTGGCGCTCCCTGCTTGGCAACGAGCCATTCCCGATCGCTTCGACGCAAATCTTGCCCGTAATGCCACGCCTCCGCTAAGGACCAATGCCAGGTGCGGCCAGCGGCCGTGAGACTGAGCTCGGCGGGCAGTACTTCCGGCCCCAAGAGGATCCCTTCCAACGCGTCCCACCAGAACTCGCGAGCGCCGCCGATATACCCTGTCGTCACAAACACAGTGGCCGGTATGTCATAGCGCTCAAGCAGGGGGCTGGCATTGTGAAAGTTATCGGCATAACCATCGTCAAAGGTCACGACCAAAGTCCGATCGGTTAGCCTTTTATACTGAAGTGCCCTTACTCCCTGTGCCAGGTGTAGCGGCCGCCCATGCCTGCGCAATATCTCAAGATGCTCCGCAAAATGACTGGGCGACACGGCAAGGCCCCATGGGTCGAGCGGCAGCTCTCCTATCCTATGGTACATGAGGATCAGGCCGGCGGCGGCATCGACATTAGCCTTCCGCCTCCAGATTGCTTTGACAAGGTTTTTTCCCGGCCAGATCTTCATAGCTTCCCGGCGCGTCGCACGCGCTTGCCCCGGTCGTGTCAGCCGGCTCGCACCTGACACTTAACACTTTAGACCGAAGTTTTGACAGGTTTGAGAGAAAAGTACCCATTTTGCTTAAGGAATCGGGCAAGCAGGATGAGCGCTACTGGCTACATTCGATAGTTGACCCCGAGCAGATCGAAGGCGCGCTGCTGCAAGGGCGTGGGAGTGGTAATGAGGTCGAAGGGCAGCGGGTCGCTGGTCGCGGGCAGGAGGCGGTTTTTGGCTACGGTAGCCAAGTCGCTTAACAAAGTGTGGAAGCTGTGGAGCGGGGTGTTATCCGCAGCGAGCTTGGTGGCGGCTTTGCGCTGCGCCTGCGGGGAGCGTTGCGCGGGTGCCACCACTGAAGGCCGGGCGGCCTCTGCTGCGGCGAGGTCGTCGTCATCGAACAGCAGTGGCGCGAGCGCCTGGCGCATGTGCCATTCGACATAGTAGGCAAGCATGCACAGCAGGAGGTGGGCGCGCACACGTTCTTCCAGGCGATGATGAATTGGGCGGACTTTGAGGTCGACTGACTTCAAGCTGCGGAAGGCCTGCTCGACCCGAGACAGGCGCTTGTAGCTGCGCACCGTCTCCTCGGCGCTGAGTGCGGCGGCCGACACGCTGGTGCGCACGACATAGATGCCGTCGAGCGCCGCTTCGCGCGTGATGTTTGCTTCATCCCGCGTAAAGCTGAAGCCGCTCTCGTCGATGGTGAGCTGGAAGTGTTTGCGCATTTTGTAACGGCCCAGCACGGCGCCGACCCGCAGCGCGATGCGATCCTTGCCGCGCAGAGGATTGCGCGCACGCTGGGTAGCGGCCACGATCTGGTTGAGCGCGCGCTCGGTCGCAGCCAACAATTCGTTGCGCTGGCGGGCACGCTCGGCAGCCATCAGCGGGTTACGGCAGGCGATCAAACGTTCACCGGGATAGCTCGGATCGGTGATCTCAGCCAGCTCGTGTTGATCGAACAGTGAAAGCTGCAGTGCGCCGCCCTGGCGCAGTTGTTGA
>CAZSOI010000511.1:0-5175 GCA_964608115.1 uncultured Burkholderiaceae bacterium | reverse complement strand
TTTGACCGGAAGTGACGTTGTCATTAGCGTTGTAACGGCTGACCAGGCGCTGGTAGCCGCGTGTCAGGCCGCACAATGCATCGAGCCCGGAGCGTTATTTTTGGATTGCAACTCCTGTGCGCCTGGCACTAAGCGAAAGGCCGCCGATGCAATCGAGAAGGCTAAAGGTCGATATGTCGATGTGGCAATCATGGCCCCCGTGCGTCCGGCGCTACACCGTGTGCCTTTGCTTGTAAGCGGCTCAAATGCTGCGGCGGCCCTGCAGGTGCTAGCGGTACTCAATATGTGCGGCACGAAAGTAGACGGACCCGTAGGAGCAGCATCGTCGGTCAAGATGGTGCGAAGCATCATGGTCAAGGGTCTGGAGGCGCTCGCGGCCGAGTGCATTCTTGCTGGTCGTTGCGCGGGGGTCGATGGGCAGGTGCTTGATTCTCTCGAGGCCACCTTTCCCGGATTTCAATGGAAGCGGCGCGCCGCCTACATGCTCGAACGAGTCATGGTGCACGGAGTTCGGCGCGCGGCGGAGATGCGGGAGGTGGCTTTGATGGTCGAAGAACTTGGTCTGCGCGCCCCCATGACGCTAGCGTCCGTGCAGTGGCAGCAGCGTATTGGCGAACTTGCGCTGCCGGTGATGGAGGAGGACTACCGCGCCCGCGCGGACGAAGTCTTGCAGGCGCTATCGGAGCGGCAACATGCCGCGAGCGTCGGCTCCAGCAAGGACTATCACGACATACCAGGAACTTATGTCTTCGACGCTGAGCAATCGCGCCGCGGTTACTACCTAAACATGTTCTGCATGTCGCTTAATCAAGAAAACAACCGCGCCGACTTTCGCGCCGATGAGTCTGCGTACCTGCAGCGATATGCAATGGGTGAGGAACAAAAAGCGGCTGTGCTGCGACGCGATTGGAACGAAATGCTGCGGTTGGGCGGCAACATTTACTACACGGCCAAACTTGCGGCCACCGATGGCCTGACCTTCCAGGATCTCGCGGCCAAGATGACCGGACTAACCCGCGAGGCCTACCGCAAGATGATGCTCGACGGAGGTCGGTCTATCGTTGGAAATCGCAGCAAATCGGAATGGCAACGTGGCTAAGATCCTTGCCGGTATCGCAACGTCGCATGTTCCCGCGATTGGCGTGGCCATGGACCAGCGCAAAACGCACGAGCCCTACTGGCAGCCGGTATTTCGGGGATTCGAGCGCTCGCGTCAGTGGATATCGGCCCTGCAGCCGGACGTTGCAATCGTGGTTTACAACGATCACGCAACAGCGTTTTCGCTGGAAGTGATACCGACCTTTGCTTTGGGTTGCGCAGCGGACTTTGCGCCAGCCGACGAAGGTTGGGGCCGACGGCCCGTCCCGGTCGTTCAAGGCCACCCGCAACTGGCGTGGCATATGGCGCAGTCTCTTATCCTTGATGAGTTTGACCTCACAATTGTCAACCGGATGGAGGTCGACCACGGGCTCACGGTTCCCTTGTCACTGCTCTTTGGTCAACCGCAGCGCTGGCCCTGCCCGGTTATCCCCCTGTGCGTAAACGTCGTGCAATATCCTCCTCCCACGGGAAATCGCTGTTTCGAATTAGGCAAGGCAATCCGCAAAGCGGTCGAGCGCTTTGCGGCCGACTTGCGCGTCGTCATTTTTGGAACGGGTGGCATGTCGCATCAGCTGCAAGCCCAGCGCGCCGGACTCATCAACTCGGAATTCGATAAACGCTTCTTGGACATGCTAGTTCAAGATCCGCGCGGCGCCGCCACCATTCCGCACATCGAGTACCTCCGGGAGGCTGGTTCTGAGGGAATTGAACTGGTGATGTGGCTCGTCATGCGTGGCGCCCTCGATGAGCGAGTACGGGAAGTGCATCGCCATTATCACGTACCGGCGTCAAACACTGCCGTTGGGCACCTCGTATTGGAAAACATGATCGTCTGATCTTGCGCGCGGTTTTCAATTGCCCGACATTGGGGAGTTCTGATCATGAAAGTGTGCGTAGCCGGCGCTGCGGGTGCATTTGGGATTAAGCACCTGGATGCCATTGCAGCAATCCCGGATATTGAAGTCGTTTCTGTTGTCGGACACGGTGCAGAATCTCTTCGAAGCCTCGCGCAGGAGCGCAAGATTGTTCATTGGACAACGGACCTTGCCGAGAGTCTGGCACTGCCCGCCGTCGAGGCGGTGATCTTGTCGACACCCACCCAGCTGCACGCGTCGCAAACTATCCAATGTCTGGAGGCAGGCAAGCACGTAATGGTGGAAATCCCTATGGCCGACAATCTGGCGGACGCCGAGCGGGTGGTGCGGACGCAAAAGCAAACCGGTCTGGTTGCTATGGCGGGGCATACGCGTCGCTTTAATCCTAGCCATCAGTGGATTCACAAGCGCATCAAATCCGGAGCGTTAAAGGTCCAACAGATGAACGTGCAGACGTATTTTTTTCGCCGTAGCAACCTTAATGCGCTGGGGAAACCCCGCAGCTGGACCGACCACTTACTGTGGCACCATGCCTGCCACACGGTTGATCTATTTCAATACCAGACCGGCGAACCTGTGACGCAGGTCTACGCCCTGCAGGGTCCGACCCATCCGGAACTGGGTATCGCTATGGACATGAGCGTCGGCATGAAGGTTGCCTCGGGTGCCATTTGCACGTTGTCGCTTTCCTTTAACAATAACGGTCCCCTGGGTACTTTCTTTCGCTACATCTGCGACAACGGCACCTACATTGCTCGCTACGACGACCTGGTCGATGGGTATGAGAAAACGGTAGATCTGGAAGGCGTGGCAGTTTCAAAAAATGGCATTGAGTTGCAGGATCGGGAATTTTTCAGCGCCATACGGGAGGGTCGGGAACCCAACGCGAGCGTAGCCCAATGCCTACCGGCGATGCAGACCCTAGATCGGATCGAGCGCGCGCTGCAAAGCCGGCGGTGAGGGCGACAAAACATGATCAAGCGGTCTTTGGGACCGTTCTCCGTTTCGAGCATCGGCCTAGGGTGCATGAACCTATCGCATGCGTACGGCACCCCACCGGATCCGAAAAGTGCCTCCAAAGTGCTGTTGCGCGCTCTTGACCTGGGGTACACCCTCTTTGATACAGCGGCACTGTATGGTTTTGGTGCCAATGAGACGCTAATCGGGCAGACACTGAGGGGCCATCGTGGTCGGTTCGTTCTTGCCACCAAGTGCGGCATGTTTCGGAATTCCGCCGGCGTGCGCGAAATCGATGGGCGCCCGCCGACTCTTCGCCAGACGGTCGAGGACAGTCTTCGACGGCTGCAGGTTGAAACCATCGATCTTTGCTACTTGCACCGTTGGGACAAGCGCATTCCAATCGAAGAAAGTGTTGGTGCACTCGCCGAGCTGGTCGGGGCCGGAAAGATACGCAGCATCGGCCTTTGCGAGGTATCGGCACCAACGCTTGCCCGTGCACATCGGGTGTACCCAATCGCGGCGATACAGTCAGAATATTCATTGTGGACGCGAAACCCGGAGATTGCAGTGCTAGAACAATGCCGCCGCCTCGGCGTGAGTTTCGTCGCCTTCAGCCCTCTGGGACGAGGGTTTCTCGCCGGCGGCCTGCGGGATGTAAATTTGCTTGACGCGAAAGATATTCGCCGGCAGATGCCACGCTTTGAGCCGGCAAATTACGCTCGAAACCTGCCCCTGCTTGGTTCCATTCGCGGCATCGCCGACGTCGTCGGTTGCACTACTGGGCAACTGGCGCTGGCTTGGCTTATGGAGCGAGGAGCGGACATTATCCCGATTCCCGGCACCACCCGCCTTGATCACTTGGAGGAAAATGCGGCGGCATCCCGGGTTCAATTGTCTGGCGATCTTATTAAGCGTCTAGAGGCGCTTATTGATGCGGACACGGTCTTTGGCAGGCGCTATAACGCCGCCACACAAGCGGAGGTTGATACGGAGGAGTTTGACTAAGCAACGCGCGAACGCTGGACAGCGCGGCGCTGACGGCTCATCCGGCCTTAGCCGAAATGCTCTGAGGAGTTGCGGCGGTCAGACGCCCTCTCAGACTCTTCCGTCCACGAGACGCAGCATCCGGTCACAGCGCGCAGCAAGTTCTACGTCGTGCGTCACGATAACTACCGCCGTAGCGAATTGACGTGCCAATGCCAAGAATTGATCAAACACGACGTGTGCCGTTTCCCGGTCGAGGTTGCCGGTTGGTTCGTCCGCCAGCACGCAGGCAGGTCGCGTGACGATCGCTCGCGCAATTGCCGTTCGTTGACGCTCGCCACCAGAGAGCTCGCCCGGAAAGTGCATAACACGATGACTCAGACCCACGGCCGAGAGCGCCTCAGCCGCTCGTGCGCGTCGGCTATCGCGTGACTCTCGTCGGATTGCAAGCGGCATAGCCACATTGTCCAGCGCGGAAAATTCCGGAAGCAGGTGATGAAACTGGTATACGAACCCTAGTGCTTGATTGCGCAGTGCTCCGCGTTCGGCTTCCGTTAGTTTCGCAACATCTCGGCCTCTGATAGTGATCGCCCCCGAATTGACAGCGTCGAGTCCACCTAGACAATGCAGCAAGGTGCTCTTGCCTGAACCTGACGCACCCGTGACGGCAAGAATTTCACCCGGGCGAATGTCAAGGTCGATTCCTTTAAGAACCTCGACAAACAGCCCGTCCTCCCCGTAGTTCTTGACGACGGCGCGTGCAGAGATGACCGGATCAAAAGGGCCTGTCTCCGCGCCAGCCGCCAAGGTCTTAGTCATAGCGCAATTCCTGCGCCGGTTGCACGCGCGCAGCCCGCCAGCTTGGATACAGCGTTGCCACTAGGGAAAGCACAAGTGAGATGAGCGCGATCGGGACAATGTCCGTTGCGCGCGGATCCGATGGCAGAGCACTTATGAAGTAGATCGATGGGTCGAGAAAGTGCACCCCAAATGCGTGCTCAATTGCCGGCACGATCACATCCAAATTCCATGCCAGCAGCAAGCCGCCCACGACGCCAAGCGCCGTGCCAAAAACACCGATAAGACCTCCCTGAATAATGAAGATCGACAAAATGCTACCCGGGCTCGCTCCGAGGGTTCGCAAAATTGCGATATCGGAGCGCTTTTCGGTGACCGTCATGACCAGGGTGGATACCAGGTTGAACGCAGCCACGGCGACAATTAGGGTCAGGATCACGAACATCATGCGCTTTTC
>CAZSOI010000510.1:0-3313 GCA_964608115.1 uncultured Burkholderiaceae bacterium | reverse complement strand
CGTCGATGTCGTAGTCGCCGCCCTTAACGTAGATTTCCGGGCGCACGATCTCCAGAACCGGCAGCGGAACCGGTTCGTCAAATACCGTTACGAGATCGACGCATTCGAGCGCTGCCACGATGGCGGCCCGGTCGGCTTGCGGGTTGATGGGCCGATCCGCCCCTTTGCCCAGGCAGCGGACCGAGGCGTCGGAGTTGACGGCCACCACGAGACTTGCACCCAGCGCCCGCGCCCGAGAAAGGTACGCCACGTGTCCCCGGTGCAAGATGTCGAACACACCATTGGTTAGCACGACCGGGCGCGTGAGCAGCCGCGCGCGCTGCGCCAGTTCAGCCCGGGCGACGATCTTGTCCTCAAACGAGAGCGCGCGGTACGGTGGGGCCATGGTTGACGCGCTTTGTTCCAAAGACCTTCTGATCAGCGCGCTGCGATCCGCTGGGGCGGCACCGCGGTACCCGCCAATGTCAGGGCGATGCGCAGCGATTGATCGGAAATTGCCTGCGGCAGGGAGCTATAGCGCAGGCTAACGAGCGCATCCGCGCATTCATCGGTGGGTGGTGCACGGCCATCTTTGCCCAGAAATACCCGCAGACCCACGCCGGCTGAGCGTCCGGCACGCATGTCGTCGCATTTGTCGCCGAAAATCACCGAATTACCGAGGTCCAGGCCCAGGTCGCGGCTGGCCGCAAGCAGCATTCCTGGAGCAGGCTTGCGGCAATTGCAGACGACCCGCCACGCGCCCACGCCCTCGGTCGGATGATGCGGGCAGTAGTACACCCCGGCCAGCGTCACTCCGGCTTCGGCAAAACGTTCGCGCATCCACTGTGTCAGTGTAAAAAAATCGGCTTCTGTGTACATACCTCGGGCGATTCCGGCCTGATTGGTGATTACGACAATGGCGTAGCCCAGCCGAGCGAGTTCGGCCGCGGCTTCGCGCACGCCGGGCACGAATTCAAAGTCTTCAATGCGCCAAACATAGCCATGATCGATGTTGATCACGCCATCGCGGTCCAAGAACGCGGCGCGCCTGTGCGCGCCCTCGCTCCCGGCGCCTGCATTGCCTAGGAATTCTTCAGCAACCATCGAACGTAGGCGGCGACGCCTTGCTCGACGTTGAACATGGAGTCGTCAAAGCCGGCTGCGCGCAGCTGCGCCAAGTCCGCCTGAGTGTAGGCCTGGTACTTGCCGCGCAATGCCGACGGAAAGGCGATGTATTCGATCGAGCCTTGCGTCACTGCTTGACGCAGGGTCAGCGTCGGCTGGCCATTTGCCTCGCGCAGGGCGTTGACCATGGCTAGCGCAACATCGTTAAAGCTCTGTGCGCGGCCCGTGCCGACGTTATAAATACCGCTGGTCGGACGGTTCCAAAAATACATGTTGGCTTTAACCGCGTCGTCGACATGGATGAAATCGCGGCGCTGCTCGCCGTTTTCAAACCCGTGGCTACCTTCGAAGAGTTTGACCTTGGCCTCGCTTCGAAACTGTTGAAAGTGATGAAAGGCCACTGAGGCCATACGACCCTTGTGGTTCTCTCGCGGACCATAGACGTTAAAGTAGCGTAGCCCCACTACGGGCGTCTTGCTTGACGCCAGATGCCGGCGCACGACGTGATCGAACAGCAGCTTGGAGTAGCCGTAGATGTTTAGTGGTCGCTCGGCACTTCGCACCTCGGTGAACACAGGCCCGAGGCCGTAGACTGCCGCCGACGAGGCGTAGATCAGTACGATGCCAGTGTTTTGGCACCAGTCCAGCAGTTCGGAGGAATAGCGAAAATTGTTCTCCATCATGTAGCGGCCGTCGCTTTCCATCGTGTCGGAGCAGGCGCCCTCATGAAAGATCACGTCGGGACGCGACAACTCGTGCCGGCGTACCCGTTCGAGAAATTCGGTCTTGTCCAGATAATCCGCAATGTCGAACTCAGCCAGATTGCGGAATTTTTCCGAGCGGGCCAAATTGTCGACCGCTAGGATGTCGGTTTCGCCGCGCTCGTTGAGCGCGCGCAGAATATTGGCGCCGATGAATCCGGCTGCCCCGGTAACGATGATTTTCATGGGTCAGCTGCCTTGCTCATGACGGGCACGCGTCGGGGGGGTTGCAAACAATGCGCCATGTTGCCACAACGCCGGCCGTTGGGCGTGACCACAACGCCGGGCGCTACGGGGCGTCGGGAAACAATTCCTCATAGCTCACCGTTGCGGTACCCAGCTTGCCCACAACGATGCCGCCAGCGCGGTTAGCCTGCACTACGGCCTCGCGCAGCGGTGCACCCAAGGCCATCATGGTGCCCAGTACGGCGATGACGGTGTCACCGGCACCGCTCACGTCGAAGACCTCGCGCGCACGAGCTGCAACGCTCCAGGTATCGGATTCGGTAAACAACGTCATGCCTTCTTCGCTGCGAGTCAGCAGTAGCGCATCAAGGCGCAGTTTGCGGCGCAACGCTTGAGCCCGTTCGGTCAAGTCCGCCTCGCTGCGCCAGCGGCCGATGACCTCGCGCAATTCGGCACGGTTAGGCGTGATGACACTGGCTCCAGCATACCGATCGTAGTCATCACCCTTGGGATCGACCAGCACGGGGCGCCCCGCTGCGCGCGCCATCGCGATCATCTTGGTGATGTGCGTGAGACCCCCCTTGCCGTAATCCGACAGGATCACGAGGTCGTACTCGGGCAGTAGCGCCGAAAATTGTCCCAAGTGCGCATCAAGAACCTCCGCTTCGGGCAGGCTCTCGAAATCCACGCGCGCCAGCTGCTGGCGCCGCGCAACAATGCGCAACTTCACTGTCGTTGACAGTGCCGCGTCGACGTGCAAGTGGTCTCGGATGCTCTCAAGCTGCACGAGCCGGGCAATCGTTCGTCCGGCTTCATCATCGCCTACCACGCTTAACAAACCAGCTTGTGCGCCAATAGCGGTGATGTTTCGAGCCACGTTGGCCGCGCCGCCCAGCCGCTCCTCGGCACGCCCGATGCGTACCACGGGTACTGGAGCTTCGGGCGAAATGCGCTCGACTTCGCCGAACCAGTAACGATCCAGCATGACATCGCCGACGACCAACAGCCGGGCCCGACGAATCAGATCAGCTTGCATAAGCGCGCGGTGCTTTATCCAAGCAGTTGTGCCGACGGCCGTGCTGTCTGCAGGGCAGCCACCTGGGCATCGACCATTTCCGCCAGCATCGCATCAAAGCCGATCGTCGGTGACCAGTTGAGCTCGCGCCGCGCCTTGGAGGCGTCAGCAACGGTCGCGCCAGTTTCGCTGGGACGCAAAAAGCGCGGGTCGGTAGTTACGAACTCGCGCCAGTCTTTGCCAACAT
>CAZSOI010000509.1:0-9350 GCA_964608115.1 uncultured Burkholderiaceae bacterium | reverse complement strand
GCCATGCCCAGCATGCAGGATCCGAACTTCGATCGGACGGTGGTGTATGTATGCGAGCACAGCGATAAGGGTGCAATGGGGGTAGTGATCAACCGCCCGACGGAACTCACCTTGGCGCGCCTGTTTGACAAAATCGACCTGCGACTGGAGATTGCGCCCTGGCGCGATGAGCCCGTGCTCTACGGCGGGCCGGTACAGACCGAGCGCGGTTTCGTGCTGCACGCGCCGGCGGGCAATTACGGCTCAACGCTGACCGTGGCCCAGGATATCGGGCTGACGACCTCCAAAGACGTATTGGAGGCGCTAGCCGGCGGCAAGGGTCCGACGCGCTTGCTCGTCACGCTGGGCTACGCCGGTTGGGCCGCGGGGCAGCTTGAGCACGAACTTGCCCACAACGGCTGGTTGACTGTGCCCGCCGATGCGCGCGTCATCTTCGAAACACCAGCTAATGCGCGCTTTGATGCCGCGCTCAAACTTTTGGGTGTCGATCTGCATCACCTGGCCAGCCAGCCTGGACATGCTTGAGGCAACAGGGGAGTCGCAGCCGGGGATCGTCCTGGGTTTTGACTTTGGTACCCGTCGCATCGGGGTAGCACTGGGTAACGGCATCACCCGCAGCGCCCGATCGCTGCAAATCATCGAAAGCCCCAGCGCACTTGCCCGCTGGCGCGCAGTGGCCGCGCTGGTGGAGCAGTGGCAACCGCAGCAACTGGTAGTTGGCGTGGCGCGCCACACGGATGGCGCTGCCCACGAGATGACCGCGCGCTGCGAACGCTTTGCGCGCCAGCTCGAGGGGCGTTTTCACTTGCCAGTTGCGCGAATCGATGAGCGTTACTCCTCGGCGGTTGTGCCTCGCCGCGGCGAGCGGCCCGACGACGACGAGGCTGCCGCAGTCATCTTGCAACAATGGTTTGACGAGGGCGCGACCTGCGCATGCTAGATCTGGATGCCGAGGCTATCTACTTTGAGCTCGCGCGGCGCGTGCGCGAGCGCTTCCATGGCCGCAGCCCCCTGCTTGTTGGCGTGCACACGGGCGGGGTTTGGCTCGCCGAGCGACTGCGTACCGATTTGCGCATCGAAGCGCCCGTTGGCATTTTGGATGTGTCCTTCTATCGTGACGACTTTAGCCAATCGGGTTTGAGCCGTGGGGTACGGCCCTCGCGCATCCCATTCGACGTTGACACTGCCGACATCCTGCTGATCGACGATGTTCTAAATACCGGGCGCACCGTTCGCGCGGCGATGAACGAGCTATTTGATTACGGACGGCCCGAGCGCATTGAGCTGGCGGTACTCATTGATCGAGGCGGACGCGAATTGCCGATATCAACGACGCTTGTCGGCCGCACGATCGAGGTGCCACCCGATGTTAGCGTTGTGCTCTCGCGCGACGATGACCAGCGCCTGCACCTGCGCCTGGAAGAGGACAAGGGTCGCTGAGCTATGCAGCTGCGCAGCGCCAGTCCCCAGCTCAACGGCCAAGGCGAACTGCACCATTTGCTTTCGATCGAGGAACTGCCTCGCCCACTGATCGAACGCATATTGACCACGGCCGATGGCTTCATTGCGGTGGGAACACGCGAGGTCAAAAGCGTGCCCCTGCTGCGCGGGCGCTCGGTCTTTAACCTGTTCTTCGAGAACTCAACGCGCACGCGCACGACGTTCGAAATCGCCGCAAAGCGCCTGAGCGCGGACGTATATAACCTGAACATCGCTTCCTCGAGCACTGCAAAGGGCGAGTCGCTGCTCGATACCATCGACAATCTGACCGCCATGCAGGCCGATATCTTCGTGGTGCGCCACTCTCAGGGTGGCGCGCCTTACCTCATCGCCCGGCACGTGGCGCCGCATGTGCACGTGGTAAATGCCGGCGACGGTCGCCACGCCCATCCAACCCAGGCTCTGCTCGACCTATACACCATTCGCCATTACAAGGGTTCCTTTGAGCAGCTCTCCGTTGCGATCGTGGGCGATATTTTAAATTCGCGCGTTGCGCGCTCCGACATACACGGCTTGCTCGCAATGGGGGTGCGCGAACTGCGTGCCGTCGGCCCCCTCACGCTGCTGCCGGTCGGTCTGGAGGAGTTGGGTCTGCAGGTTCACACGCGACTGGAAGACGGCATTCGCGATGCCGATGTGATTATCATGCTGCGATTGCAAAACGAGCGCATGCGCGGCGCACTTTTGCCCAGTGCACAAGAATACTTTAGCAATTACGGCTTGACGCCGCAGGCGCTCAAGCATGCGAAGTCGAATTGCATCGTCATGCACCCAGGGCCGATGAATCGCGGCGTGGAGATCGACTCGATGGTCGCCGATGGCCCACACAGCGTGATCTTGCCGCAAGTCAGTTTCGGTATCGCCGTGCGCATGGCGGTGCTCTCCATGGTGGCGTCCTCCCAGCGCGCAGACTTTCGATGAATGCCACACTGGCGATCGAAAACGGCCGGGTAATCGACCCGGCAACCGGGCACGACGCCATTGGCGGCGTGTACCTTGCCGATGGGCGCATCGCGGCCATCGGCGTGCGACCCGATGACTTCACGGCGCAGCGCGTAATCGACGCCCGTGGCTTGGTGGTGGCGCCCGGTCTGGTCGATTTGTGCGCACGCATGCGCGAGCCGGGCGCAGAGGGTGCGCTGCGGGTGGAAATGCGCGCGGCACTGGCCGGGGGCGTAACCGGCGTTGTCTGTCCGCCCGATACGGATCCACCGCTTGATGAGCCGGGATTGGTACGCATGCTGCGCCAGCGCTCGCGCGAGGCTGCCGGCGCGCGCCTATACCCGTTGGGCGCACTAACGGCTGCGTTGGCGGGCGATACTCTGGCAGAGATGCGTACTCTTGCGCAGGTCGGTTGCGTGGCCTTTTGTCAGACCAGCGCCTTGCCGGCGAATCACGGCACGCTTTTGCAGGCGTTGCGCTACGCGCGAACGTACGATCTGCCGGTTTGGTTGCGCCCGGTCGACGCTTCGCTGGTGGGTGACGGTGTCGCTGCCGAAGGTGCGTTGGCTTCCGCGCTGGGGTTGCCTGGCATCAGCGCAGCGGCCGAGACCGTGGCATTGCACACCATTTTCGAACTGCAGCGCGCGACCGGCACGCGCGTTCACCTGTGCCGCCTGTCCTCGGCCGCGGGGGTGCAACTCTTGCGTGCCGCCAAGCGCGAAGGTCTGCCAGTTAGCGCGGACGTGTCGATTCATCACCTTCACTTGGTCGACCGCAACATTGGCTATTACGACACCAACTGCCGACTCGATCCACCCTTGCGAACCGAGGCGGATCGGGCGGCAATTCGCGCTGGCTTGGCCGATGGCACCATCGATGCGATCTGCTCGGACCACGCGCCCGTATCCATCGAGGACAAGCTGCTGCCGTTTGGTGAGGCGCGCGCGGGGGCCAGCGGGTTGGAGACGCTTCTGGCATTGATTCTTGATTGGGCCAACGCACAGTCTGTGCCGCTGGTGCGGGCGTTGGCGGCAGTAACCAGTGCACCTGCGCGCGTTCTGGGCGAGGACACCGGGACGCTGCAGCCGGGGCGAAAAGCGGATGTAGTTGTGTTCGACCCCGAGCAGGCGTGGCGCGTGGACGAGGAAACGCTACTAAGCAACGGCAAGAATTCTCCATTTTCTGGCCTGCGGCTAGCGGGGCGTGCGCGCTTTACGCTGGTCGGTGGCGAAGTGCGCTTTGAGGCAGCACGCTAGACCCACGACATGGGGCAGGGCACGCGCGCGCAAAGACAAGGCATGCGAACTGTCCTTTACGATCGACTGTTCAAAACGACGCTTTTGGTGCTCTCGCCACTTGCGCTGTCACTTATCGTCGTGCACATACTTTGGGGGATGTGCGCGGCGGCTCTGCTCTTTCCGTGGTTGCCGGCGCTAGGCCGGGACGCGCTGCTACGCTTTTGGTCGCGCGTCTTGCTTGTCGCACTTGGCATTCGTTTGCAGGTGCACCACGATCGGGCCGCCAAACCGATCGCCGCAACACGCGGCTCTATGCTGCTGGTAAACCACGTCTCCTGGGCCGATGTCTTTGTGATCGCGGCCGTCACGCCGGCGCGCTTTGTTGCCAAGGCCGACGTAGCGCGTTGGCCGCTGCTGGGCCGTTTTGCAGCCTCCGTCGGCACGGTATACGTCGAGCGCGGGCGGCGTCACGCCATTGCGCACGTCAACCACATCGTGGCGCAACGTCTGCGCTCGGGCCAGTCGATCGGAATTTTCCCGGAGGGAACTACGACCGATGGCTCGCGCTTGCTGCGGTTTCATGCCAATCTGGTACAGGCGGCCCTCGAGGCGGGCGCGCCCGTGATCCCCCTGGCGCTGCAGTACCAGCAAAACGGTCGTCCTTCAACCGCAGCGGCGTTCATCGGCGACATGAATCTGATCCAATCGATTTGGCGCATCGTGATCGCGCCGCGACTGACCGCACACCTGTACTGGCTGCCTGCGATCGACTCTGACGCGCTCACGCGCCAGGCAATTGCCGCACGGGCGCGTACGGCAATTGCAACGGTCCTTGAGCTACCCGAGGTTATTGCGGTCGACGAGCTGGCGGACACCCAACTTGATACACCGCTCGCGACGGCCAGCTGATCGCTGTTAACTTGCCGCCCCAGACACAACCCGTGTCGATGCCGATCGCGTCCTCGCGAAGCATCAGGCCAAGCGTTGACCAGTGGCCAAAGATGATCGTCGTCGCACGAGTGGCCCGCTGCGGGTGGTCGAACCAGGGCAGCCACCCGGGGGGTGCACTGTGGATGCTGCCTTTTAATTTCAGATCCATCGTTCCATCCAGAGAGACGAAACGCAGGCGCGTAAGCGCGTTTAGTATGCAGCGCAGGCGATCGGCGCCGATAAGCGAATCGCTCCATTGCAGGGGACGGTTGCCGTACATCGTTGCCAGGAACGCGCGGTAATCCGGGGCGCGCAAGCGCTCTTCGACTTCGCGCGCGAGCGCAATTGTTTGTGAAACACTCCATTGTGGCAGCACGCCCGCATGGACAAAGAGCGCACCGTCTTGAAGGTACGCAAGGGGGCGCGCGCGTACCCAGTCGATGAGCTCGCCGGCATCGGGCGCGTCCAAGATCTCCTGCAAGGTGTCATCATCGTGGACGGGGCGGATGCCTGCCGCAACTGCCAGCAGATGCAAGTCGTGGTTGCCCAGCAAAGCTACGCAGCGCTGCCCAAGCGCGCGCACTTGGCGCAGCGTCCCGAGCGAGTCGGGGCCCCGATTAACCAGATCGCCGACAAACACCAAGCGGGTACCTTCATCGATCTTCGCCAGCAGCTCTTGCAGGCTGCTCGCGCAGCCCTGCAAGTCGCCGATGGCAACGAGACTTGTAGGTTCGGCAGATCTCATGGTGCAATGGCTAGGGTGCAGGAGCCAGCAAAGCCTCGATGTCCTCAGCGCCCAACGCGCGCGCCAATCCGGCCTCATCGCCCAGCAACGCTTGGGCGAGCAGCGCCTTGCGCGTTTGCAAAGTGCGCATACGCTCCTCGATGGTCCCCGCACACAGCAGGCGGTAGACAAAAACCGGCTTGTCTTGCCCGATCCGGTGCGCGCGGTCGGTTGCTTGCGCCTCGACGGCAGGGTTCCACCACGGGTCGTAATGGATCACAGTGTCGGCCGCCGTAAGATTTAGTCCTGTGCCACCAGCCTTCAGGCTGAGCAGGAATAGCGGCACTTCGCCGCTTTGAAACTGCTCGACCGCCGCTGCACGATCGCGCGTGTCACCGGTAAGTAAGGCATAGCGCTGACCGCGTTCGGTCAATGCCCGCTCAATGAGCGCAAGCATCGACGTGAATTGCGAGAACACCAAGACGCGTCGGCCTTCTACCAACAAGCCGTCGAGCATTTGCGTGAGCAAATCGAGCTTGGCCGATTCGACCACCTTGCGTGCACTGGGGAGCGCAACCAGACGCGGGTCGCAGCAGACTTGGCGAAGTTTGAGCAGGGCATCGAGCACGACCACCTGGCTGCGATCGAGGCCTTGTTCGGCCAAGGCGGCGCGCACCCGTTCGTGCATGCTGGCTCGCACCGCCTCGTACAGGTCGCGCTGTCCGCCTTCCAGTGCAACGTAACGCTCAATTTCGGTTCGTGGCGGCAGTTCCGGGGCGACTTCATCTTTGCGGCGGCGCAGAACAAAGGGTCGGATCCGCGCAGTCAGGTGTTGGCGCCGCGCATCGTCACCGCGCTTTTCGATTGGCACACGATACAGTCGCGAGAAACTGGCCTGATCGCCCAGTAGTCCGGGCGCTAACCAGTCGAACTGAGCCCAAAGCTCGCCCAGGTGATTTTCCAGGGGGGTGCCGGTCAGCGCCAACCGGTGCGTAGCATGGATTTGTCGGATCGCCCCCGCAGCCTGGGTGCGTGGATTCTTGATGTTTTGTGCCTCGTCGACGATCAGCAAGTGGAAATTGCGCGTTGCTAGCTGCTCGATGTCCCGCGCGAGTAGCGCAAAACTCGTCACCACCAAATCGCATTCGCCGACACGCTCGAAGTCACGCCACCGATCGGTACCGTGCAGTTGCAAGGTGCGCAGCTCTGGCGCAAAGCGCGCCGCCTCGGCGATCCAGTTATGAACCAACGAAGTGGGGGCGATCACCAGCGCCGGCGACACCAAACGGCCCTGTTCCTTCTCAAGACAGATGTGCGCCAGAGTCTGCAGCGTCTTGCCCAGTCCCATGTCGTCGGCCAGCAGACCGCCTAAGCCATATTCGCGCAGAAACTGCAGCCAGTTCAGTCCAGCGCGCTGGTAAGGTCGTAGCTGTGCCTGCAGGCCCTGCGGGACGAGTGCCGCCTCGACGTGAGCAAAGCCTGCTAGGCGCTGCGCAAAGCGGCGCACATCGGGCGCGCCGACCCAGGTTAAAGCGCCCCGATCGGCAAGTGTGGCAACCCGCGCCAGATCGAGCTTGGACACTCGTAACATGCGAGCGGCGCGCGAAAAGCGCGCACCAGGCACACGCATCGGGCGTGTCAATTTGCGCCGCCGTACATCGCCAAGCTCAACGAGCGTATCGAGCAACGGCGCCACGCGCTCCCAAGGCAATCGAATGACGTGTTTGGGATCGATGCGAACTTGCAGCACGTGCCCGGAACCATTGCTCTCGCGCGTGCGTGCGGCTGAGGCTCGGGCTTCGGCTAACGCCGATTCCAGCAGCGGCAACAACGGGACGCGCTTTTCGCCAAGCTTCAGGCCCAGTTCCAGGTCAAACCAGTCCTGTCCGGGCAACTCGTGTACCGCCATTTCCAGATCGTCGAACTCCACGATTTGCCAGGGAAAATCCTCATCGATTACGACTTCCCAACCCTGCAGGCGCCAGCGCTCGACCCCTTCTTGCATCAGCTGCACCGCTGTGTCGTCGCTGATCTGGAAGGCCGATTCGCTGTTGTGGCGACCTTGCGGCGCAAAGGCGTACGACCATGGCGTGGCGCCGTCGGCCTGCAATTGAGCGATTACTCGCTCAACCTGCCGGACGTCAGGCGCGGCGTCGACCGTTTCGCCTTCAACGACGAGCACGCTGGGGGCACGCTGTAACGGCACGCGCACCCCATCGATGCGAAGCGAGACGTACAGCGCGGCGTTCGGCGGCAGGGCATTGGCTGCCGTGCCCTCGGGAGCTTGTGCGCGCGAGGCGCCCAGGCGAACGCAAACTGTCCCCACGCCATGAGCGATGCGTTGCTGGGGAGCGGGACTTTCCGAGACCGCATCGGCTGGGGCTTCGGCCAACGAGGTCCATGGGCGCGCAAAAGACGGCGGTTCTGCCGGCGCAACCGCCTCGCTCCATTGTGGCTGCCAGCGCAACAACACGGCCGCCGCGTGTTTGCACAAGTGGCCAATGGGACAAGAGCAGTGGGATTCAATTTCCACCTGCGCACCGGCGCTCTTGCGGGTCATGCGCACGCCGACCTGGTAGCGCCGTTGCTCGGTGCCCGGTGCCTGCTCGGCACCGCGCACCTGGGCGCGTAGCTCGATGGCGTTCGACGAGATTACTTCCAGTTCCAGCGAAGAAACTCGTCCAGCCTGCATAACCTCGCGGCCGCGTTGCAGGATCCGTCCGTGAAAGCTGCGTTCGAGGTCTCGAGCGTTCGGCAAAAACGGTGCCACGTCGTTACTGCGGGCTGCTCGCATCAGGCACCTTGCGTTCGCGAGTTAGACCGGGGGCGACGCGGCAGTAAGCGCCAAAGTCGGCTGGGGAACAAAAACAGGCCCAGGTACAGGGCCACAATGATCAGAAAGCTCCCAAAGCTGATGTACTCGGGCGTGCCGACGCGCCATAGGAGCGTTCCGATAATGCTCAAAATGACATTAGCACTCAGCAACCAGATGAGTGTCTGGGGTGCGCTGTAGCCACGGCGAAGCAAAACATGATGGATGTGCCCGCGGTCGGGCAGCGCAGGGTCGCGACGCCGGATGATGCGGCGAAGCGTCACCGTGAGCAGGTCCAAGAGTACGAGGCCGACTACCCAGAGCATTACGACCGGTGGAACACGGGCGCCAGCTCGCTGGGTGAGCTCGATCGAAAACCACGCTATGACGAAACCCAAAACCAGGCTGCCCGTGTCGCCCATGAAGGTTCGACGCGCGCCGCGCCAGGGATGGGGCAGGTTGAAAATCAAAAATCCCGTTAGCGCGCCAAGCAAGACCAGTAGCAATTTATAGGCATTTGGGTCGTCGAGCAGCGAAGCAAACAGCGCAAAGAATGCCAACACGCAAAAGGCAAGGCCCCCCGCCAGGCCGTCCATGCCATCGAGCATGTTCAGACCGTTGATTACCGCAACCGTTGCAAAGACCGTCAGCGGTATGCCCCAGTTCCTTAGTTCAAAGGGACCGCGAGCAAACAAGTCGCCCAGATTCATAAGAAAGTTGCCGGCCCAGGAAGTCATCAGTAGCGCGGCAAGAATTTGCGCCGCCAATTTCCCTCGCGGCGAGACTTCACCCAAATCGTCAAGCAGCCCCACGGCAGCCAGCAGCGCCAAAGCTACGAGCAGCACCGCGTACTGCGACAGAACCGGTGCCGAAAACAGCAAGGTAGCCGCAAAACCCAAAGTCAGGGCGATGCCCCCCGTCAAAGGAACCGAGCCAACATGTCGCTTGCGCCCTCCTGCATGATCGAGCAAGCCAAAGCGCAAAGCTGGCCGGCGCAGCCAGACGATCAGCAGGGCAGTCAGCAGGCAGGCAACCAGGGCTTGAAAAAGAAAGGTCACGTCGGTTTTTTTGCTCCGGACCCAGCGCGTAACTGCCTATTATGCCGGCATTTTGGGTGTTCCGGGCGAGCGCCAAGTTGCATCCGTACCTTCGGGCCGGCGCTGTCCCAGGGGGCCAGAGGCTAGCCCTTTTGGGTCGCGCGCAC